>DAHUXE010000154.1 GCA_027307325.1 Gammaproteobacteria bacterium | reverse complement strand
CTGTGGCCCCGCCGCCGACTCGCCTAGTCTGCTGAACTCGCTCCCCGATGCGCAGCCGGCAAAAACCACGCTTTTTGCCGGCGGCAATCGAAGTGATGTCTGCTGAAATCGCGTCCTGCGATTTCAGCCAATTCAAACTAGATGCGCCGCGCGCGGCGCAGCGCCTCGTAGCGCGCGAACAGCTCCTCCTCGAGCCGCGCCGCCGGCGCGGCCACCACCGGAGCGCCGAGCTGCGCGAGCAGCGCGCGCTGGCCGACGGTGCGTGCCTCGTGCTCGGCCGCCGCGACACTCACGTAGGGATCCAGCCAGTCGCGTGCGTAGCTGCGCGCGAGCTGTGCGATCTCGCCGCTCTGCACACCCGCCACCAGCACCAGGTGCGGCGGCGCGAGCAGCCGCACGGCGCGCGAGAGCTGGTGAGCGACGCTGGCGTCGTCGAGATCGGTGAGCAGGATGACCAGCGCGCGGTGGCGCAGCAGACCGCGGATGGTGACCGCCGCCGCGGTCGGATCAGATTCGGCCGCCTGCACGCTGCTGCGCTCGAGCGCGTGACGCACGCCCGTCGTGGCGGCGAGCCCGCGCGCCGGCGGGCGAACCGCGAGCACGCGATCGGCGTATACGACCAGGCCGATGCGGTCATCGTGCTGCGTGGCGACCTCGGCGAGGCGCGCCGCGAGGTTGCCGTACAGGCCGAAACGGTCGAGCTCGCCGCAGCGCAGCCGGCTCAACCGCCCCGCGTCGACCGCCACCAGCACGTCGAGGTGCTGGTCCTCGCTGTACTCGCGCGTCACCAGGGAACCGGCACGCGCACTCGCCTTCCAGTCGATGCGGGCTGGCGGATCGCCGCGCAGGTAGTCGCGCAGCTGGTGCAGCTCGGCGCCGGCGCCGACCACGCGCCGCGCGCGCGCACCGCCCGCCAGGCCGCGCGTGCGCACCAGGCGGCGCAGCGCATCGGGCGCCACCAGCACCTGCGCCTCTCCGGGGAGGCGCCGCGACCACCAGGCGAGCGCGAACGGCCCGAGGAGTCGCGCCGGCAGCGCCGGCCAGGACTGCGGGCCGAGCCGCACCGGCAGCTGCGTGACCGCATCGGCAACGCTCCCGCCCGCAGGCGCGACGATGCGGCGCACCTCCTCGCGCGGCGCGAAACCGGGCGGGGTCCGCGGTGCATACTGGAGCGTGAGCGGCCGCCGCGCGCCGTTGGCGAACGTGAAGGCCGCATCGAGCGGGCGCCCGAGGTAGACCCGCGGCGCGATGGCGAGTGCGGCCGCCGGCGGCCGGCGCTGCGCCCACACGCTCTCCAGCGCCAGGCCGAACAGCAGCGCCGCGGCGGGTATCTGCCACCACCAGCGCAGCTGCCAGTCGTCGGACCACACAGCCACGACCGCCAGCACCGCGGTCAGCAGCACCAGCACGTAGCCACGGCGCGCGAGGTGCATCGTCGGCGCGCCTAGCGCGGCACCGGCGTCTCGGCGAGCAGCGCGCGCACTAAGTCGACGTCGCTCACTCCCTCGAGGGCTGCTTCCGGCGTCAGCACCAGGCGATGCGCCATGACCGCCGGCGCCACCTCCTTCACGTCGTCGGGCGTCACGAACTCCGCGCCACGCATGGCCGCGGTGATGCGTGCCGCCTTGTGCAGCGCCAGTGCGCCGCGCGTCGAGAGTCCCAGCGTCAGGCGCGGGTGGCGCCGCGAGGCGTGCGCCAGGTCGAGGATGTAGCCGCCGAGAGCCTCCGCCACGTGCACGCCTTCGGCATCGGCGCGCGCCTCCTCGGGCAGCGCGCCGCCGAGCCGGGCCACCTGCGCGCCGGCGGCCGCGCTGCCCGTCACCAGGCCGCCATAGCGGGCCAGCACTTCGGCCTCGGCCGCGCGCGGCGGATAGTCGATGTCGATGCGCAGCATGAAGCGATCGAGCTGCGACTCGGGCAGCGGGTAAGTGCCCTCGAACTCGCGAGGGTTCTGCGTCGCCAGCACCAGGAAGTCCGGCGGCAACGGCAGCACGGCGCGCTCGAGGCTCACCTGCCTCTCCTCCATGGCCTCGAGCAACGCCGATTGCGTCTTGGGCCCGGCGCGGTTGATCTCATCGACCAGCACCACGTCCGCGAACAGCGGACCGGGGCGGAAGACGAAGTTGCGCGACGCCTCGTCGAACACGTGCACGCCGATGATGTCGCTCGGCATCAGGTCGGCGGTGCCCTGGATGCGCTTGAAGTCCCCGCCCAGGGTGCGCGCCAGCGTCTTGGCCAGCAGTGTCTTGCCGAGGCCGGGCACGCCCTGCACCAGCACGTGGCCACGCGACACCAGCGCGATCACCAGCGACGGGACGGCCGCCTCGGCGCCGATGACGACCCCGCCGAGCTCGTGCGCAAGCGTCGCCTGCAGTTGCTGGACTTTCGAGCTCATGCGGACACCTGCATTTCGGTCCGGACGATGAGGTTGTGCAGGCGCATGAGCGGCACCCTGGTGTCGGAGTAGGCGTCGGCGTACCAGGCCCGCAGCTGCGCCACGTCGGCGCGGGTGAGGCGCGGGTTGTTCTCCAGCCACTCCCAGTACGGGGACGGATCGCGCGTCGGTTCGCGCAGCGTACGCCGCAGGCGCTCGAAGAAATGCTCGAACATGCGCCGCGCGGCAGCCGACGGCCGCAGCACCCGCGCGAGAAAGGCGCCGGTCGAGCGCACCAGGTCCGCCTCGCCCTGCGGCGGCGGTGGCGCCGCCGGCGCGGTGAGGCGCGTTCCGCCCAGCACCCATACCAGCCACACCGCCGCCAGGATGCCGAGCGTCAGGTACAGCCGCCGGTCGCGATAGAAGCTGTCGGGGTCGTAGGTTTCGGAGAGTCCCTGGTGCTGATCGTCGAAGAGCACCGCGCCGCCGGCGGCGACGCTGGCGCGCACCAGGTTGGCGAGCAGCCTCGCGTTGTCGCCCTCCCCGAGGGCACGGTTGCCGAGCAACGAGCCGAAGGAGCTCAGCACGATGGTGCCGTTGGCGTCCTCGAGCAGCCACAGCCCGCAGCCACCCGCCGCCGCCACGTGCGCGAGGCACAGCGGAAAGCCGTCGCGCGGCAGCTTCAGCTTCCAGCCCCGCGGCACGTATTCGGAGAACCCCGCGAGGCTGCCGACGCCCTCGAGATAGCGGTGTGCCCGGTTCGGCAGCAGCGTTTCGCGCTCGGGCTTGAGCAGCAGGCGCATCTCGCGCGCCAGCCCCGTCGCGGCATCGTCGCCCGCATCCCGGCGCGCCTCGCTCCCGGACCTGCCACGCGCCGGGCGCGCCGGATGCACGCTCTCGCTCTCGAGCCCGGTGACGAGATGCAGATCGCTGTCGAGCACGCCGGGGTCGCGCGCCCACGCCGGCCGGTCGGCAAGCGCCGCCAGCACGAGGAGCGTATTGCCCTGGCGCAGCCAGCGATCGAGAGCGGCAGCCTCGTCGGAGCGGAACGGTACCGCGCCCGGCAGGGTGACGATCAGCAGGTTGCCGCGCGCGGGCAGATCGCGCAGCCGCGGCAGGACGGTGAAACGCTCGCGCACCGCACGGGTGCGCACTCCCTCCTCGCTCAGCCACGTGAAGGCACCCAGCAGCCCGCTCTGCTCGCGGTCCGCGCTGGTCGGCACCGATACACCTCTTCCGGGCGGACCCTCTGCATGCACGAACAAAGTGAGGAACACGAGCAGCGCCGCGAGCGCCAGTGCGAGCGTAGTCAGCCGCTCGTGCACTACGCGGCCTCCACAGCCGGGGGAGCCTCGAGGTCGCTAAGCAGCTCGCGTCCGCCGCGCAGTGCGGTCTCGAGCACCGGCGCGGCCACGGCACCCGCGGCGTAGCGCACGCGCTCGCTGACCGCCTCCAGCTCCGCGAGGCGCACGCGCGCGGCCTCATCCGCAAGGAGCGCACGCCGGGTCAGCTCGCGCACCGTGAAGGCGCGTGGCGGTGGCAGCCGGTCGAGCGAGGCGAGCCGGGCGGCGATCAGCTCGAGCAGCAGCGCCGGCTGCGTGCGCGGATCGGCGCCCTCGAGGTCGCTCAGGCTCGGACCGCCGCGCGCCGCGCGGCCCGCACCGGGCGCGCGCCTCGAGCCAGGCTGGCGCCGCAGCAGCCCCGCGACCCGCAGCTCGTTCATCACGACCGCGATGGCGAGGCCGACGAGCAGCGCGATCGCAAGCCCCGCGACCACGCGCAACATCGCCCGGTCCGTGGATACATCCCCCAGCAGGCGCCGCCACCAGTGGCTGCTCTCGTCCTGCGGCGGTGCCGTGAGGATCTCGCGGAGCCAGCGCTTGAAGCGCGCCCACCAGCCCTGCTCGGCGCGCTGCGGCCGCAGAACGCGCTCGAGCACGGCGCGTACCTGCTCGGGGTGCAGCGCGGGCCCGGCTGCGGCGGTCGCGCCCGCGCTCACCGCCGGGCCTTCGCGCACGAGTGCATCGTGCAGGGCGCGCAGGCCCGCCGCGCTCAGCTGATTGCGGGGCTCCTTCCAGCCGGCGGGCAGCCAGGCCGCCCATGGGCTGTGCTCGAGCGTCGCGGCGAGGTCGGGGCAGCGCGCCGCGATGCGCTCGTAGCCCAGGTCGAGCTCCGGATCGAGCTGTCCGGCGCAAGTCTCGAGCGCCGCCAGCGCATCCGGCTCGCGCGCGTACGCCGTCCCCGCGATCATCAAGAGCAGCGCGAGGAGTGCGCGCGCCACGAGTCAGGAGGCGCTGATGCGCTGCGACAGGTCGGCGCCTTCCTTGCGCACCACAAGGTCTCCGAAGACCGCGAGCCCGAGCGCCGAGTAATAGGGGCTCGCGAGCGCGCCCGCCGCCACGGTCACCACGCCGATGCCGGCCGCGATCAGCGCGACGTCGCCCTTGCCGAGCACCGCGTACAGAAAGGCGGTCAGCGAGCCGATGACGATGTACAGGACCAGCAGCAGAAAAACCGCCACGGTATATATGGCCGTGAGCCGCCACACACTGCCGCCGGTGAGCTCCCAGCTGCGGGCCAGACTCCCCGTGGCGCCCGTGTCCTCGATCACCATGGCGGTGAAGGCGCACATCAGCCGCACCAGGACGTAGGCCATGGGGAGCAGCAGCACCGCGACGAGCAGGTAACGCGTCAACCCGCCGGTGAAGAAGGCAGGTACGATCAGCAGTCCGCACGCGATCCCCACCAGTAAATAGAGGATCAGGGTGAGGATGACCCGGCCGAGCAGCCGCAGGGCGCGCGGCAGCTCGCCGCCGGTCGCCTGGCCCGTGACCATCCGGTACTGGCGGTAGATGATGGCCAACGGGAACACCAGGGCGAGCAGCATGCCGATGAATGCCGCCGCCAGGTATCCCGGATCGGACTGCGGCCTGACCACCGACTGCACGACCGTCTGGCCGCGCGCGATGACGTACAGGTTGGGCAGCCAGTTGGCCACCACCACCAGTCCGCCGAACACCAGGCACTTCACGAACGTGCGGCGGTAGATGCGGAACGAAAGGTCGAGGACCTCACCAACGCTCAGCGGACGCGGTGGCGGATACAATGTTTCCGACATACCAACATCTTAGCGCTGTTGCCGACGAGAGCATATGACAGCCGCCAGCATCGCCACTCTGCTCGCCGCCGGCGCACGCACCCTGGCCGGCCCCGCCGCCAGCGCGCGCCTCGACGCCGAGCTGCTGCTGGCGCACGTGCTCGCCACCCCGCGCGCCCGGCTGAAATCGCACCCGGAGGCTGTGGTCGAGCCCCCGGCCGCGGCGAGCTTCCTCGCGCTCGTCGGCCGTCGCGCCGCCGGCGAGCCCCTCGCCTATCTCACGGGCCGGCGTGAGTTCTGGTCACTCGAGCTCGCGGTGACGCCGGCGGTACTGATCCCCCGGCCCGAGACCGATCTCCTGGTGGAGCGTGCGCTCATCCTGGGGCCGGCCGGCGCCGCACGGGCCGCCGACCTCGGTACCGGCTGCGGCGCCATAGCCCTGGCGCTTGCGCGCGAGCGGCCCGGCTGGCGCATCGTCGCCACCGACGTGTCGGCGGCCGCGCTCGCCGTGGCGCGCGCCAATGCCGCCGCGCTCGGCGCGACCGGCATCGAGTTCCTCGCCGGGAGCTGGTTCGAGCCGCTCGCCGCGGCGCGCTTCGATCTGCTCGTGAGCAACCCGCCCTATGTCGCCGCAGACGACCCGGCGCTCGAGGCGCCCGCTCTCGCCTTCGAGCCGCCGGTCGCGCTCACCCCACCCGGGGGCGATGCGCTCGCGGCGCTGCGTATCCTGGCGCGCGGCGCCGCCGCGCACCTCGAGCCGGGCGGCTGGCTGCTGCTCGAGCACGGCGCCGGTCAGGGAGCGCAGGTGCGCGCCGAGCTTGTCGCCGCCGGCTTCGCTCACGTACGCTCGCATCGCGATCTGGCCGGACACGAGCGGATGACGGAAGGACGACGATGATCAGATTCGAAACCTCGCACGGCGGCTTCACGGTGGAGCTGTTCCCGAAGGAAGCGCCCGTTACGGTCGAGAACTTCCTCAAGTACGTCGACGACGGCTTCTTCGACGGCACCATCTTCCACCGGGTCGTGCCCGGCTTCGTCATCCAGGGCGGGGGCCTGACGGCGGACTTCGCCAACAAGAAGACCCGCACGCCGATCCGCAACGAAGCGAAGAACGGCCTGAAGAACACCCGCGGCTCGCTCTCGATGGCACGCACCAGCGACGTCAACAGCGCCACCTCGCAGTTCTTCGTCAACCTCAAGGACAATGCCTTTCTCGATAACGGCCCGCGCGACTTCGGCTACGCCGTGTTCGGCCGGGTGACCGAAGGCATGGAGGTCATCGACAAGATCGCGGCTGTCGGCACCGGCACGCGCAAGGGTTACCAGGACGCGCCGCTCGAGGACGTCGTGATCGTGTCGGCGCGCCGCCTCGAGCCCGCGTAAGCCGCCTGACCTTGGCGTCGCGCAGACGATCCTTAACCCTGCGGCTGCTGCGGTGGCTGGGCGCCCTACTGCTCCTGTGGCTGCTGCTGACCGCGGTCCCGGTGCTCACTCTGCGCTGGCTGCACCCGCTCACCAGCGCCTTCATGCTCGAGGCGGCCGCGCAGGCGGCGCTCGCGAATCAGCGCAGCTATCGGACCGATTACCGCTGGGTGAGCCTCGAGCACATCTCGCCCAACGCCGCCGTCGCGGTCATCGCTTCCGAGGATCAGCAGTTCCCGTTCCACGCCGGCTTCGACTTCGACTCGATCCGCGAGGCGGTGCGGGACAGCGAGCGCGGCAAGCGGCTGCGCGGCGCGAGCACGATCTCGCAGCAGGTCGCCAAGAACCTGTTTCTGTGGCCGGGACACAGCTTCGTGCGCAAGGCATTCGAGGCCTGGTTCACGGTGCTGATCGAGACGCTGTGGCCCAAGGAGCGCATCCTCGAGATGTACCTCAACGTCGCGCAGTTCGGCGACGGCATCTACGGCGTGCAGGCGGCGGCGCAGCGCTTCTGGGGCAAGCCCGCGGGTCGCCTCACCTCCGAAGAGGCGGCGCTGCTCGCGGCCGTGCTGCCGAACCCGCTGCGCCTGCATGCCGAGCGGCCTTCGAGCTATGTGCTCGAGCGGCGCGACTGGATCCTCGGGCAGATGGGCGAGCTCGGCGGCGCAGGCTATCTGCGCTCGGTGGAGAAGGAGCGTCAGCCCCGGCGGCGGGGCCCCTGACTGGCAGCGATCGACGAGGGTAGAGTTGCGACATGATGCGTTCGTTACTTCCACCGCTGATTCTGCTGCTACCGCTCGCAGGTTCTGCACAGCAGGCAACCTGGTATTTGTTATCACGCGAAGAAGGCTGCATCGACCTGAGGATTCTGGTCGAGGCGGAAAAGTTGCCGCGGGTGCCCACTTCCCCTGAAGACTACGCGCAGATGATGCGTGAGCGTGGCAAGAACGTGAGCCTCGGGCTGCCCAGGGACGTTCCCGCGGATCTCTACGGCAAGATTGTGCAGGTGAGGGTCGGCAACGACGAAGGCGGCCCGGTTTTCGTGAAGGACGAGGTTTGCCGCGAGATGAGAAAATAGACGGCCGCGGCCTGCTCGTCCCGGATGGCTCCACTACCTTTGAATTGGCGCTGGCAGGTGGCTGCGGTAGGCTCTCGAAACTGCTAATGCGGAGAGGCACCAGTGGCAATCAAACGTACATCCAAGAGCCTGGGAACCCCGGTACGCAGAGCCGTGACGTCACCGGGCTTGCGCCACGTCGAGGTCAGCGTGCCGCATCAGATGGTCCCGGGCAATCCTTACGTCGGCTGGCTGTGCAAGAACAAGTCGTGCGGGCTCGTCATTGCCGTCGCGCCCGCACCAGCAGAGAGCAAGCCCGCCTCGGCCGGACCCGACGACCAGCTTGCCGCGCTCAAGTGTCCGCATTGCGGCAACGAGGATCTGTACCGCTGGGGCGCGCGCAGCGAGCACAAGTACACGGGAGGAAGCGCCGGCGCGTGAGCTCCGGCACCGACACGCTCACTTGATCGCGCGCGGACGACAGCCGGACGGTCAGAACAGCCGCGCGCCGTCAGGCACCGGGCGATCCGGGGAAAACAACACGACTTCGCCATTCTCGTCCGGAAAGCCGAGCGTCAGGACCTCGGAAACGAACTTGCCGATCTGTCGTGGCGGGAAGTTGACCACTGCGGCGACCTGGCGTCCGATGAGCGCCGCGGCTGCGTAGTGCCGCGTGAGCTGCGCGCTCGACTGCTTCACGCCGACACCGGGCCCGAAATCGATCCGCAGTTTCAGCGCCGGTTTGCGCGCTTCGGGAAAAGCTTCGGCCGCGACGATGGTACCGACCCGGATGTCGACGGTGAGAAACCGGTCGAAATCGATACGGGGCGCCGCGGGGCTCCGGGGATCGTGGATCAGGTGCATCAGGCAAATGGCGGGTCAGCGGTTGCAACCTGCGGCGGTTGAAGTCCGTCCCATGACCAGTGCGGGATGCTGAGGCCGCTGGGCACATCCTCGGCAGAATGATGGTAGCGCGCCATCGTTGTCGTGGTCGCCCAGGCGAAGTAGTCGTGCAGCACCTGGCGGAGAGCCGCGTCAGCGGCTAATCCGGCATCCGCCAGGGCCTCATCGAAGCAGGCAATCGCACGGCGATCCATTTCGTCGTGCCTCCCGTTGCCGCTGTGCATCCTGACGACAGCGGTTTCGTCACCATAGGAATCGGAGTAGGTGCCGGGGCCGCCGAGTGCCTCCGCCCAGTAGGCACCGAGGCGCTCGACATGCTGAGGGTGGAAGCCGTGGCTGAAGGCATGACTGACCACGGCGTCGGCCATTACCCGCTGGTGCCAGGCCTCCGCAAGACGGCACAAACCACCGAGTCCACCGGCCGCCTCGAAGACGCTACGCATATCTGCATGATCACAAGGCGTCCCGCCTCAATGCAAGCCCGCGCCGGGGGAGAGTCGGGCTCCGTCCTTCACTCCCTGTGTCATGCTTACGCCTGCGGCTCGAGCGCCGCGGAAACGCCAGAAGTGACGCCAGTGGTAATGAAGAGTCGAACGATTCTGCGCGTTGTCCTCCTGACGCTCTGTGCCGCCGTGCTGGTACGGCAGTACCTCATCAGCAGGCATGTCGGACACGCAGGCGGGGCACGCAGCGTGCCGCGGGCGGTGCCGGCGGCGCTATCTTCAGCGCCGGCGGAGAAACCACCGCCGCCGCGACACTGGCAGCTCGGCACGCTGAGCCTCACCTCGTGCGAGCTGCCGCATTTGTTGAGCGGCGCGACGACGGCTGCGTGGTGTACGGACTTCGATGTCGCCGAGAACCCCGCCCAACCCGGGGGCCGCCACATCGGCCTGCATCTGGCCGTGATTCGCAGCGACGCGGCGAAGCCTGACGCCGACATCGTAGCCCTGCTGGCCGGCGGACCCGGCGAGGCAGCTACCCGGGCCTTCGCCGACACGGCCGTGTACGCCGGCGTGCTCAGGCACCACGACGTGCTGCTCCTCGACCAGCGCGGCACGGGCGGCTCGCACCCGCTCAGCTGCAGGAAGACTGCGGAGGCCCTGCGCGCGCAAAGCCCGGAGAGCGACGTGCCGAGTCCGGACGAGACAGCCAGGAGAGTCGCCGGCTGTCTCGCGGAGGTGCAGGAGGAGGCCGATCCGCGCTACTACACCACGACCATCGCGGTCGAGGACCTCGAGAAGGTGCGTCGGGCGCTCGGCGCGCCCCGTTTCGACCTGATCGGCGTCTCTTACGGCACTCGCGTCGCGCAGCAATACCTGATGCGCCACAGCGAAGCGGTACGCAGCGCGGTGCTCGATTCGCCGGCGCCCAATCAGCTCATCCTCGGTGAGGGCTTCGCCGCCAGCCTGGATTCCGCGCTCAGGCGCGACTTCGCCGACTGCAGCGCCGCGCCGGCCTGCAAGAAGGCATTCAACGATCCGATGCAAACGCTCCATGAGCTCCGCGACGGGCTGCGCGCGAATCCGCACCAGGTGACGTTCCGCGATCCGCGCACTTTCGAGCCCGTCTCGCGCATGCTGACGCCCGACCTGCTGGTGGGAGTCGTGCGCCTCTTCGCCTACGAGCCCGAGACCGCCGCCCTGCTCCCGCTCTCGATCGATGCCGCCGCACGCGGTGACTTCGCTCCGCTGCTCGGCCAGCAGCGGCTCCTGGCCGCCGATCTCGCCGGCGATATCAACGGCGGCATGGGGATGAGCGTCATCTGCAGCGAGGACGCCGACGATTTGCGCGCGCAGCCGCAGGACGCCGGCACGATGCTCGGGAATCTGCTCATCGAACAAATCAAGGCACAGTGCGCCCTCTGGCCGCACGGCGCGAGGCCCGCTGACTTCCACGCCCCGCTGCGCAGCGACAAGCCCATCCTGATCCTCTCGGGCGCGCGCGACCCCGTCACGCCGCCGGAGTACGGCGACCAGATCATGCGGGGCTTGAGCAACGCGCGGCATCTGCTTCTCAAGGGCCAGGGCCATGCCGTTCTCGGGCGCGGCTGCATGCCGAAAGTGATCGAGCAATTCATCGACAATCCCGACCCGGGGAAGCTCGACGCCGGCTGTCTCGACCGCCTCGGGCCGATGCCGGCGTTCGTCGACTTCAATGGAGCCGCGCCATGATCCAGGTCGAGAACCTGCACAAGGCATTCGGCGCGATCCGGGCGGTCGACAGTGTCAGCTTCACGGCGCGCGACGGTGAGATCACGGGGCTCCTCGGGCCGAACGGCGCCGGCAAGACGACGACCTTGCGCATGCTCTATACCCTGATGCGGCCGGACGCCGGCCGGGTGCTGGTCGATTGTCTCGACTCCGCCGCCGATCCGCTCGCGGTGCGCAGACGGCTGGGCGTGCTGCCCGATGCCCGTGGCCTGTACAAGAACCTGAGCGCGCGCGAGAACATCGACTACTTCGCGCGGCTGCAGGGAGTGCCGGCCGACGAGGGCGCACGCCGCCGCGAGGCGCTCATCGAAGTGCTCGAGATGCGCGACTTCGCCGATCGCCGCGCGCAGGGCTACTCGCAGGGACAGCGCGTGAAGACGGCGATCGCGCGCGCCCTGATACACGAGCCGCGGAACGTGCTCCTCGACGAGCCGACCAACGGCCTCGATGTCATGGCCACGCGGCGCATGCGGCAGTTCATGCGCGATTTGCGCGCCGCGGGGCGCTGCGTGCTGTTCTCGAGCCACATCATGCAGGAGGTCGCGCAGCTCTGCGACCGCATCGTCGTGATCGCCAGAGGCCGTGTCGTCGCCGACGCATCGCCCGAGGCGCTGCGCCTCGAGACCGGCGAGTCCAATCTCGAGGAGGCGTTCGTGAAGATCATCGGCAGCGGCGAGGGGCTCGCGGCATGAACCCCTCGCTGGTCGTCTTCGTCAAGGAAGTACGCGAGAACCTGCGCGACAAGCGCACCCTGATCAACGCCCTGGTCACGGGCCCGCTGATCGCGCCGCTGATGTTCGTCATGGTCATGAACGTCGTGATCTCGCGCCAGGTCACCCAGGCCGAGGCGCCTCTCGAGCTGCCGGTGATCGGCGCGAGCAACGCCCCGAATCTCCTCGCGGCACTGCGCCAGCAAGGCTTCGATCCGCTCCCCGCCGTCGCCGATCCGATTGCGGCCGTGCGCGACCGCGACGCGGCCGCCGTACTGCGCATTCCGGCTGACTTCGGCAAATCCTGGAGCAAGGGCGACCCGGCGCAGGTCGAGGTGTACTACGACTCCTCACGACGCGACATGCAGCAGCCCGTGAACCGCCTGAAAGCCATTCTCGAGCGCTACTCGCGCCTCACCGGCGCCATGCGCCTCGTCGCGCGCGGGCTCTCGCCCGCGTTGGCCAGGCCGGTGGTCGTCGATGAACGCGACCAGTCGACGCCGCAGTCGCGCGCCGGCGCCTTGTTCTCGATCCTGCCCTACTTCTTCGTGCTGACCGTGTTCATCGGCGGCATGTACCTCGCCATCGATCTCACGGCCGGCGAGCGCGAACGGCAATCGCTCGAGCCGCTGTTCGCCAATCCCGTGCCGCGCTGGGGCATCCTGCTGGGCAAGATCGCGGCGATCTGCGTCTTCTCGGTGAGCAGCCTGCTGATCTGCGTGACGGCGTTCACCCTGGCGGGACGCTTCATTCCCGCCGAGAAGCTCGGCATGGACCTCGGCCTCGGACCGGCCTTCGCCCTCGAGGTGATCGTGCTCATGCTGCCGCTGGTGCTGCTCATCGCCGCGCTGCAGACGCTCGTGGCCGCATTCTCCAAGAGCTACCGGGAGGCGCAGACCTACCTCGGCATCCTCATGCTGGTGCCGGCGCTCCCCTCGGTACTGCTCACCCTGTTGCCCGTGAGGACGGCCCCGTGGATGTACACCGTGCCGCTGCTCGGCCAGCAGATCGGCATTACCGAGCTGCTGATGGGCGGCTCGATGACGGCGGTCCAGGTCGCGACCTGCCTGCTGTGCGGTTTCGTGATCGCCGCACTCATGCTCGCGGTCACCGCACGGGTCTACGGCTCGGAGCGTCTGGCGATCTCCGTCTGACCGGCGCCGGACGGCTCACCAGGCTTCGGCGAGGGGAATATGACCGGGCTCCGCCGCGACCCGCTCGAGCCAGGCCCGCACCGCCGGATAGGCATCGAGGTCGAACCCGCCGTCGGCGGCGCAATGGGTGTAGCCGTAGAGCGCGATGTCGGCAATTGAGTAGCGCCCGCCCGCGAACCAGTCATGCCGCGCGAGATGCGTCTGCATCACCCCGAGCGCGGCATTGCCCTTCGCATGCCATTCGGCTACCAGATGACGCTTCTTCTCCAATGCTTCCTGCGGCGCGAAGGCGAGCCAGAAGCGCGCCACCGCGATATAGGGCTCGTGACTGTACTGCTCGAAGAACATCCACTGCAGCGCCTCGGCGCGTCCCCAGCGGTCGGCGGGCGACAGCGGCGTGCCTTCGCTCAGGTACCAGAGGATCGCGTCCGATTCTGCAAGCAAGCGGCCATCCTCGAGCTCCAGCATCGGCACGCGGCCATTCGGATTCTTGGCGAGGTAATCGGGTTTGCGCGTCGAGCCGTCGTGCAGCCCGTAGTTCCGGAGCGTGATCGCTACGCCGAGCTGGCGCGCGGCGAGCCGCACCTTGTAGCAATTGCCGGACACCTGCATCTGATGAAGAACTGGCATCGCACGGCCCCTCCTGAGTTTGCGGAGTATGCCCGATTCCACCATGTTGGATGCGCGGCTCCATCGTCGCCGGATTTGCACCGGCCACGCCGGCCCTGACTGGTTTCGAGGCAGCCCGCAAACTCGGGCGTGGGAACGCGCTCGCGCCCAACGGTTGGCCCGGGACGGCGAGCCGACCCATCGAGCAGACACGCCCGCCGTAAACTGAGTACTGCAGCCCACGAAGTCCTGGAGACATCCATGCTGCGACCGGGCATGCGCCTGGCTGAATGGAGTGCCTGAAGTGAAACTCACCTTGCGGACGTATCTGGCGATCGGCCTGGCGGCGATTTCGGGCGGCTTCGGCACCTGTGCATTGGGGGCGGCAGACAACCCCTTCGTCGGCGATTGGAAGCTCAGCCCATCCAAGAGCAGACTCACTGACGAAATGAAGGTTGAGGCCCTCGCAGCCGACAAGTACGGCTTCGACTTTGACGGCAACGGCGTCGTCGAGTCGATCGTGATTGATGGAACCGACCAGCCCGGCGTTCTCGGCACGACCCTGTCTGTCACCGCCGCGGGCCCCGGCGCCTGGAAGGTCGTTCGCCGGAAGGACGGTCGCCTGCTCATCACCGCAAGCTGGAAGCTTTCCGAGGACGGCAACACGCTCACGGACGACTTCTCCGCGATCGCGCCCGACGGGACGGCATCCACTGTGAACTATGTGTACAGGCGAACGGGAAGCGGATCGGGCTTCGCGGGCCGGTGGGTCAGCACGAGCGCGGCGGTAAATTTCGTTCTTGTAATCCAGATCCGGCCGTACCAGGGAGACGGCCTCTCCATCATCAATTCCTCGTCACTGACGCGGAACGTGAAATTGGATGGTAAGGATTATCGCAATGCGGGCCCGAATGCGGCGATGGTCGCCACGTCCTCGGTACGCAGACTTGACGCTCGCACACTCGAGCTGGTCGACAAGACCAGCAACGGCAAAGTCTACGACACTCAGAAGATCGAGCTCTCCCCGGATCTCAATACCCTGAGCATGATTGTGCAGAGCGAGGGCCGTGCTCAGCCGAACATCCTGGTGTTTGAGCGGCAGTAGGCGACCCGCCGCGGGCCACCTGCGGCTGTCAGCCGGCCGGCCAGCGGTAGTCGCGGAACTGCTGCCGCAGTTTCGATTTCAACATCTTGCCGGTGGGCCCCAGCGGTATCGCGTCGACGAACACCACGTCCTCGGGTACCTGCCACTTCGCGACCTTGGGGGCGAAATACGCGAGGATTTCTGCGCGCGTCAGCCTGGCGTCCGGCTTTTGCACCACCACCAGCAGCGGCCGCTCGTCCCATTTCGGGTGCCGCACGCCGATGCAGGCAGCCATGGCCACCGCCGGATGCGACATCGCGATGTCCTCGATCTCGATCGAGCTGCTCCATTCGCCACCGGACTTGATCAGGTCCTTGCTGCGGTCGGTGATCAGCATGTATCCATCGGCGTCGATGGTTGCGACGTCCCCGGTCGGGAACCAGCCGTCGCGCAGCACGCCACTGCGCTGGTTCTTGAAATAGTCGCGAGCGACCCATGGGCCGCGCGCGTACAGCTCACCAGCGCTCTTGCCGTCCCAGGGCAGCTCGCGGCCGTCGCCATCCACGACTTTGAGGTCCACGCCCGGCAGCACGCGGCCCTGTTTCGCCTTGACCGCGAGCCGCTGCTCCGGGCTGTCCGCAGCGTGCTTCCTTTTCAGGGCGCCCATGGTGCCCACCGGGCTCATCTCCGTCATGCCCCAGCCGTGCGAGACATCGACCCCGTAGTCGACCTCGAACGCGCGCAGCATCGACGACGGGATCGCCGCGCCTCCGATCAGCGTCCGGCGCAGGCTCGAGAACCGCAGTCCATGGGCCCGCACATGCGCGAGCAGCCCCTGCCATACGGTAGGCACGCCGGAAGCATGCGTGACCTGCTCGCGCTCGAATAACTCGTACAAAGACTGGCCGTCGAGGCGCGGGCCGGGCAACACGAGCTTGGCGCCGACCAGCGGCGCCGCGTACACGATGCCCCAGGCATTGGCGTGAAACATCGGCACGACGGGCAGCGCGACGTCGTGCGCGGAAAGGCAGGCGGCATCGGGCAGCGACACGGCGTAGCTGTGGAGCAGCGTCGAGCGGTGGCTGTAGAGCACGCCCTTTGGGTCGCCGGTGGTACCTGAGGTATAGCAGAGCGTGGCGGCGGCATTCTCATCGAACATCGGCCACTCACAGGCGTCCGCCTGAGGGGCGACCAGCTCCTCGTAACAGAGCAGGTTCGCAATCGAGGTCTTCGCCGGCATGTGCCCGCGATCGGTCATCAACACCCAGCTGCGCACCGTCTTCAACCTGGCGGCTACGGTCTCGACGAGGGGCAGGAAGGTCGCGTCGAAGAACAGGGCCTGGTCTTCGGCGTGATTGGCGATCCACACGATCTGGTCCGGATGCAGGCGCGGGTTGAGCGTGTGCAGCACGGCGCCACTTCCCGAAACCGCGTAGTAGAGCTCCATGTGGCGATAGCCGTTCCACGCCAGAGTCGCTACCCGGTCGGACTCGCGAACCCCTAAGTCGCGGAGTGCGCCGGCGAGCTTGCGCGCCCGGCAGGCAAGCTCGCGATAATTGCTGCGGTGCAGATCGCCTTCGACGCGCTGCGACACGATCTCCGTATCGCCGTGGTGTCGCGCCGCATGCTCGATCAACGTCGAGATCATCAGCGGCGTCTGCATCATCAAGCCGTTCAGCATGATGGGCCCTCCTGATTATTGCTTTCGTCGGGAATGCCGGCTGCGATCTTAGGCTTCAGGATGATTCCTAGCATGATGGCTGATATACAGGCCATGCGACTGACGCAGTCCGGTAACCAGTTGTCGTGAGGAGAACCAGATGAAAGCAAATTGCCGTGCACTACATGCCATGGTCGGCGGGATGGTCATTGCCCTGATGATTGGACTGGCGGAGGGTGCTCTGGCAGGTCCGGAGGCGTGGCCGGCCAGCAAGGCGAGCGAGCCCACGCCGAAGGTACCGGGCATGCCAGCAGAGCTTGCCAGGCATCTGGCCAACTTCGACGACCTCGATTTCCATGTCTACACGGGCCAGCAGTGGGAAAACCTGCACCGCAGCCATGCCCAGAATATCGTGGTCCACTATCCGGATGGCCACACGACCAAAGGTATCCCCGATCACATCAAAGAGCTGAAATTCATGTGGACCTTTGCGCCCGACAACCGCATAACCGAACACCCGATCCGCGTTGGAACGGCGGACGGTGAATGGACGGCCGTCGCGGGTTTCCTCGACGGGACTTTTACCAAGCCGATGGTGTTGCCGAACGGCGCGGTGATTCAACCGACGGGCAAGGCATACCACCTCCCCATGGCGACTCTCGGTCACTGGAACAAGGAGGGAACCATGTCTGAGGAGTATCTCTTCTGGGACAACTCGACTCTCATTCAGCAAATCGGTGCCGCCAAGTAGGGCCGAGCGCTGAAAAGGACCCGGCTGGCGCGCCCGGCCGACGGCGCGGCATTGCTGCGATGCGATTGCACGCTTTCTCGCGGCTGCTGGCGGGCCTCGGGCGAGCAGGAGTTAGAATTCCTCCCGGAGCCAAAGTGATCCAGCCGCACTAAGACAAACGGGGGGCAGCGCGATGCTGGTCAGGAAGCCTGCGAATCGTTGGAGCGCCGTGTCGATCGCGTGCCCCAGTGGAAGTTGTGCCCCGGCCCAGGCGTTGAAGGGAAAGCGCTACCTCAGCGCGGATGCGCCACGGCTGCCGGTCGCGGATTGCACTTCACCTGAGGCTTGTCGCTGCGTCTACCGCAAGCATGAGGACCGGCGTGCGGGGCCGCGGCGCGCGGAGGAGGCCAGCGGGTTCAAGCGCTCGAGCCCAGACCCGGAGCGGCGCAGAGCCTCCGGCCGCCGGCGCGGCGATCAGGGCTCGTAGCCGAGATTGGCCGACAGCCAGCGCTGTGCCTCGGCGGCCGTAATGCCCTTGCGCCGCGCGTAGTCCTCGACCTGCTCGCGATCGATCTTGCCGACCGCGAAGTAGCGCGCCTGCGGGTGCGCGAGGTACCAGCCGCTCACCGCCGCCGTCGGATACATGGCGTAGGAGTCGGTGAGGCGGATCCCGGCGTTACGCTCGACGTCGAGCAGCTTCCACAGCTTGGCTTTCTCGGTGTGGTCGGGACAGGCGGGATAGCCCGGCGCCGGGCGGATGCCGCGGTACTCCTCGCGCACCAGCTGCTCGTTGGTGAGCGTCTCGGCGGCCGCGTAGCCCCACAGCTCGCGCCGCACGCGCTCGTGGAAGTGCTCGGCGGCGGCCTCGGCGAAGCGGTCGGCGAGCGCCTTGAGCATGATGGCCGAATAATCGTCGTGGGAACGCTCGAAGCGCGCCACGTGCTCCTCGATGCCGACCCCGGCGGTGACTGCGAATGCGCCGAACCAGTCCGGCACGCCGCTCGAGCGCGGCGCGACGTAGTCGGCGAGGCACTCGTGCGGCTGGCCCTCGGGCTTGCCCTTCTGCTGGCGCAGGAAGTTGAGCGTCGTGAGTACCTCGTCACGCGCTTCGCTCGAGTAGATCTCGACGTCGTCACCCACCGAGCTCGCCCGGAATAGCCCGACCACCGCCCGCGCGCTGAGCCACCGCCCCGCGATCAGCTCCTTCAGCATGCGGCGCGCGTCGGCGTACAGGTTGCTCGCCGCCTCCCCCACTTTCGGGTCGCTGAGAATGTCGGGGAACTTGCCGGAGTACTCCCAGGCGTTGAAGAACGGCCTCCAGTCGATGTAGCCGAGGAGCTCGGCGAGCGGGTAGTCGGCGAAGCTCTGCACGCCGGGGAAGCGCGGCTGCGGCACCGCTGCGGTCCCCCAGTCGATCCGGCGGCGGTTGGCGCGCGCCGCAGCGAGCGTCAGCTGCGGCATCTTGACCTTCTTGGCGGCGTGCTGCTCGCGGCGCCGCTCGTGCCCGGCGCTCACTTCGGCGATGAAGGCGGCGCGTGCGGCCGGCGCGCTCAGCGTCTGGCAGACACCCACCGAGCGCGACGCGTCCTTCACGTACACCACCGCGCCGCCGTATTGCGGCGCGATCTTCACCGAGGTGTGCGCCGGCGATGTGGTGGCGCCGCCGATCAGCAGCGGCAGCGAGAAATCCTGGCGCTGCATCTCGCGCGCGACGTGCACCATCTCATCGAGCGAGGGCGTGATGAGGCCCGACAGGCCGATGAAGTCGGCCTGCTCGCGCCGCGCGGTCTCGAGAATCCTCTCGCACGGCACCATGACGCCGAGGTCGATGACCTCGTAGTTGTTACATTGCAGCACCACGCCCACGATGTTCTTGCCGATGTCGTGCACGTCGCCCTTGACGGTCGCCATGACGATGCGGCCGTTGGAGCGCCGCGCGCCGGCGTCCTTGCTCTTCTCGATGAACGGCACCAGATGCGCTACCGCGCGCTTCATCACACGCGCGCTCTTGACCACCTGCGGCAGAAACATCTTGCCGGAGCCGAACAGGTCGCCGACCACGTTCATGCCGTCCATGAGCGGGCCCTCGATGACCGAGAGCGGCCGCTCGGCGGCCAGGCGCGCCTCCTCGGTGTCGCCGATGATGAAATCGTCGATCCCCTTGACGAGGGCGTGCTCGAGGCGCTTGCCCACCGGGAGCTTGCGCCACTCGAGATCCTCGCGGCGCCGTGCGCCGCCCTCGCCCTTGTAGCGCGCGGCGAGCTCCAGCAGCCGCTCGGTGGCATCCGCGCGCCGGTTGAGCACTACGTCCTCGCAGGCCTCGCGCAGCTCCGCCGGCAGCTGCTCGTAGACGCCGAGCTGCCCGGCGTTGACGATGCCTAAGTCCATGCCGGCGGCGATCGCGTGATAGAGGAACACCGAGTGCATCGCCTCGCGCACCGGGTCGTTGCCGCGGAACGAGAACGACACGTTGCTCACCCCGCCCGACACCAGCACGTGCGGCAGCTCGGCCTTGATGCGCTTCGTTGCCTCGATGAACGCCACCCCGTAGCCGTTGTGCTCCTCGATGCCGGTCGCGATAGCGAAGATGTTCGGATCGAAGATGATGTCCTCGGCCGGAAAGCCGACGCGCTCGGTGAGGATGCGGTAGGCGCGTGCGCAGATCGCCACCCGCCGCTCGAGCGTGTCGGCCTGGCCGCGCTCATCGAAGGCCATGACCACCGCGGCGGCGCCGTAGCGGCGCACTTTGCGCGCGTGCGCCATGAAGGTCTCCTCGCCCTCCTTCAGGCTGATCGAGTTGACGATCGCCTTGCCCTGCACGCACTTCAGTCCCGCCTCGATCACCGACCACTTGGAGGAGTCGATCATCACCGGCACGCGCGCGATGTCGGGCTCGGATGCCACCAGGTGCAGGAAGCGCGTCATCGCCGCTTCGGAATCGAGCATGCCCTCGTCCATGTTCACGTCGATGACCTGCGCGCCGCTCGTGACCTGCTGACGCGCCACGTCGAGCGCCGCCGGGTAGTCGCCTGCCTCGATCAGCTTGCGGAACTTCGCCGAGCCCGTGACGTTGGTGCGCTCGCCGACGTTGACGAACAGGCTCTCGTCATCGATGTTGAGCGCCTCGAGCCCGGAGAGGCGGCACTTGACCGGTTGCGCCGCCACTCGCCGCGGCGCTCGCCCCGCGACCGCCTCGCCGAGCAGGCGGATGTGCTCGGGCGTCGTGCCGCAGCAGCCGCCCACGATGTTGACCAGGCCCGATTCGGCGTACTCGCTCAGGATGTCGGCGGTCTGCCGCGGCGTCTCGTCGTACTCGCCGAAGGCGTTGGGGAGGCCGGCGTTCGGGTAGGCGCACACCAGGGTGTCGGCGACCCCACCGAGCTCCTCGATGTAGGGGCGGAGCTGCGCCCCGCCGAGCGCGCAGTTGAGCCCGACGAACAGCGGCTCGGCGTGCCGGATCGAGTTCCAGAAAGCCTCCGGCGTCTGCCCCGAGAGGATGCGGCCCGAGGCGTCGGTGATCGTGCCGGATACCGCGAGCGGCACGCTGGTGCCGGTCTCTTCGAACATGGTGAGCGCCGCGTAGATCGCCGCCTTGGCATTCAGCGTGTCGATCACCGTCTCGATGAGCAGCAGATCGACGCCGCCCATGAGCAGCGCCCGCGCCGCCTCGAGATAGGCCGCGGCGAGCTCATCGAAGCTCACGCTGCGGTGCCCCGGATCGTTGACGTCGGGCGAGAGCGAGGTCATGCGGGTCGTGGGCCCGAGCGCCCCGGCGACGAAGCGCGGCACGCCGGATTGGCGCGCGCTCGCATCGGCGGCGGCGCGCGCCAGCCGCGCGGCGGCGTAGTTGAGCTCGGCAGTAAGCGCCGCCGTGCCGTAGTCGGCCTGCGAGACGGCGTTCGAGTTGAAGGTGTTGGTCTCGATGATGTCGGCGCCGGCTGCCAGATAGGCGTCGTGGATGCCGGTGACGATGTCCGGGCGGGTCAGCGTGAGGATGTCGTTGTTGCCGCGCAGGTCGTAGCCATGGCGGGCAAAGCGCTCGCCGCGGAAACCGCGCTCGTCGAGCCGGTGCTGCTGGATCATGGTGCCCATGGCGCCATCGAGCAGCACGATGCGCCCGGCGGGCAGCTCTTTCAGCCGCTCGATGCGCGTGCGCCGCTCGGTCTCATCAACGGGCTCGACGGCGAAGGGTGCGGCGAGTGCGGGCTGCGCGGCGCCTGCGCCGTGCTGCCGCTCGCGATCGGCACGCGCCGCCGCGGCACCGTGCTCGCCCCTGGCGCGCTGCGCGCCGTGGACGCAGCCCTTCATGCCGGCATCCTGGTGCGCGCCGCGGGCGCGCCGGCGCGCGGCGCCGGCCGAATCCCCAGCGCGTGGCAGATCGCGTAGGTGAGCTCGGCGCGATTGAGCGTATAGAAGTGGAATTCGCGCACGCCGTGCCGCTTCAGCGCCTCGACCTGCTCGATCGCGACGCTGGCGGCGAGCAGCCGCCGCGTCTCGTCGTCGGCCTCGAGGCCGGCGAAGCGCTCGTGCAGCCAGGCGGGGACGCCGGTGCCGCAGCGCGCCGCGAAACGCAGCACCTGCGGAAAGCGCGTGATGGGCAGGATCCCGGGCACGATGGGCGCGGTGATGCCGGCCGCGGCGCAGCGGTCGCGAAAGCGCAGGAACACATCGGTGTCGAAGAAGAACTGGGTGATGGCGCGGCTGGCGCCCGCATCGATCTTGCGCTTCAGGTTGCCGAGGTCCGCCTGCGGCGAGCGCGCCTCGGGGTGCACCTCGGGGTAGGCCGCGACCGAGATATCGAACGGCGCGATGCTTATCAGCCCCGCGACCAGATCCGCGGCGTAGGCAAAGCCTGCGGGGTGCGGCCGGTAGTGCGCGTCGCGCCCCGGCGGGTCGCCGCGCAGCGCGACCAGATGGCGAATGCCCTCGTCCCAGTAGCCGCGTGCAATCTCGAGGATCTCGCCGCGCGCGGCGCCGATGCAGGTGAGATGCGGTGCGCCGGTAAGCGGCGTCTCGCGCTGGATGCGGCTCACGACGTCGTGGGTGCGCTCGCGCGTCGAGCCGTCGGCGCCGTAGGTCACGGACACGAAGGCCGGCGCGAGCGGCGCCAGGCGCTCGAGCGATCTCCACAACGTCGCCGCCATCGCCTCATCGGCGGGCGGAAAGAACTCGAAGGAGACGCGGATGGGACAGGGCGCGCCGTGCGCCGCGGCGGCGCTCATCGGCCGCTCCCGGCACGCTGTGCGGCGCCGCTCGAGAGATGCGCGGCTGCCGCAAGTATGTGCTCGCCGTCAGCCTCGATGGGACTCAGGCGCTCGCACTCGAGGCCCGCCTCGTTCAGCAGGCGCCGCAGGCGGGCGAGCGGATGCTCGACGATGCGCTCGCGCGCACCTTCGAGCGACTCGTAGCGCTGGAAGATCCACAGCCGCGCGCCCGGGGCGGCGGCAGCGCGGACCCGCGCGAGAAGCCGCCCGAGCGATTGCTCGCCGCCCGCCTGGTGACTCACCAGCACGGCATCGAACGGTCCTCCGGCGCGCGCGAGATCCTCATCCGCGAGCTCACCTGAGCCGCTCGCCGTGAGCACCCGGCAGGGGAAGCCGCGGCGCTCGGCGCAGGCCCGCAGCGCCTGGGCCCCGCGGCGCGAGTGGGCGATGACCGTACAACCCTGCGCGCGCGTCGCCACGCTCGCGAGCAGCTCGAGGTGCGCAGCCCCCACGACGAGGACCCTGCAGCCCGCGGTCCCCGCGCCGCTTTCCTCGACGAACGCCCGCAGCGCGCGCTCGAGGCGCGAGGAGTCCGCCGCCGCGACGCCTTCGCCCGCAGGCACGGCGGCGGCACGCGCCCCGGTGCGGTCGCGCAGCAGAAGCGGATCGCGCCGGTCGAGCTGCAACAGCAGTCCCCGCACGAAGCCGACCGCGCCCGCATCGTCCGGCATTCCGTAGCTCACGAACTGGCCCTCCCTGGTACGCGCCAGCAGCCCCGCCCCGCACAGAATCTTCAGGTGTCGCGACACGCGCGGCTCGCTCTGCCCGAGCGCATGGGCAAGGTCCGAGACGGTGAATCCGCCCTCCGCACACAGAGCCAGGAGCCGCAGCCGGCTGGGCTCGCCGGCCGCGCGGAGCCAGGCGAGTATCTGAGCGCGCCCCGTCGGGTTCATTCAATAATTGTACATGTCTTTAATTATCAGGCACAACCGCTCTGTCTCTCTGATTACTCCCATAGGGGAACAATCAGGCGCCGAATCAGCCTCTAATGAATCTCCCGAGGTCCGCTCTCGGCATCGCCGCCGGCAAAGAGGGCATCGACATCGCCCTTCTGGAACCGGTAGGGGCGCCGGCAGAACTCGCAGGTTACGGTCACCGATCCCTGCTCGCGAAGAACGTCCCTTACCTCCTCCTCGCCCAGGGTGCGCAGGAGGCCCGCCACCCTTCCCTCGCCGCACCGGCACTCGAAGTGCACCGGTGAGCCGCGAAAGAGCCTCAGGTCCTGCTCGGAGAAGCCGCGCGCCAGAAGCTCCTCGACCGGGTGCCCGAGCAGCTCCTCCTCGGGCAATCGTGCGATACCGCGTTGCGCCCCCTGCCACGCAGCGGCCGACTCCTCGTCGCCGGCACTGCCCGCGACGGGAAGCTTCTGCACCAGGAGGCCGGCGCCGCGGGCTGCATCCGCCGCCAGCAGCACCCGTGTCGGCAGCTGCTCGGAGGTCGCGAAATACGCCTCGAGCGACTCGGCGAGCGAGCCTCCCTCGAGCGGCACGACGCCCTGGTAGCGCGCGCCTTTCTCGTCCGCCTCGATGGTGACGGTGAGGCGGCCGCCGCTGCCGACCAGCTCCCGAAACACCGCGCCCCGCGGCGCGCCGGCCGGCAGGACGCCGGCCGCCCGCTCATCGAAGCGCGCCAGGGCGCGCAGCCTGAAGTCGTGCGTGCATTGCGCGACGAGCAGCCGCACCACCCCGCTTCCCTGCAGCTGGAACGTGAGGGTGCCGCGGAACTTGAGGCTCGCCGCGAGCAGCACCGCGGCCGCGACCGCCTCGCCGAGCAGCCGCTCGACCGGCTCCGGATAGCGCACGTGCAGCCGCAGCTCGCGCCAGGCGGCCTCGAGGCGCACCCAATGGCCGCGCACGGCCTGTCTCTCGAAGATGAAACGCCGCACCAGATCCATCCCGGCAGAATGGGGCGGATGTGCGGGCAACTCAACCCGCCGGGAGACTTAGGGCGTGAGTGTCTTCACACCATCCGCGCCAATACCGTGGCAAGGTCGCTCGCGTGGCTAAGCTCTTGATTTACGAGTCCCGTCGCCTGGTGCTGCCGCTCGAGACGGCGGTGGACGCCGTGCTCGAGCTCGATCGCGAGCGCGGCGGCCGGCTGACGCTCGCGAGCCTCAGGCGCCACGGCGGGTTCTCGACCCGCGCGCCGGCGGACGCGACGGTGTCCGCAGAAGAGGCTGCTGCCGCAGCGAGCTGAAGAATCAGCCGCCGAGCTTCTTGCGCAGCAGCTCGTTGAGCTGCGCCGGATTGGCCTTGCCGCCGGTCGCCTTCATGACCTGACCGACGAAGAAGCCGAAGAGCTTGTCCTTGCCCGCCCGGTACTCGGCGAGCTGCCCGGGATTCTTGCTGAATACCTCGTCGATCGCCCGCTCGATCGCGGCGCTGTCGGTGATCTGCTTGAGGCCGCGCTCCGCGATCACGGCATCGGCGTCCGCGCCGCCCGACCACATGGCCTCGAATACCTCCTTGGCGAGCTTGCCGGAGATGGTCTGGTCGCAGATGCGCTTGAGCAGCCCGGCGAGGCGCTCGGCCGTCATGCGGGTCGCGGTGACCTCGAGGCTCTCCTTATTCAATGCGGCGGCGAGCTCGCCCATCACCCAGTTGGCGGCCAGCTTCGCGTCGGCCGGTGCCGCGCGCACCACGGCCTCGTAGTAGTCGGCCAGCTCGCGGCTCGCGGTCAGAACCCCGGCGTCGTAGGCCGACAGCCCGTACTGCGAGCCGAAGCGCGCGGCCTTCTGGTCGGGCAGCTCGGGGAGCGTGGCGCGCACCGACTCGATGAACGCCGCATCGAGCGCCACCGGCAGCAGGTCCGGGTCGGGGAAGTAGCGGTAATCGTTGGCTTCCTCCTTGGAGCGCATCGAGCGGGTCTCGCCCTTGTCGGGATCGTAGAGGCGCGTCTCCTGCACGACCTCGCCGCCCCCCTCGAGGAGGTCGATCTGGCGCGCCACCTCGTAGTTGATCGCGCGTTCGACGAAGCGGAAGGAGTTGAGGTTCTTGATCTCGGCGCGGGTGCCGAGCTTGGTGGCGCCTGCCTTGCGCACCGAGACGTTGGCGTCGCAGCGGAACGAGCCCTCCTGCATGTTGCCGTCGCAGATCTCCAGGTAGCGCACCAGTGTGTGCACCTTCTTCATGTAGGCGACCGCCTCTTTCGCCGAGCGCAGGTCCGGCTCGGAGACGATTTCCACCAGCGGGGTGCCCGCGCGGTTGAGATCGACGCCCGTCACCCCCGGCAGCCCCTCGTGCAGCGACTTGCCGGCGTCCTCCTCGAGGTGCGCGCGCGTGATGCCGACGCGCTTCACCTTGCCGTCCTCCAGCACGATGTCGAGCGCGCCGCCGGCCACGATCGGCAGCTCGTACTGGCTGATCTGGTAGCCCTTGGGCAGATCCGGATAGAAGTAGTTCTTGCGGGCGAACACCGAGGTCGGGGCGATGCGCGCCTCGATCGCGAGCCCGAGCTTCACCGCCATGCGCACCGCCTCCCCGTTCAGCACCGGCAGAACGCCCGGGTAGCCGAGGTCGACGAGATTCGCCTGCGCGTTGGGAGGCGCGCCGTAGGCGGTCGCGGAGCCCGAGAATATCTTCGAGCGCGTCGCGAGTTGCGCGTGGATCTCGAGACCTATGATGGTCTCCCAGCCGCTCATGCGTGCCTCACGCATAGCCTTCCGGCACCTGCGTGTGCCAGTCGGTGGCGCGCTGGTAGGCATGGGCGGCGGTCAGCAGCCGCGCCTCGGAGAAATGCGGACCGACGATCTGCAGCCCGACCGGGAGCTTGCCGACGAAGCCGCAGGGCACGGACACCGCGGGCAGCCCCGCGAGGTTCGCTCCGATCGTGTAGATGTCGTTGAGATACATGGTGATGGGATCGGCGGTCTTGGCGCCGATCGCGAAGGCGGGCGTCGGCGTAGTCGGGCCGATGAGCACGTCCACGCTGGCGAAGGCGCGGGTGAAATCGGCGCTGATCAGCTGCCGCACGCGCTGCGCCTTGAGATAGTAGGCATCGTAGTACCCGGCGGACAGCACGTAGGTGCCGGTCATGATGCGGCGCTTCACCTCCGCGCCGAAGCCCTCGCCGCGCGAGCGCCGGTACAGGTCCTGAAGATCGCGCGGCTGCTCGCAGCGGTGGCCGTAGCGCACGCCGTCGAAGCGCGCCAGGTTCGAGGAGCACTCCGCCGGTGCCACCACGTAGTACACCGGCACCGAGAGCGGCAGGTTGGGCAGGCTCACCTCGGTGAGCCGGGCGCCGAGGCTCTCGAAGACTTTCAGCGCCTCGCGCACCCGCCGCTCATTCCCGGGGTCGAGACCCTTGTCGAAAAATTCCTTGAGCAGCCCCACCCGCAGGCCGGCGATGGGCTCGCCGAGGAGCGCGACGTAGTCGGGAACCTCGCGCTCGACGCTGGTGGAATCGTTGGGGTCGAAGCCGGCCATCTCGCGCAGCATGAGCGCCGCATCGGCAGCGCTCACGGTCAGCACCCCGCCCTGGTCGAGGCTCGAGGCGAAGGCCACCATGCCGTACCGGGAGACGCGCCCGTAGGTGGGCTTCAGCCCCGTGATGCCGCACAGCGCCGCGGGCTGGCGGATCGAGCCGCCGGTGTCGGTGGCGGTCGCGCCCGGCACGAGCCGCGCGGCCACCGCGGCCGCCGAGCCGCCCGAGGAGCCGCCGGGCACGAGGCGCGGGTCCCAGGGATTGCGCACCGTCCCGTAGTAGCTCGTCTCGTTGGACGAGCCCATCGCGAACTCGTCCATGTTGGTCTTGCCGAGCATGACGGCGCCGGCGTGTTTCAGCTTCGCGACGACGGTTGCGTCATATGGCGACACGAAGTTATCGAGGATGCACGAGCCGCAGGTGGTGCGCACACCCCTGGTGCAGAACAGGTCCTTGTGCGCGATCGGCACGCCGGTAAGGGCCCCGCCGTCCCCGGCGGCGAGCGCCCGGTCGGCCGCCGCGGCGTCGCTGAGCGCCTGCGCGCGCGTCACCGAGATGAAGGCGTTGAGCGTCTCCTGGTTGCGCTCTATGCGCTTCAGGAACGTCTCGGCGAGCTCGACGCTGGAGAAGCGCCGCGCGCGCAGCCCGGCGGCGGCCCCGGCGAGGCCGATGTGATGCAGTTCACTCATCCAGGCTCATTCGATCACCCTGGGCACCAGGTACAGGCCGGCGGCCGTGAGGGGCGCGTTCTGCTGGTACTCGGCGTGGCGGTCCTGCTCGGTCACGGTGTCGGGCCGCAACCGCTGCGAAAGTCCCGGCAGCGGGTGTGCCATGGGAGCGACGCTCGCGGTATCGGCGCGCTCGAGGGCGCCGACGAAGTCGAGAATTCGCGACAGGCTGTCCTGGTAGACGGGCACCTCGGCCGCGCTCAGCTCCAGGCGCGCCAGGGCTGCGATGCTCTCGATCTGCTCGCGGGTCAGGGCCATGGGAGTCAAGGCTTAAGGGCTCGCTGCGGAGTGCGGAAAATGAGCGGAAAATCATACATGTTGCCTTGCTGAATGTCCTGTCGGTTGCTAGATTACCGGCCACTTTCGGGGTCTTCCCCCACTTTCCGGTCGCTTCATGCTCAAACGCCTGCGCGGTTATTTCTCCAGCGATCTCTCGATCGATCTGGGTACGGCAAACACGCTCATTTACGTGCGCGACAAGGGCATTGTGCTCAACGAGCCCTCGGTGGTGGCGGTCCAGGACGAGCCCTCGCGGGGCGGCAAGGTGATCGTCGCCGTCGGCACCGAGGCCAAGAGCATGCTTGGCCGTACGCCGGGGCACATCACGGCCGTGCGGCCGATGAAGGACGGCGTGATCGCCGACTTCACCTATACGGAGAAGATGCTCCAGTTCTTCATCAATAAGGTGCACGGCGCCCGCATGCTCAAGCCCTCGCCGCGCGTGCTGGTGTGCGTGCCCTTCGGCTCGACCCAGGTCGAGCGGCGCGCCATCCGCGAGTCGGCCGAAGGCGCCGGCGCGCGCA
>DAHUXE010000150.1 GCA_027307325.1 Gammaproteobacteria bacterium | reverse complement strand
CGGAACACCCCGTAGAGCCCGATTCCCATCCAGATCAGATTGAGGAAGGCGGATGGGTAGGCTCCGTTCCATCCACTATTGATGATGAAGCCGGCACCCGAGAGCACGTTGAGCCATTGGTAGATCCTCGAGCTCGAGCCCAGGCGGCCGCTGGTGAGCAGCATGTACGCCGACAGCATCATCGCCGCCGCGGACCACCCGATGATTTCAATGGCGATTTTCAAGTCTTTCTCCCCGGTGCGGATGAGGCGACTCTAATCTCTCCAGCCCGATCCGGTCACATTCGTGCCCCGCGCTCCGTCATAGTGGAGAAGGAGGACTACCTCATGAAATTCGTACTGCTCATCTATCAGGGAACCACGCCGCTGCCGGGCACCGAGGCGTGGAAGACGGTGTCGGCGACGGAACAGAAGGCGATCTACGCCGATTACGCCGGGATCACCAGGGCGCCGGGTGTCACGCCCGGCCTGCCGCTCGGGCTGCCGAGCGCGGCGAGGACGGTGCGGGTGCGGGACGGCAAGCCCGAGGTCAGGAGCGGCCCCTACCTGTCGGAAGGAGCCGGTGGTTATCTGGTGCTCGAAGCTGAGAATATGGACGCCGCGGTCGCGCTCGCCGCGCGGATCCCGGCGGCCCGGCATGGCGGTGCGATCGAGGTCCGCCCGGCCGAGCAGTACTGGTAACGAGGCAGGCATGGACGATAACGACTGGCTGGCCGGGCGGTTCGACGAGAGTCGCACGCACCTCGAGGCGGTGGCTTACCGCATGCTGGGCTCAGCCAGTGAGGCCGAGGATGCCGTACAGGAGACGTGGCTCAAGCTCAGCCGCTCGGACACCCGCGACGTGGGGAACCTGGGCGGCTGGCTCACGACCGTCGTCGCACGGGTGTGCCTCGACATGCTGCGCACGCGCCGCTCGCGGCGCGAGGAGCCGCTGGACTCGAAGGCGGAGACACCAGGCGGCGGACGGCTCGAGGATGACCTCGCGCTCGCCGATGCAACCGGCCAGGCGCTCCTCGTGGTGCTCGAGACGCTGGCGCCCGCCGAGCGCGTCGCGTTCGTGCTGCACGACATGTTCGATCTCTCGTTCGAGGACATCGCACCCATCGTCGATCGCACGCCCGATGCGGCGCGGCAGCTCGCGAGCCGCGCCCGGCGCCGGGTGCGCGGGGCCGAAGCGCCCGCGACCGATCTCGCGCGGCATCGGCAACTGGTGAATGCGTTCCTCGCGGCTTCGCGGGATGGGGACTTCGAGCGTCTGCTCGCGGTGCTCTCGCCCGAGGTCGTGCTGCGGGCTGACGATCCGGCCGTGCGCATGGCCGCCGCGAGGCGGCGGCACGGAGCGCCTCTGCTGGCTGCAGAGGCTCGGGGCGCAGCGGTGGTGGCTGAAGCCTTCAAAGGCCGCGCAACCGCTGCCTTGCCTGCAGTCATCGACGGCGAGGCCGGGGCCGTATGGACAGCAGGCGGCCAGGTTCGGGCAGCGTTCGTGTTCACCATCAGGGGCGACAAGATCGCCGGGATCGAGATCGTCACGGATCCGGGGCATCTCGCCGGCCTCGACGTGAAGATCGACTGAACCCTCGAGAGGAGATGCGGGCATGAAGGCGAAGAGGAGCGGATCGCGGACCAGCAAGTCTCCGTCGCAGCTGATCGACGCGAGAATCGCCGAGCTCGGCGATTGGCGGGGCAGGATGCTCAGCAAGCTGCGGACCCTCGTGAAGGAAGCCGATCCCGAGGTCGTCGAGGAGTGGAAGTGGAGAGGCGTGCCGGTGTGGTCGCACGCCGGCATGATCTGCACCGGCGAGACCTACAAGAGCGTCGTGAAGATGACTTTCGCCAAAGGGGCGCGCCTCGAGGATCCTGCGCGCCTCTTCAACTCCAGCCTCGACGGCAACACCCGGCGCGCCATCGACTTCCACGAGGGCGAGAAGATCAACGAGGAGGCGTTGAAGACCCTGGTGCGCGCCGCCGTGAGCCTGAACCAGGCGCGGTAAGGTGCAAGCCGTCGGCCATCAGGAATGAAGCCTGAGGAAGGCGGCCGTGGCGTCGCGCGCGCGTGCGGCGATCTCGCGGGGACCGGGCCGCCCGGTGACACCGAGCAGCAGGCCGACGAGGAGGTCGCGCCACAGGAGTGCCGCGAACTGCTCGGCGAGCTCGGCGGGGCGGCCCTCGAGGAGGCCGTGATCCCCGGCCTGTGCCATGAGCTTGCGCAGAGCTGCCCGGCTCGCCTCGCGCCCGAAGGAGTCGAGCGCCCTCGCGACCTCGGGCGCCTGCGCGACCTCGGCGATCGCGAGGCGAAACACCGCGATGACGACCGGATCGCTGATCTCGCGCAGCAGCTGCGTCCCGAAGGCGGACAGTACCTGCTCGAGCGTCTCGCGGTCGCGCGGGACGGGGAGCTCGGCCGGCACCTTCAGGCGCCTGGAACGCTCCGCGATGCACGCGATCAACATCTGCTGCTTGTTGCCGACCAGCGCGTAGAGCTCGCGCTTCGAGACGTGCGCGCGGCTCGCGATCTCGAGCGTGCTGGCCGCCGCGTAACCGCTCTTCATGAACGCTTCGAAGGCCGCCTCGAGGATGCGTCCGCGGACCGGGTCTTCCTCGGCCGATTTCCCCCGCCGTCTGGATGCGGCTGCCGTAGTCATCGACTCTCCTCGCCAGGTCGGGCGTCATGGTACCCGAGGGCCGCGGCATGCTCGACATCATCATGTCTCTCACAGATAGCGCACCACCTTGACGAGCACGCTGCCCGCCTGCGGCAGGGAGCCGAAATCCGCGCGGTGGCCGCCCGCATCGCGCAGCACCAGGCCGCCGATCGTCCAGCGATCCGACAGGTAGTAGTCGGCGCCGAGCTGCAGCCGCGTCGAGCCGTCGATGAGGTCGGTCTCGGCGAAGCCGCTCACTTCGAGCTTCGGTATGAAGGCGTCGACCCAGTCCATCCTCAGGAATGCGAAGCGGCGGCTGATCAGGTCCTGCTGGTCGGCCGCGTACTGCCGCACGTACCAGAGCGCGCCGGGGACCGGGGACCGGGCGCCCGCGCCGGCTCCGGTGCGGAACCACGCATCCCAATCGGCGCCGGTGAATCCCGCCTCGCTGTAGAGGAACTCGAGGTTGAAGGTGATCCTGGGAAGCGCAGTCGTGTAGGAGGCTCCCGCCGCGACCTGGCTGCGGAAGGCAACCGCCCCGAGGCCGGGCAGCACGGCGGCCGCCGCGGCCGGCAGGCTTTGGGTGGCGCGGCCGAAGGCAAGGGCGTCCGAGCTCACGGTACCCCGCCGACCGCCCGACCACTCGAGGTAGGCGACGACGCTCTTGCCGACGTTGTCCGCGAGGTTCGCGCCGAAGCGCACCCGTCCCTGGGAGGCATAGGCGAGGATCTCGGGGCTAAGGCCTGCGGCGACGTCGACGCTGCCCTTGAGGAGCCAACGGTCGTGCGCGTTGGTGCGGTCGAACATCGGGTTGAAGCTGCGCAGATCGAAGGAGGTGTAGATCGGGCTGTCTGCGGCGACCGCCGGTGCGTAAGCCGCCGTGAGCGAGCCGTGCGTGAACAGGCGCTCGGCCCTGAGCATCAACGTGCCGAGGCGGTCTTCGCGCAGCACCACCGGGTCGACGGACAGCGGCTCGACCACCGCGCGCGTCTTGAAGAAGTCGGTGGGATTGAATCCCAGCGCGATGCCGCTCTTCAGATTGATGCGGCCCGCGTCGAAGAACAGCCGGTCGAGGGGCTCGAAGCTCGCGTACGCTTCGCGCAGATCGTTGGTCAGGTTCTCGTGGTTGGGGAAACCGAGTCCCTGCTCGGCGCGGAGGTTGAGCCGTCCGCTGTACGTGAGGCGGAGGTCATCGGGCAGGCGCCACTCGCTGCGCACATCGAGCAGCGCCCGCTCTTCCCAGCGCGGGGTGGGCGGCGGCGGGGCCGGCACGAGCGGATCTTCGAGCCAGGATGCGGTGACGGCGTCCTCGAGAAAGATCCTGCGCAGCGCGCCCGCACCGGCCGGTGCGGCGGCCGCCGGCGGCGTCCCGGCGGACGCCGGGATGAGATCGAGATCCCGATCCTCCTGGGGAGGATCCCCCGCGCGCGCCAGCGCGCTCGCCGCAAGGAGCAGCGCCAGCGCGGCGATGCGCGCCGCAGACCTCACTTGACCTCGAGGCGCGGCAGGAAGTCACGCTGGAACCAGGCTTCCGGGATCTCCTTGTAGGCGTACTCACCGAAGGCGGCCGTGGTCGCGAGCGATGAGTCCACCGCGTCGATGATGATCGCCTCGGTGGGCCGGACCGCGCCCAGCTGCGCGGCGAACTTGCGGAAATAGACGATCTTCAGGAGCCGCCCGCTGTCGGCGTAGAACTTGCCCTTGATCGGGTAGAAGGTCCCCTGCTCGACCCAGTACTCGACGCGGCTGTAGGTGGCGAGATCGTTGCCGGCCCTGAGCTCGAGATGCCAGCATTTGCGCGGCTGGCGGCTCGCGTCAGCGAGCGTCTCGGTCCCCACGATGCTCGCGGTGTAATCGGCGGCCAGATTCACCGTCAGGATGTCGCCGATCGCCGCCTGGCCGATGAGGCGCTGCTGCGCCGATATGCGCACGCTGACCTTCGAGCTCGGGTCGTAGAACCACAGCGAGTGTCCGTCGAGCAGCACGCGCTTGCCGGAATCGCGCGCCGGCTCGACGTACTGCACCAGGTTGCGGAACTGCCGCGTCGCGCCATCCTCCTTCGAGAGCACGACCAGCGAGTCGTGATCGCGCTCCTGGCCGCCGACGTACTCGGTGAGCCGCAGCGTCGTGCGGAACGGCTGACCGGGGTTCCTCACCTTGTCGGTCGTGGCGACGATCTCCCCGGCGGTCTGAGCCTGCGCGACGCCGGTCATGCCGAGCCACGCGGCGAGCGGCAGGATCGCGATCCATTGCTGGGCGTATTTCATGGCTCCCTCACACGTGTCTCAGGGCATCGACTACGGCCAGCCGGGCCGCGCGGTTGGCGGGCAGCAGCGCTGCCAGCGTGGTGACGACCGCAAGCCCGAGCCAGGCGCCGCCGATGAGCAGCGCACGGCCCGCCACATCGAGCCGCAGGGGCACCGCGGTGGCATTGCCGGGCGGGGTCCAGGTGAGCCCGGCGTGATTGACCAGGGAGGCGATGGCGAGCGCGAGCACCGCGCCGACGGTTGCGCCGATGGCCCCGATCAGCACTCCCTCGACCGTGAACTGCGCGCGGATGCCTGCGCGCCGGACGCCGAGTGCGCGGATGGTGCCGACCTCGTTGGTGCGCTCCATGACGTTCATGGTCATGGTGTTGATGACCGCGAACAGCACGATCACGCCCATGACGAGTGCGATGAAGAGGAAGATGGAGCTGAACATCTGCACCACCTGGCCGTAGAAGGGCGACAGCTCGCCGAAGTCGCGCACCTCGAGATCGAGGCCGTGCTGCCTGAAGATAGTGGTGAGGCGCGCGCGGGCCGCCGGCAGGTCCTCGCTGCGGCGCAGCTGCAGCACGATGCCGGTCGCCTTGTGCTCGCCGCGGCCGTAGACCAGCTGCTGGGCGAGCCCGAGCGGCATCGCGATGAAGTTGTCGTCGAGCTCCTTCACTCCCTGCGGCTCGGCGCCCCCGACCGCGAGCTGCACCACGTTCGGCGCGCCCCCGGCAGTTGCGGCCAGGAGGTCGATCTGCGGCGTTGGGTCCGCATGCTGCCCGCCTGCGGCGAGATCGCGCGCCGCCAGGTCGGCGAGGTCGTGCCGCGCCGCGCTCCCGGCCTGTGCCGCAGCGGGCGGCGCCTGCGGCAGGGCGGGGCAGCCTGCGAGGCCGAGCGGTGCGCACAGTCCGAGCACACGCGCGAGGCCCACTCCGATCGCGCCGCGTGACGGATCCGCGTCCGACATGCGCCGGTCGGGCACGTAGCCGGCGCTCGCACGGTACTCGTCCCACTGCCGCATGCGCTCGCGCTGCGAGGGGATGAGGCCCGTGCCGAGGAAGGTCTTCGAAGCCTCGACGCCACCGCTGAAGTTGCCGGCGATGCCGACCAGCGCCTGGGTCGGGGTGATGACGTTGATCATCGGTCCAACCACCGGATCGCGCTCGATGAGCCTCATGACGTCCTGATAGTGGTCGATGCCGTAAGCGGCGGGATTCCCGGCCCCGAGGAGGAAGTACCCGGTGCGGAAGATGGTCAGATGTCCGATACGCTGCACGTTGTTGGTCTCGAGGCCGGCGAAAATGTAGGCGGCGAAGCCCCCGAAGAGCAGCAGCGCCAGTGCGCCGGCCGCGACCGCGGATCCCGTCATCAGGGAACGGCGCAGGTTCCGCAG
>DAHUXE010000146.1 GCA_027307325.1 Gammaproteobacteria bacterium | reverse complement strand
GCCGCCCCGCCGTCGAGCGCCTCCCGGGCGCGCGCCATTCCCGCGCGCGGCTCGGCCGCGACTCCCGCCACCTCGAGCGCGAGCGCCGTGCCGAGCAGCAGGCAGTCGCGATGCGCCCCGCGGTCGGTGCCTGCGAGCACCGCCTCGAGCGCGCGCGCGTTGTAGGCGGCATCGCCGCCGGCGAGCGCCGCGGGTGCGCACTCGGCGAGCCCATAGTCGGCCGGCTCGCGCACGCCGACGGTGACCCGGGCGGCGCGTACGTCGAACACCGTGAAGGCGCCGATGGGCGTCGGCTCGTCCCAGCCGCCCGCGCCATGCACGACGAACGCGCGCTCGATGGGAAGGCCCGCGAGCGTGTCGGCCATGAGGCGCGCGACCTCGAGGCTGTAGGCGCCGATCAGCTGCAGCGGCGGCTGCGCCGGATTCACCAGGGGCCCCAGGATGTTGAATACGGTACGCACGCCGAGCGCGGCGCGGATCGGTGCGACCCGCGCGGTCGCCGGGTGATAGTGCGGTGCGAAGAGATACGTGAACCCGGTGGCGGCGAGGCAGGCGCCCGCGGACACGCCGTCGCCCGGAATCGCCACGCCGAGCGCCTCGAGCACGTCGGCGCTGCCGCAGCGGCTCGAGACCGAGCGGTTGCCGTGCTTCACGACGGTGAGGCCGCAGGCGGCGGCGAGCAGCGCCGTGCCGGTCGAGATGTTGAGGCTGCCGGAGGCATCGCCGCCAGTTCCCACGATGTCGATGGCGCGCAGGCCCGCCGGGATGTCCGGACGGCGCGCCAGGCGGCGCATGGTGAGCGCGAAGCCGCGCACTTCGTCAGCCACCACGCCCTTGGTCGAGAGCGCCGCGAGCAGCGCGCCCGCCATCGCGGGGGCGAGCTCGGCGCTCGTCAGGTGCGCGAGCAGCTCCTCGGCCTGCGCCTGGCTCAGGTCGCGCCGCTCGGACAGCTGCTGCAGCAGCTCACGCGGCGCCGGCATCGGAGCTCCTCAGAAAATTCCCGAGCAGCTTCGGTCCCGCGGGGGTCAGGATGCTCTCGGGGTGGAACTGCACTCCCTCGACGGCGAGGCTGCGGTGGCGCACCGCCATGATCTCGCCCTCGTCGGTGCGCGCCGTCACGGCGAGCACCTCGGGCAGCGCCTCCGGGGCGGCGATCAGCGAGTGATAGCGCCCGACCTCGCAGGGCTGCGGGAGACCCGCGAACAGCGCGCTGCCGTCGTGGCGCACCATCGAGGTCTTGCCGTGCATGAGGCGCGCGGCGCGCACGACTTTGCCGCCGAACACCTCGACGATCGACTGATGCCCCAGGCACACGCCGAGAATCGGAATCTCGCCCGCGAAGGCGCGGATCATGTCCATCGAGACGCCGGCGTCGTACGGGGTGCCGGGACCCGGCGAGATGCACAGGTGCGTAGGCTGAAGCGCGCGCGCCTCGGGCGGAGTCAGGACGTCGTTGCGGTAGACACTCACCTCGGCGCCGAGCACCAGGAACGCCTGCACCAGGTTGTAGGTGAAAGAGTCGTAGTTATCGATGAGCAGGAGGCGCGGCTTGGTCACAAACCCTCCTCCGCGAGCTCGAGCGCCCGCACCATGGCGGCGCTCTTGGCGAGCACCTCCTCGTGCTCGGTGGCCGGAACGCTGTCGGCGACGATCCCGGCGCCCGCCTGGTAGCTGTATTCATCGCCGGTGAATACCAGCGTGCGGATGGTGATCGCGTGGTCCATGTCGCCGCGGGCGCCGAAGTAGCCGACCGTGCCGCCGTAGAGCCCGCGGCGTACGGGCTCGAGCTCGTCGATGATCTGCATCGCGCGCACCTTCGGCGCCCCGACCAGCGTCCCGGCCGGGAACGCCGCCGCAAACAGGTCGAAGGCGTCGCTCCCTGAGGCCAGCTCGCCGTGCACCCCGCTCACCATGTGCATGACATGGCTGTAGCGCTCGATGGCGCGGTAGGGATCCACGGTGACGCTGCCGGCGCGGGCGACCCTGCCGAGATCGTTGCGGGCGAGATCGACCAGCATCACGTGCTCGGCGTTCTCCTTGGGATCGGCGCGCAGCTCGGTCTCCCGCGCGGCGTCGACCGCGGCGTCGGCGGCCCGCGGGCGGGTACCGGCGATGGGGCGCAGCTGCGCGCGACGGCCGGAGAGCTTCACCAGCGCCTCGGGGGATGAGCCCACTACCGCCACGTCGCCGAGCGCGCAGTAGTACATATAAGGAGAGGGGTTGATGAGGCGCAGCGCCCGGTACGCCTGGAACGGATCGAGCTCGTGGCGGCCGGAGAAGCGGCTCGCCAGCACCATCTGGTAGACATCCCCGGCAGCGATGTATTCCTGCGTGCGCCTGACACCCGCCATGTAGGCCTCGCGCGTCCAGGCCGCGGCGGGCGGCGAGTAGCGCCCCGGGCGGCGGCCGTTCGGCAGCGCACCGCGCAGCGCCCGTATCACCTCGCGCTTGAGCGCGCGCCGCTCGGCCTCATCCCCCGCGTGCAGCAGCGCGATGCCGCGCGTCAGGTGATCGAACACCAGCACCGAGCGCGGCGCGACGTAGTGAAGCACGGGCACGCCCCGATCGGTGTGGGCGCGCGCCGGGAGCCTCTCGAAGTAGCGCACCACGTCGTAGGCAGCGTAGCCCACCAGCCCGCCGGCGAGCGGCACGCCCGGGAGGCCGGGACTCGGTTGCGGCGCGGCGGCGAGAGCCGCACGCAGCCCCGCGAGCAGCCCGGGGCCGTCGGCGGGCGGCGCACGGCGCTCGGACCCGATCGTGAGCCCCGCCGCATCGAGCCGCACCTCGAGCCCGTCGCCGAAGCCGATGAAGGAGTAGCGGCCGAGCCGCTCGCCGCCTTCGACGCTCTCGAGCAGGAAGCGCGGCGCGAACGCACCGAGCTTCATGAAAGCCGAGACCGGCGTGTCGAGGTCACCGGTGATGTCGAAGGCGGTCTGCAAAGTCGAGGCTCCGGAAAAACACCAGACAACAAAAAACCCATCCCGGGGTCATCCGGAGATGGGTTTCTGGTGCCGTTAAATCGCTTTGAGTCGCGGGGAAAAAGCTAACCGTCAGCCCACTCCGTTATGAGGGGCGCCACCACCGGGAAGCGCTGACGGGCCGGTGCGACATGTTGCGAACGAGTATCCCTGCGAGGACGCGGGGCGTCAAGCTCAGGTCTTGAGGCGGTTTATCGCTGAGGCTGCGGCGCGCGATGGTCCATTTGGCCATAGTTAGGCAAGTGCCTAACTATGGCCGGGAGCCGCCATCCATGCGGCGCCGAAGGGATGATGAACTCAGGCTCGGCGTTTCGCTAGAATGCGCGCCCGGCACGGCGGCATCGCCGCTCCCCACTACCGAAGGCAACCCGAAAGCAACCCCGTGAGCTTCAAAGAGCTGCTGGAGAGCTGGCGCGCGACGGCGGCCGCGCCGCGCAGCGCAAGTACCTTCGCCGTGCACCTGCCGCTCGACGAGGCGGCACAGCTGGCGGCGCTCGCGGAGATGTTCCCGGGACGCTCGCCCGAGCAGCTGATTACTGAGCTCCTCGGCGCGGCACTCAAGGAGCTCGCCGCCGCGATGCCCTACGTCGCCGGCAAGCGCGTGATCTCGACCGACGAGCAGGGAGATCCCCTCTACGAGGACGTCGGTCCCACGCCGCGCTTCATGGCGCTCACCCGCGCGCACCGCCGGGGCCTCGTGGCGGGAGACGCGGGAGGCAGCCGCGCGCCGCGCGGGGCCGCCGGGGGCGCGCGCGCTGCGGGGAAGTCCGCCCGGCGCCGCCGCAGGAGCTGACCCCATGCCCTCCTTCGACGCCGTCTCCGAGGTGAACCAGCATGAGGTCGCGAACGCGATCGATCAGGCGAATCGCGAGCTGTCGCAGCGCTTCGACTTCAAGGACACGGGGGCGCGCTTCGAGCTCGAGGACTTCACCGTCACGCTGCACGCGCAGGTGGACTTTCAGCTCAAGCAGATGCTCGAGATCGTGAAGCTGCGGCTCGGCAAGCGCGGCATTGACCTCAAGTGCCTCGAGGTGAAGGAGCCGCAGACGACACTCTCGGCCGCCCACCAGGAGGTGCTGCTGCGGCACGGCATCGACGCCGAGACCGGCAAGCAGCTCACGCGCCTCATCAAGGATTCGAAGCTCAAGGTACAGGCGAGCCTGCAGGGCGAAAAGGTGCGGGTGAGCGGCAAGCAGCGCGACGATCTGCAGGCTGCGATTGCCCTGCTGCGCGGCGCCAAGCTCGACCGACCGCTGCAGTTCAGCAACTTCCGCGACTGAAGCCGCGATCGGCCGCGATCAGGATTTGCGAGTCTCAGGGACGGTCCCGCAGGCGCGCGATCGCACGGCACAGCGCCTCGGTGGCATCGAGGACGCTCGGACCCAAGCGGCTCAGGGCCTGATCCTCGAAGGCGAGCAGCCGGCCGTCGCGCACGGCGCGCAGCGTCCCGAAGCGCCTCCAGTCCGCGAGCCAGCCCGCGCTCTCCCCGGGCGGCCCCGCCGCGATGATGATGTCCGGATCGCGGGCCATGACCGCCTCGATGTCGACCACCGGCCCCGCCTCGGGGAGATCGGCAAACACGTTGCGCGCGCCGCAGAGCTCGAGCGCATCGGTCATCAGGTGCTGGCCGCCGACGGTGTAGATGGGGCGATTCCACACCTCGAGCAGCACGCTCGGGTGCCGCGTGCCGCCGGCAGCACCCGCGTAGGTCCGCTCGAGTGCCGCGAGGCGCGCCTCGATGGCGCGCGCCGCAGCCTCGGCCTGCGGCTCGGTGCCGGTAAGCACGCCTAAGCGTCGGATGGAGGGCGCGAGATCGGCGAGGCGCTGCGTCTGCTGCTCGTACACCGGGATGGCGAGCCGCGCGATCTTCTCGCGCTGCGCGGGGTTGCCGCCTGAGGGCCAGGCGACGACCACGTCCGGATGAAGCCGCACCAGCCGCTCGAGATCGATCGAGACGGCATCGCCGATGCGCGCCACGCGCTTCGCCTCCGGTGGCACGTCCGAGTATTCGACCGTCGCCACCACCTCGTGCCCCGCACCCGCGGCGAACAGCATCTCCGTCCCGCCGGGAGAGAGGCTCACGATGCGCAGCGGCGGCGCGGCCACGGCCACCACACGCCCGCTGTCGTCGGTCACGGTGCGCTCACCGGCCGGACCGGCCCGGGACGTGCCGGCCGCAGCGCAGGCGGCGACCGCCGCGCAAACGGCAAGCAGAGCGAGGTTCAAGCGGAGTCGGGGCACGGCGCGGGTCATGCGGCGTGCGATCATGACACAGCTGAAGCGCACGCCTCGCGCGCGCCGCTCAGGCTGCGCGCGTCTCGGCCGCCGCCGCCTCCCCGCCGCTCCCCTCGAGCACCCGCGCCACCGCGTGCACGGTCGCGGCAATGCGCACCGCGCTCTGCACCGCCTCGCGCTCGAGCCCGTGCTGACGTACCTGACGCTCGTGCGAGGCCACGCAGGTGCCGCAGCCGTTGATGGCCGAGACCGCGAGCGACAGCAGCTCGAAGTCCACCCTGGGGATTCCGGGGTTGCCGAGCACGTTCATGCGCAGCCGCGCCGGGAGCTTGCCGTACTCCGGGTCCTCTACCAGGTGGAGGAATCGGTAATAGACGTTGTTCATGCCCATGATCGCCGCCGCGGCGTGCGCGGCGGTGACGTGCGCGGCGTCGAGATGCGAGGCGGCGAGCGCGCCGAGGTCGCGGCTGAAGAACGCGTTGCTCGAGGCGAGCGCGATCGCCAGCGCCACCGCCCAGATCTGCCGCTCGCTGAGTCCCGGGGCCCCGGCGGGCGTGAGCACGGAGCCCAGGTTCAGCTGCAGGTCGCGCGCGTAGGCGGGGAGCGACTCGCGAATGGCTTCGAGGGTCTTCATGTCAGGCCGCCTTCAGGGTGTCTTCGCCCTTCTGCCAGTTGCAGGGGCACAGCTCGTCGGTCTGCAGCGCATCGAGCACCCGCAGCACTTCCTCGGGGCTGCGGCCGACGGAGAGGTCGGTGACGTAGACGAAGCGGATCACGCCTTGCGGGTCCACGATATAGGTGGCGCGCTGGGCGACGCCGGCCCCGGGGTCGAGGATGCCGAGCGCCGCGGACAGCTCGCGCCTGATGTCGGAGAGCATCGGGAACGGCAGCTCCTTCAGCTCCGCCTTCTCGCGCCGCCAGGCGAGATGCACGTACTCGCTGTCGATGCTGACGCCGAGCAGCTGCGCGTCGCGGGCGCGGAACTCGCGCTCGAGCCTGCCGAAGGCGGCGATCTCGGTGGGACAGACGAAGGTGAAGTCCTTGGGCCAGAAGAACACCACCTGCCACTTGCCGGGAAAGCTCTCGTGGGTGAAGGACTGAAACGCCGTCCCGGCATCGCTCGACACGACGCCGGTGAGGGCGAACCCGGGGAAACGCTGACCGATACCTGACATGTCATGACTCCGTGAGTGATTGCGGATCTTGCCCGTCGCTCAAGCATCGTGACGATCCGGCTGCTATTATTCCAATCGATGGATTTGATTAATCCGATAGATGCCATATATAGGCGGAGCATGGAACTCAAGCTCAAGGACCTGCGCTACCTGGTGGCGGTGGCCGAGCAGCGTCACTTCGGCCGCGCGGCCGCACGCTGCTTCGTCAGCCAGCCGACACTCTCCGCGCAGCTGAAGAAGCTCGAGCGCAGCCTCGGGGTGCAGCTCATCGAACGCGCCCCGAACAACGTGTCGCTCACCGAGGCCGGCGAGCAGATCGTGGCGCGCGCCCGGCGCATCATCGAGGCGAGCGCGGAAGTGGTGGAGCTCGCAAGGAGCCGCCGTGACCCGCTCGCGGGGAAGCTGCGCGTCGCGCTGCTGCCGACCATCGGGCCTTATCTGCTCCCGCACGTGATGCGCGAGATCCGCCGGAGCCTGCCGCGGCTCGAGCTGCGCCTCTACGAGCATCAGACGGCGCCGATGCTCGAGAAGCTCCGCGACGGCGAGCTCGATCTCGGGATCCTGGCGCTGCCGGTGGAGCTCGCCGGGCTCGAGGCGCGCGAGCTCTACCGCGAGGCGTTCATGGTCGCCCTCCCCGAGCGCCATCCGCTCGCGGCGCGCGAGGCGCTGCGGGCTGCGGACCTCGAAGGCGAGACGCTGCTGCTGCTCGAGGAGGGCCACTGCCTGCGCGATCAGGCGCTCGAGGTGTGCGGCGCCGCAGGCGTGAGCGAGCGCGAGGACTTTCGCGCGACCAGTCTCGAGACGCTGCGGCAGATGGTGGCCGCCGGCGCCGGGGTGACGCTGCTGCCCGAGCTCGCGAGCCGCGGCGCCTACGGCAATGCGCGCGGTGTGCGGGTGCGCCCCTTCGTGCGGCCCGCGCCGGTGCGGCACATCGGCGCGGTCTGGCGCAAGACGACCCCGCGGCGCGCGGCGATCGAGGCCCTCACGCGCCTCATCGCGGACCACGCGCAGTGAGCGCTGCGCAAACGACGCCCGAGCCGGCCCTGGCGGCCGCGCCCGAGCCGGTCACCGTCACCGCGCGCGACGGCCGCAGGCTCGCTGCGCTCTCGATCGAAGCACCCGCGCCGCGCGGCACGCTCGCCGTCAACGGCGCGACCGGCTTTCCGCGCGAGTTCTACCTCAGCTTCGCGGGCTACTGCGCGCAGCGCGGCTACCACACGCTCATCTACGACTACCGCGGCATGGGCGCTTCGGCGACGCTGCCACTCGAGAGGGAGCCGGCGCGCATGAGCGAGTGGGGGCTGCTCGATATGCCGGCGGCCCTCGAGTGGCTCGAGCGGCGCTTTCCCGGCCTGCCGCTCGTCACTCTCGGGCACAGCGTCGGCGGGCAGCTCATCGGCTGCATGCACAACCAGGCCGCGGCCCGCGCGCACGTCATGGTCGCGACCTCGATCGGCTACTGGCGTGGACAGCGCGTGCCGTTCCGCTACCTCGCGCTCGTCTTCTGGAAGCTCTACGGCCCGCTCGAGCTCAGGACCCGCGGCTACGTGCCGCGCGGCGCGTTGTGGCGCGGCGATGCCCTGCCCCCCGGCGTGTTCCTCGAGTGGCGCAAGTGGTGCCTGCGCCCTACGCACTTCGCGCCGGACCTCGTGGGCGACCGGGAGCGCGGGCCGTTCGCCGCGGTGCGGGCGCCGGTGCTCGCCTTGAGCTTCAGCGACGATCCGATCGCCACCCCGCGCGCGGTCGACGCCCTGCTCGCGCTCTATCCGACCGCGGCGATCGAGCGGCGGCAGGTCACACCGGCGCAGGCCGGTGTGCGCCGCATCGGCCACCACGGCTTCTTCGCCGAGCGCCACCGCGAGACACTCTGGCGAGCGACCCTCGACTGGCTCGACGCGCGCGCC
>DAHUXE010000137.1 GCA_027307325.1 Gammaproteobacteria bacterium | reverse complement strand
GCGGGCCGCGTTCCGGGGCCGCGCCTGCTCGCCTCGGGCCGCAAGATCATCGCCTCGGGAGACTACGTGCGCAGCCTCAACCCCGCCGTCGCGGCTGCGATCGCCGAGCAGGAGTTCCTGTTCCTCGACGGCGCGGACTCGGCGCGACGTGCGGTGCGCGCCAATGCCTTCTACGGTGTGGATCTCATCAAGATCGCGCTCGATGACAACATCACTCTTGCCGAAATGTCGGCGCTGGTCGAGGAAGCGCACCGTCAGAAGCTGAAAGTGGCGGCGCATGCCGTCGGTGCCGTGAGCATCCAGACCGCGATCGACGCGGGCGTCGACTCGATCGAGCACGGCAACGAAGCGACCGACGGGCAGCTGCGCACGATGCGCGCCAGGGGAATCTTCTTCGATCTGACGCCGACCGTCTTCGACGGTACCTTCTGGGCGAGGGTTCACTCGACGACCGTGCTCTCCGCGGACTTTCGCGCCGCGCTCGCGGCGCGCGACGCGCGCGGCCGGCAGCTCGGGGCGGCGCTGGTGGCACGAGTGCTCAAGTCGGGCGTGAAATTCGCGGCGGGCTCCGACATGGGCTTCTACTATCCGGGGAAGACGCGCGGCGAGGCCTCCGCGACGATGTTCACGGCGCTTCACACGGCGGGAATGCCGCCGCTCGAGATCCTGCGCGCCGTCACCAGCAACGCCGCCGAGATGCTCGGCTGGCAGGACCGGGTGGGCACGGTCGAGCCGGGCAAGCTCGCCGATCTCGTCGCGGTGGCAGGCGACCCGCTCGCCGACATCTCCGAGCTCGAGCGGGTGCGCTTCGTCATGAAGGGCGGCCGGGTGATCCGCAATGATCTCTAGCGTCTCGGGAGAGAGCGCGGCTGCGGCCCGCGCTGCGGCCTGCCTGCTGTCCTGCCTGCTCCTCGGATTGCAGGGCACGGCGAGCGCCGCACCGGGGGATGAGATCTACATGCGGCCCGGCGAGCTGGTCGCGGCCGGCGGGACGCGCCTGAATCTCTACTGCACGGGAAGCGGCTCGCCCACGGTAGTGTTCGATTCCGGCTGGGAGGACTGGGCGCCGGTATGGACGCTGGTGCAGCCCGAGGTCGCGAAGTGGACGCGCGCCTGCAGCTACGATCGCGCGGGTGCGGGATTCAGCGCTCCGGGCCCGATGCCGCGCACCAGCATGCGCATCGCGGACGAGCTCAATGACGCCCTGCACCATGCCGGCATCGCCGGGCCTTACATCCTGGTCGGTCATGCCTTCGGCGGCGATAACGTCCGCGCCTTCGCGCAGCGTCATACGGCGGAGGTTGCCGGACTCGTGCTCGTCGAGGCCGACGTTGGCATCCCCGGCGAGCGGCAAGGGGACGCCCGGCGCATCGCGGAGCTGCGCGAATGCCGCGCTGCGGTCGCGGCGAAAAAGCCCCTGCCGCCATTGCCCGCGCGTCCCGGCCGCCCGCCCCGTGACTGCGCGCAGCAGTTCTTCCGAGGCCTGCCCGAAGCGACGTGGTCGGCGAAGCTCAACGCGAAGCTCCTCGAGCTCGCGCACACCAGGGTCGCGCTCTACGACACATATATCTCCGAGATGGAGCAGATGCCGCAGGATGAAGCCTACCTCAGGCGGCACCGCCACTCCCTCGGCTCACGCCCCATCCGTGTGCTCTCGACCGGCTATCACGGCATCCACGCGATCGATCGCGCGCACCCGCTCGATCCGCAGCAGCGCAGATTCGAGGAGCAGGTCGCGCGCGCGCAGGCCGAGTGGCTCGAGCTCTCCTCGAACTCGAAGCAGCTGTTCACGGACCGGAGCTCCGAATACATTCCCTTCGACCAGCCGGACTTCGTGGTCGCTGCCATCCGCGAGGTCTATTCACAAAGCAGGTAGGAAGCAGTAAAACTGCCGGCCGCATGGCCGCCGACGTCGACGATTTTCTCGCCACGATGGTCGCGCCGTCCCGGCCGGTGGCGGTCGCCCGTGCCCTCGCCCTGGTGCGCGAGCGTTACGGCTTCGAGCCCGAGGTGTCGCGGCTCACGGGCGAGCGTGACGAGAACTTCCGCCTCAGCGCTCCCGGCGGCGCAACCTACGTCCTCAAGATCGCCAACCCGGCCGAGAGGCCCGCCGAGACCGACTTTCAGACCGCGGCGCTCCTGCACATCGAGGCAGCCGATCCCGCACTGCCGTGCCCGCGGGTGCTGCGCGATCGCTCGGGTGGCGCCTACGTTCGTTTCACCGACGAGGGCGGCGCCGAACGCTCCGCCCGCGTCCTGACGTTTCTCCCGGGAAGACTGCTCGGTGCGGCGCAGCGATCGCAACGCCAGAGGGCCGCGTGCGGGGGTCTCGGAGCACGCCTCGCGCTCGCGCTGCGCACCTTCGGGCACCCGGCCGCGGAGCGCAAGATCGTCTGGGACCTGCGCCATGCGGGCCACATGCGGCCGCTACTCGATGCGCTGCCGCGCTTCCCGTTCCGGCCGGATGCCGCGCGGCTGATCGAGCGCCTCGCTCCCCGCATCGACCTCGAGCTGCCGCGCCTGCGGCACCAGGTCGTGCACAACGACTTAAATCCCCTCAACATCCTGGTGGACCCCAGCGACGAGAGCCGTGTCACCGGAGTGATCGACTTCGGCGACATGACCCGCACCGCCCTGATCGCGGACGTGGCGGTCGCCGCCGCCGAGCTCATTCCCATGGATTGCAGGGATCCCGCCCAGGCGCGCGACGCGGTGCTCGACGTCGCGAGGGCTTATCATGAGCGAGTACCGCTGCTGCCCGCGGAGCTGGCGCTGCTTCCGGCGCTCGCCGCCGCACGGCTCCTGATGACGGTGGTCATTCACGAGTGGCACGTGCAGCGCAACCCCGCGAGCGTCCACTACCAGGCGCTCGAAGAGGATTTCATGCGCACGCGGCTCGACATCGCAGCGGCGTTACTGCTCGAGGAGCTCAGGCTGTGACGACTCACTCGCTGGACCACTCCGGGATCCTCGAACGCCGTGCGCGGGTGCTATCCCCCACTTACCGGCTGTTCTACGAGGAGCCGCTGCAGATCGTGCGCGCCGAGGGCGTATGGATGTACGACGCGCAGGGCCGCCGCTACCTCGATGCCTACAACAACGTGCCGGTGGTGGGCCACTGCCACCCGTACGTCGTCGAGGCGCTGACGCGCCAGGCGCGCACGCTCAACACGCACACCCGTTATCTCGCCGAGCAGCCGCTCGAGCTCGCCGAGCAGCTGCTCGCCACCATGCCGCGCGAGCTCGGCAACGTGGTCTACACCTGCACCGGGAGCGAGGCCAACGACCTCGCGGTGCGCGTCAGCAAGGCGGTGACCGGCGGCACCGGGTTCATCATCACGGATTTCTCCTATCACGGCGTGACCGACGTCCTCTCCGGAATGTCGCCCGAGGACGGCGGGCCGCTCGGGCCGGGCGTCTACGCCGTACCCTCCCCCGCGGGCGCGGACGGCCCGGCGGCGTTCGGCGAGCACGTGCGCGAGTGCCTGGAGCGCATGCGCGCCGAGGGCGTGAGCCTCGCGGCGCTGCTGGTCGACACCATCTTCTCGAGCGACGGCGTGTACGCGGACCCCAGGGGGTTTCTCGCCGAGGCCGTGCGCCACGTGCAGGCGGCCGGGGGATTATTCATCGCCGACGAGGTGCAGCCGGGATTCGGGCGCCTCGGCGAGACGATGTGGGGCTTCCAGCGCCATGGCGTCCTTCCGGACCTGGTGACGATGGGCAAGCCCATGGGCAACGGACACCCGGTCGCCGCGGTCGCGGCGCGGCCCGATGTGTTCGCGCGCTTCGCCAGGCGCCGCCACTACTTCAATACCTACGGCGGCAACAGCGTATCGTGCGCGGCGGCGCTCGCGGTGCTCGAGGTCATCCGCGACCAGAATCTGCTCGAGAATGCCCGCCGCACCGGCGAGTATCTGCGGCGCGGCCTCGATGCGCTCGCCGCGCGAACGTCCGCGATCGCCGCGGTGCGTGGCGCCGGATTGTTCCTGGGAGTGGAGCTGCGCCACAACGAGGCGAGCGGACTCGCCGGAGCCGCGGAGACCAAGCGGGTAGTGAACGGCATGTGCCGCCGCGGCGTGCTGCTGGGCTCCACCGGCCGCCACGGCGACGTGCTCAAGATCCGCTCGCCGCTGACCTTCGAGACGCAGCATGCGGACCTGCTGCTCGAAGCGCTCGAGCAGACACTCGGCGGGAAGGACTGAAGCGGCCTCAGCCGCTGCGAGCCGCGGACGACTCGGCTACCGGGGCTGCCGCGGCCCTGGGCCGCCTGAAGAGCACGTACGCCAGCAGTGCGACTGCGATGGACACGGTGCTGGTCCAGAGCTCGGCGCGATGCGAGGGGGTAAAGGCCATCGCGACGAGCACCAAGGCCATCCCCGCGATGCCGAGGTAGCTCAACCACGGGAACAGCCACATCGGCAGAGCCGAGGGCGGCAACCCTGCCCGCTCGCGCTCCCGGCGCGAGACGACCTGCGACACGCCGATCATGAGATAGATGATGGCGATGATGGCGCCGGAGGAGTTCGTGAGGAACACGTACACCCCTTCCCGCGACAGAATCGCGGCAATCACGCCGGCGAAGCCGAACAGGCTTGCGAGCAGCACGGAGCGCGCCGGCACGTGGCGGCGGTTGGTGCGCACCAGCCACCGCGGTGCGTCGCCTCGGGTCGCGAGCACGAACAGCACGCGCGAGGCGATGTAGAAACAGGAATTGAGGCAGGAGAGCACCGCGGTGAGAACCACCGCCGCCATGAGGGTGCTCGCGTAGGGGAAGTGCACCTCATCGAGCGCGAGGGTGAACGGCGACTGCGCCGGCACCACCTTGCTCCAGGGAACGACGCAGGTGATGGCGAACACGGAGAGCACATAAAAAAGGAGAATGCGGCTGATGATGGTGGAGGTCATCCGCGCCACCGCGCGCGCGGGCTCGGGCGACTCGGCCGCCGCGATGGTCACCACCTCGGCTCCCATCATCGACCAGATGACCGTGGTCACGGAGGCGAGCACCGCGAACCAGCCGAGCGGCGCAAACCCCCCGTAAGCGGTGAGGTTGGAGAAGGTCGGCCCGGTCGGCGAGCGGAAGCCGAACGCGTGGGCGCCGACCACCAGGATGAAGGAGATGATGGCCGCAACCTTGATGGAGGAGAACCAGAACTCGAACTCGCCGTAGGCGCGCGCCGACATCAGGTTCACGGACGTCATGCACACCATGAGCGCAGTGCCGATCACCCACTCCGGCAACGGTATCCAGTCCTTGATGATCCCGGCGCCGGCGATCGCCTCGACGGGAATCACCGTTACCCAGAAATACCAGTAGAGCCAGCCGACCGAGAAGCCGGCCCAGTTGCCGAGCGTCACGCGCGTGAACTCGGTGAAGGAGCGCACCTGCGGCATCTCGACGGCCATCTCGCCCAGCATGCGCATGACGAGCAGCAGCAGGAAGCCGGTCATCAGGTAACTGATGATGACGGCGGGACCCGTGGCTTTGATTGCGACGCTGCTGCCGACGAACAGCCCGGCACCGATGATGCCGCCGATGGTGATCATCGCGACATGCCGCGGGCGGAGCGAGCGGCTGAGCTCATGGGATTCGGTCGGAGCGGCGACCCTGACGGCTTCGTTCATGGTTCCGGGAGTATAGCGGGTCGTCGGGC
>DAHUXE010000128.1 GCA_027307325.1 Gammaproteobacteria bacterium | reverse complement strand
CTCGTGCGAACCGTCGCCCCCGGCGCTGAGCTCGTCATCCTCCGCTTCCCCCTCGCTGTCGGCGGAGTCGGCGGCGGCGACGCTCCCGGCCTCGGCGCCCGGCGTCTCCTCGCCCGCGAGCGCGAGCTGCAGGTTGAGGTCGCCCATCGCCTTGAGCTCGGCGAGCGGCGGCAGCTCGTCGAGACTCTTCAGGCCGAAGTAGTCGAGGAACTCGCGCGTCGTGGCGAGCAGCTCCGGGTGTCCCGGCACGTCGCGGTGCCCGACCACGCGCACCCAGTTGCGCTCGATCATGGTACGGATGATGTTGGGATTGACCGCGACGCCGCGCACCGCCTCGATTTCCGCGCGGGTGATCGGCTGGCGGTAGGCGATCAGCGCGAGCGTCTCGAGCAGCGCGCGCGAGTAGCGCACCGCCCGCTCCGGCCACAGCCGCGAGATCTCCGCGGCCAGCTCGCGCCGCACCTGGACGCGGTAGCCGCTCGCGGTGTGCGTGAGCTCGATGCCGCGGCCGGCGTACTCCGCCGCCAGCGCCTCGAGCGCCGCCTTCAGCTGCTGCGTGCTCGGTCGCGCGCGCTCTTCGAAGAGCCGCGCGAGCTCGGCAACCGGTAACGGCTGGCCGGCGGCCAGCAGCGCGGCCTCGACCACGTTGCGGATGTAGGAGTCGCTCATGAGGGATCATCCCCGGGGGTCGCGTCCCCCTCGGTGTTGTCGGCAACCAGGTGCAGGGTGCGTCCCGCGGGCGCAGCACGCACGTGCAGCGGTGCATAGGCCTCGGCCTGCACGATGTCGATGAGACCCTCGCGCATCAGCTCGAGAATCGCCACGAACGTGACCGTCACACCCATGCGGCCCTCCTCGGGACGGAACAGCCGCGTGAACTCGACGAAGCCGGCGGCGCCCAGCATGGCGAGTATGTCGCTCATGCGTTCGCCGACCGACAGCCGCTCGCGCTCGATGTGATGGTGGGCGAACATCTCGGCGCGCGCCACCACCTCCTTGAAAGCCACCAGCATCTCCTGCAGCGTGATCTGCGGCAGCGCGCGCACCACGCGCCGTTCCTTGAGCTCCACCACGGTCGGCCACACGTCGCGCTCGAGCCGCGCGAGAGCGTCGATCTCGTGCGCCGCGCGCTTGAAGCGTTCGTACTCCTGCAGGCGCCGCACCAGCTCGGCGCGCGGATCGTCGCCCTCCTCGGGCCCGCCCGGCGGCCGGGGCAGCAGCATCCGCGACTTGATCTCGGCGAGCGTCGCGGCCATTACCAGGTACTCGCCGGCGAGCTCGAGCTGCAGCTCCTGCATCAGCTCGATGTACTGCATGTACTGGCGGGTGATCTCGGCGAGCGGAATGTCGAGAATATCGAGGTTCTGACGGCGGATGAGGTAGAGCAGCAGGTCGAGCGGCCCCTCGAAGGCCTCGAGGAACACCTCGAGCGCCTGTGGCGGGATGTACAGGTCGCGCGGCAGCTGCGAGAACGGCTCGCCGTTCACCACCGCGAACGGCATCTCGACCTGCTGCGGAGCGCCCTCGGGGGCGCTCGGCGCCGCCGGGGCATTGGAGACCACGATGGTGAGATTGGGTTTCATGAGTCCCTCAGGTGCATCGCGCGGCGCACCTCGTCGAGCGTCTCGCGCGCGCCGGCGCGCGCCTTGTCGGCACCCTCGGCGACGATGCTGCGCAGCAGCTCGGGATTGTCCTCGAACTCCTGTGCGCGGCGGCGCATGCCGGAGATCTCCTCGACGATCCTGTCGATCAGCGGCTGCTTGCACTCGAGACAGCCGATGCCGGCGCTGCGGCAACCCTCGGCCGCCCATTTGCGCGTCGCCTCGTCGGAGTAGATCTTGTGCAGGTCCCACACCGGGCATTTGTCGGGGTCGCCCGGGTCGGTGCGCCGCACGCGTGCCGGGTCGGTCTTCATGGCCTTGAGCTTCTGCACCACCGTGTCCGGATCCTCCCGCAGTCCGATGGTGTTGCCGTAGGACTTCGACATCTTGCGGCCGTCGAGCCCCGGCACTTTGGGAGTGGCGGTCAGCAGCACCTGCGGCTCGGGCAGGATCGTGACGCCGGTGCCTTCGAGAAATCCGAGCAGCCGCTCGCGGTCGGCGACCGTGGTGCGACTGTTGCCGTGCACCAGGGCACGGGCGCGCTCGAGCGCCTCGGTGTCGCCGGTCACCTGGAACTTGCGCCGCAACGCGCGGTAGTTGGTGGCGTTGCGCGAGCCGAGACTCTTCACCGCCTTCTCGGCCTTGGTCTCGAAGTCGGGCTCGCGCCCGTAGAGGTGGTTGAAGCGCCGCGCGGTTTCGCGGGTGAGCTCGACGTGCGCCACCTGATCCTCACCCACCGGCACGTAGGCCGCGCGGTACACCAGGATGTCCGCGCTCTGCAGCAGCGGGTAGCCGAGGAAGCCGTAGGTGGCGAGGTCCTTCTCCTTCAGCTGCTCCTGCTGATCCTTGTAGCTCGGTACGCGCTCGAGCCAGCCGAGCGGCATGATCATCGAGAGCAGCAGGTGGAGCTCGGCGTGCTCGGCCACGTGCGACTGGACGAAGAGTGTCGCCACCCCGGGATTCAAGCCCGCCGCCAGCCAGTCGATCAGCACTTCGCGCACGTGTTCCTGCAGCTGCGCGGTGTCGTCGTAGCCGGTCGTGAGCATGTGCCAGTCGGCCACCATGAAGAAACACTCGTACTGGTACTGGAGCTCGACCCAGTTGCGCAGTGCGCCGTGATAGTTGCCGAGGTGCAGCCGGCCCGTAGGCCGCATGCCGGAGAGAACGCGCCGTGCGGGCGCGGGCGAGCTCACGTGCCTCCCCGCAGCGGGACTGCGGGCATGGTGTCGATAGGGCCGCGGCTCACGGGCAGCAATTATAGCGCACGCCCGGTAAGCGGGCCGAGAGCCCCCTTGCCTTCGCGCACGATCGCCGGCGGCGAGACCGAGAGATCGACGACCGTGGTCGGCTGCACGCCGCAGTCCCCCCCGTCGAGGATGGCGTCGACCTCGTGTGCGAGGCGCCGCTCGATCTCGCGCGCCCCGGTGAGCGGCTGCCCGTCCGGAGCGACGATGAGCGTCGAGCTCATGAGCGGCTCGCCGAGCTCCTTCACCAGCAGCTGCGGCACCCGATGCTCGGGGATGCGCACGCCGATGGTGCGCCGCCGCTCGTGCTGCAGGCGGCGCGGCGTCGCGCGCGTCGCGCGCAGCAGGAACGTGTAGGGCCCGGGCAGGCAGGCCTTGAGGATGCGGAACTGCCAGGTCTCGATGAGCGCAAAGCGCCCGATCTCGGCGAGGCTCGCGCAGACCAACGTGAAATGATGATGGCGGTCGGCCTGACGGATACGCCGCACGCGCTCGAGCGGCGCCTTGTCGCCGAGGTGCCAGCCGAATGCATAGCACGAGTCGGTCGGGTAGGCGATGAGACCGCCGGCGCGCACGATCTCGGCCGCGCGCCGGATGAGACGCAGCTGTGGAGTCGTAGGGTGCAGCTCGAAAAACTCGGCCATCGCGGGTCGTGTCGCAGGACTGTTCGCCGGGGGTCGCCCGTGACAATATACGCGGCCGTTTGCCCCGTACACCCTCATGCAGGCCCTGACAGAGTTCGCGCCGCTCGTGGCGTTCTTCGTGGCGTACATGCTCGGCGGGCTGTATGTCGCCACTACGGTGCTCATGGCCGCCATGCTGGCTTTGCTGGCGTTGGACTGGCTGCGGCTGAAGCGCATCCCGCCGATGCACTCGCTCTCGGCGGTGCTGGTGCTGCTCTTCGGCGGCGCGACGCTCGCGCTGCACAACCCGCTGTTCATCCAGTGGAAGCCCACGGTGTTCTTCTGGCTGGTGAGCCTCGCCTTCCTCGGCAGCGCCTGGATCGGCGAGCGCACGCTCGCCGAGCGGCTGCTCGGCGCCACGCTCGCGGAAGCCTTCGGCGAGCGGCTGCGCCTGAGCGCCGCTCTCTGGCGCCGGTTGAATCTGCTGTGGGTGGTGTTCTATGCGCTGCTTGGCGCGCTCAACGTGGTGGTACTCGAGTACCTGAGCGAGCGCGCGTGGGCGGCGCTGAAGCTGGTCGACGTCGTGCTGATGCTGATCTTCGTCGCAGCCCAGGTCATGTGGCTGGCCGCGCGCGCCTCGCCCGCCGGGACGACGGCCGCCGGGAGCGGCGATGGGCACGGCGAGTGAGCCGCTGATGGCCACGATGCGCGCAGCGCTCGAGCGCGCCTTCGCGCCGAGCGCTCTCGAAATCATCGACGACGGCGCGTGGCACGCCGGCCACGCCGCCGCCGGCCGCGGCCACTTTCGCGTACTCCTGGTATCGGAGGCGTTCCGCGGCCACTCGCGCCTCGAGCGTCACCGCATGGTGTACGCTGCGCTCACGCCACTGCTCGCGAGCTCGGTGCACGCGCTCAACATCACGGCGCGCACCGCCGACGAGCATGACTGACTCGTTGCAACAACCGGGATACTTTCCATGACCATCAACCTCTCGCGCCTGCTCCTCCTCGCCGCCGCCCTCGGGCTCCAGCTCAGCGCGTGCCAGCCTAAGTCGAGCGCGCCGGCCGACACCTCCCCGCCGGTGGCAACCGTGAACGGCAAGCCCATCACGCGGGATCTCTACGAGTTCTACGCCAAGAACGTCACCGGCAAGGGATCCGCGGAGCTCTCCGCCGACGTCCGCGACAAGCTGCTCGAGAACATGGTGCGCGGCGAAGTGATGGCTCAGGAGGCAGTCAAGCGCGGCCTCGACAAGAGCGGCGACACGGGCTACATCCTCGAGCTTTCGCGCCTCAACGTGCTCGGGCAGGCGGTGGGCGAGAACTATCTCAAGGACAAGAAGCCGACAGATGCGGAGCTGCGCGCCGAATACGACGCCTACCTAGCCGCGGCGCCCAAGACCGAGTACCACGCCCGCCACATCCTGGTTGCCACCGAGCCGTTCGCGGAAAAGATCATCCAGCGCCTCGGCCGCGGCGAGAAGTTCGAGGATCTCGCCAGGGTGGAGTCCATGGATCCTTCCAAGAGCAACGGCGGCGACTTGAGCTGGATCCGGCCCGAGTCGGTGCCGCCGGAGTTCATGAAGGCGCTCGAGGCCCTGAAGCCCGGCGAGTACACCAGGACACCGGTGCAGACTTCCTTCGGCTGGCACATCGTGCAGCTGGTCGAGACGCGCCCGCTCAATCCGCAGTCATTCGACCAGCGCAAGCCGCGCATCGAGCAGGAGATCGAGAGAAAGAAGTTCAAGGACTACGTCGATGAGCTGATGCGCACCGCGCAGGTCACCAAGACGCTCGATCAGGGCAGCGCGTCGAGCGCGGCAGCTGCGCCAGCGGCACCGGCGCCTGCGGCGGCGCCGGCACCCACGCCAGCACCGGCACCTGCGGCAGCGCCGGCGCCCGCAGCTAAGCCGGCCGCACCCAAGAACTGAGCGGCCGGGGCGGGCAGCTCAGTGCGCTGCGGCGGGCGCGCCCGCCGCAGCCACGCCCGACC
>DAHUXE010000127.1 GCA_027307325.1 Gammaproteobacteria bacterium | reverse complement strand
CGACCCCCGGGGCCCGGCGCGCTTCGGCGGCCAGCATCGTCAGCCCGTGCAGGCGGGCGCGCGCCAGCGCGCGCGGCTCGCCCGAGCCGGCGGCGAGCAGCAGCTCGCGCCACAGCGGCGCGTGCGCCGGCCAGCGCGGACGCAGCCACTCCGGGTGCCGCTCCGCCAGCGTGTGCATGTGGCGCAGCGTGCAGCCCGCGATCAGGGTGGCACAGCCGGACGGCATTCCGAGCAGCAGACGCGCCGCCGCGCTCTCGGCGCGCGCCAGGTGCCAGGCGTAGGTGAAAGCCAGGCGCGCGACCTCGATCGTACCCGGCACCGTGAAGAAGGCCGGACAGGGACCGCGGGTCGGCTCCGCGATCTGCGGCGCCGCCCCCGGCCGCCAGCGCTCGCGGTCGGCAAAGCCGCCATCGAGCAGCAGGTAGGGCGCCGCGGCGGCCCGCCGCCGCGCTTCCCGGTCGAGCGTACGCCAGAGCGTGCCCACCTCGCGCAGAAGCGCACCGGGCTGCCCCGCCGCGGCCTGCTCGGCCAGCAGCGCGAGGCCCATCTCGTTCAGCTCCGCGAGCGAGTCGAGCGTCGCGGCGCCGAGCCACGAGGCAGCACGCCGCGGGTCCTCGCCCGCACCGCCGTCCATCCCGCATTGCAACAACATGGCGCCCCTTCCCTCCACCGCCCACGTGCGCATGGTAGCCGAGCGGCGCGCCAGCGCCAGATGCAATTTGGGAATTTTTTACCAAATTTCATTTGTTGAATTTTGGGAAATTTTTCCCAAAAATCCGCCCATGCGAATCTCCGACGACCGCTACAGCCGCGAGCGGCTGCGAATGGAGCTGGCGCTGCGCTTCCTCGGTCACGAGGCGCGTACCCAGACGATCCGCGCCTGGACCGGGCTTTCGGACGACCGCATCAGAAAGCTGTACCGCTCCTACCTGAGCCAGGCGCGCCGGGAGCTGCCGCGCCACCGCGGCAAGTCGCCGCACCAGGTCGCGTACTTCACGCGCTCGCAGCAGCTGCAGCTCGAGAGCGCGGTGCTGGCGAGCATGCTGTCGCTGCTCGGCGTGATCCCGGTGCAGGATGCGGGCGCCGCCCCGGCGGCGCTCCCCGGCCTCACGCGCGGGGCGCTGCTGTGCGCGGCGTTCGAGGCCTATTGCGCGCTGGTTCCCGCCGCGCAGATCTCCTTCGAGCACGCCGTGTTCCTCGCGAACGCGCTGACCCGCGGCGATCAGCTGCGGCTCGGCGGCTGCGCCGGCTGCGGCGGCCTCGTCGTGACCGAGCGCTTCCTGGTGCGCGACCCGCGTTGTCATCTGTGCACACTCGCGGCGCGCGCGCATTGATTGATTGGACGAAATCACAGGAAGTGATTTCGTCGGACATTACTGCGATTGCCGGGCGCCAAAGGCGCGACTTTGGCGCCCTGCGCAGCAGGGAGTGATTTCGTCGGACATTACCCTGATTGCCGCCGGCAAAAGACGTGGCTTTTGCCGGCTGCGCATCGGAGAGTGATTTCGTCGGACATTACTGCGATTGCCGCCGGCGCGGCGCTGCTAAGATGCGTGGCCTCCTCTCGCGCCGCGAAACTCCGTAAATGCAGCCCGACCCATCCAACTTCTTCGCCGGCCCCTACCTCGAGCGCCGTGCGGAGGCGCGCGAGGACCCGGGCTGGGTCGCCGCCGCCTGGGACGACAGCGCCACGGTGTACGTGCTGGCGCACGGCACCGCACACCTGCTGCACGGCGACCCGCCGCGCGCGGCGTTCCTGACACGCGCGCATCCAGCGGTACGCACGGCGCCGGCCACGAGCCTGACGCTCCTCGGTTGGTTCCGCGGCGCACGCTGTGTGCTGATCACCCTGCCGCCGGAGCGCGCCGAGCCTCCCGTGGGCATGCGCTTCGAGGAGCTGCGGCCGCTCACCGCGCTGCTGCCGGAGGACGAGGCGGCCCTGCTCGCCTATGCGCGGGCGCTCGCCGTATGGCGTACGCGCACCGGCTACTGCGGCGTGTGCGGCGCGCCCACGGCGCCGATCCGCGCCGGGCATTGCCTCGTCTGCAGCAATCCGGCCTGCGGCGAGGAGTACTTTCCGCGCATCGATCCGGCCATCATCGTGCTGGTCTGCGACGGCGAGCGCGCTCTGCTCGGCCGGCAGGCGAGCTGGCCGGCGCGCCGCTACTCGACCATCGCCGGCTTCGTCGAGCCGGGCGAGAGCCTCGAGGATGCGGTGGCGCGCGAGGTCGAGGAGGAAACCGGCGTGCGCATCCTGAGCTCCCGCTACCACTCCTCGCAGCCCTGGCCGTTCCCCTCTTCCCTCATGCTCGGGTTCCGCGCCCAGGCGAGCGCCGGCAGCAGCGTTCGCGTCTCCGGCGAGCTCGAGGACGCGCGCTGGTTCACGCGCGCGCAGCTCACCTCCGGCGAGGCGCTCGCGCCGCCCTCGCACTCGATCTCCTGGCGCCTGATCTCGGGCTGGCTCGAAGGCGGGTGAGTAAGCCGTGTGTCTGCTGGTGCTCGCCTGGACCGCGCACCCGCGCTACCGCCTGGTCGTCGCCGCCAACCGCGACGAATACCACGAGCGGCCCGCCGCGCCGCTCGCCAAGTGGCCCGAGCCGCCCGGGATCCTCGCCGGCCGCGATCTGCGCGCTGCGGGCACCTGGCTCGGGCTCGACCCCGCGCGCCGTTTCGGCGTGGTCACCAACTTCCGCGAGCTGCAGCAGCGTGAGCCGGCGGCGCCCTCGCGCGGCGGCCTGATCGCGCGTTTTCTGAGCGGCGCGCAGGGCGCGCGCCAGTTCTTCGCACAGCTCGAGCCCGCCGCCTCCGCGTATTCCGGGTTCAACCTGCTGCTCGCCGACGCCGGGTCGCTCTGGTACGGCTCGAACCGCGCCTCGCCGTTCGCGCGGGAGCTCCCGCCCGGGGTCTACGGCCTCTCGAACGAGCTGCTCGACACGCCGTGGCCGAAGCTCACGCGCGTCAAGGCGCGCTTCCGCGCGTGGCTCGCGGAGCCGGACGGGAAGGCCGCGGGCCTGTTCGCGCTGCTTGCCGACCGCACCCAGGCCCCCGACGCCGACGCCCCGCAGCCGACCGGCGGACTGCCGCGCGAGTGGCAGCGGATCCTGTCGGCGCCCTTCGTGGTGAACCCGGCCTACGGCACGCGCTGCTCGACCGTGCTGCTGCTCGAGCCGGGCGGCGGGCTGACCCTCGCCGAGCGGCGCTTCGACTCCGCGGGCGAGCCCGCCGGCGAAAGTGAATTCCGGCTGAACGCGCGCGAGTGGGCGTGAGTTATGCAGCGCGGCCGCGGAACCGGCGCGGTGCAGCGCGCTCTGACTAATGAAGAGCGGCGAGCGGGTGCGCTCGCGAGGCTCTAGAATCCAGTGAATTTTCCTTACCGCACGTCGAGATGGCGCAGCGCTTCACCATGCCCCGGACTCGCCCACGGTACCGGCGAGGCTCGGCACTCGCCGTGTGCCTGCTCGCAGCCCTTAGCTGCGCCGTCGCGCCGGGTGCGGCACGCGCCGCCGGCGTCAGCGTCGAAGTGCGCGGCGTCGACGAAACACTGCGCGCCAACGTGCTCGCATACCTGAGCTTCGAGCGCTACAAGAAGGGCGGAGCCGAGCTCAACGCCGACATGATTGAGCGGCTGCACAACCGGGTGGAGCGCGAGACGCAGGAGGCGCTGCGCCCGTACGGCTACTTCGAGCCGCAGGTGAGCTCCACCGTCACCGATCTCGGCAAGGGCGAGTGGCGCGTGGTGGTCGACATCAAGCCCGGCCGGCCGGTGGTGGTGACCAGCATCGAGGTGAAAGTGACCGGCCCGGGCGAGACCGATCCGCTGTTCGAGCGCATCCTCGCGCACCCGCCGCTCAAGGCCGGCGAGCGTCTCAACCAGGCAGCCTACGACGGCCTCAAGTCCGACCTGCAGCGCACCGCCGCCACCTACGGCTACTTCGACGCCAAGCTGACCCGCAACGAGCTGCTGGTCGATCCGCCCAACTACAGCGCGCGCATAGCGCTCGAGCTCGAGACCGGCGAGCGCTATCGCTTCGGCCCGACCAGCATCACCCAGGACGTCGTCAAGGAGAGCCTGGTGCGGCGCTACCTGCGTTACCACGAGGGCGATCCCTTCGACCTGACGCAGGTGCTGCGCACCCAGTTCGCCCTCGATGACACGCAGTACTTCGCCAACCTCGAGGTGCGGCCGGGCACCCCCGATCCCGCCACCCACCGGGTGGCGGTCGACATTCGTGCCGACCCCAACCGGCGCCACCGCTACTCCTTCGGCGCCGGCTACGCCACCGACACCGGGGCGCGCGCCACGCTCGGCTTCGAGGACCACCGCATCAACTCGAGCGGTCAGAGCTTCAGCGTCACGGCGCAGTTTGCGCAGATCACGCGCTACAACGTGGTGACCAGCTACATCTTTCCGGTCGGCGATCCGGCGCTCGAGCATCTCGCCCTCAACGGCAACATCGAGCAGCAGACGCTCGCCGACGTGACCGCCTATACCCAGTCGGTGGGACCGAGCTTCACCGTGGTGAAGTGGGGCTGGCAGACGCTGTGGAAGGTCAACGTGGTCCGCACCAGGAGCGAAGACCTGAACGGCACGGCCACCGACCGGCTGCTGGTGCCGGAGCTCGATATCGCCTCGGTGCCCAAGGACTATCTCGGCGAGCTGCTCTTCCAGTATCCGTTCGTCGCCCAGATCCGCGGCTCCGACTCGGTGCTGGGGTCCGACTCGAACTTCATCCAGGCCCACATGCAGCTCGAGAACACCTTCCGCCTGGGCGGCCGCTGGCACCTGCTGCTGCGTGAGGAAGCCGGCGCGAGCCTGGTGTCGCGCTTCAGCCAGCTGCCGGGCGTGTACCGCTTCTTCGCCGGCGGCGACAACAGCGTGCGCGGCTTCTACTACAACGAGCTGTCGCCGACCGAGCCGGTGTGCGCGCCGCACACCGGCGGCGGCCGGCCGTTCAATCCCGACAGCACCTGCAACGCCCTCCCCGGCGCCTTCATCAAGGTCGGCGGCAAGGACATGATCACCGGCACGGTCGAGGTGGTGCGCGAGCTGCCGCGCAATCTCGGCTTCGCGACCTTCGTCGACTACGGCAATGCCTTCGATCATTTCGGCACCAAGCTCTTCTACTCCGCCGGCGTCGGCATCCGCTTCCGCACGCCGGTGCTGACGCTCGGCGTCGACGTGGCGCAGCCCATCAACTCGCCCGGCGCCGGCCCACGGCTGCACATCAACTTCTCGCCGAAGCTGTGAGGACTCAAATCCCCGTGCGGCGCCTGCTCATACTCCTCACCGCCTGCCTGCTGGTGCTGGTGATCGTGGTGGTGCCGGCCGCCCTGATCGGCGCGGCGGCGTTCACCGAGTCGGGGCTGCAGTTCCTGGTGCGGCACATTCCGCAGCGCTTCGGCTCCGGGCCGGGCGCGGTGCGCCTCGTCATCACCGGCGTTAGGGGTACGCTCGCACGCGGCGTGCACGCCGACCGCGTGGAGATCGATCACGAGCTGGTGCACCTCACGTTCGAGGGGATCGACGGCCGCGTGGCGCTCGCGCCGCTGCTGCTGCAGACCATCCGCTCGCCGGATGCCCGGGTGCACAGCGCGCTCATCGAGGTGAAGCGGCGCACCCGGCAGGTGCCGCCGTCGCCGCCGGTATTCCTGCCGCGCTGGCTGCTGATCAGCGCCGAGCACACCATCGTCGACGACGCGGTACTGACGGTCTACAACGGCGTGCGCCTCGAGGCCACCCACATCACCGCCGCCGGGGTGCTGCGGCACCGCTCGATCCGCTTCTTCCAGGCGCAGGGCAACCTCGGGGATGCGCATGTGGATGCTATCGGGGAACTCACGGCGCGCGACCCGCTCGGCATCGAAGGCGAGGGCCACATAGAGTGGAAGCCGGCCGGACAGCCCGCCTGGCGGGTCGACGGCTCGGGGCGCGGCGACCTGAACGCGCTGAAGCTCAGCGCGCATGCCCTGAGCCCGATGCGCGCCGATTTCACCGGCCAGGCGCTCGACCTCACCCACCAGTGGCACATCGTCGGCAATGCGAACGTCGAGAGCTTCGACCTGCGCGCCTGGGGAATCGCGGGGCCGCTCGGCGTCACGAAGGCACGCCTCGCGGTCAACTGGAACGGCGCGGGCTTCAGCGGCCGCGGCACGGTCGAGCCGCCGGGACTGCATGCCGGGGCTTTCGAAGCCGAGTTCGACGGCTCGTACGCGGCCTCGGTGCTCACGGCGAAGCACATGGAGGCACGCCACCCCTCGGGCGCGCACGCGGTCGGCTCCGGCACCTTCACCATCGTGCCGCACGGCCCGCGGCTGAATCTGACGGGCAGCTGGCAGGACTTCCGCTGGCAGCTCCTCGGACCGCAACCTCTGGTGACGAGCGCCGCGGGCACCTTCACGCTGGAGGGCACGCTGCCCTACAAGGTGCACGCGCAGGCCGTGGCGGCCAGTGCCGCCGGCGTCGACGCGAGCGCGCTCGACGTGACCGGCACGCTCGGCAGGGACGGCTTAGGCGTAGAGCGAGCCGAGCTCGGCCTGCTCGAGGGGCACGCCAGCGCGAGTGGGGCCGTGACCTGGGCGCCGCACCAGAGCTGGTCGGTCGCGGCACAGCTCTCCGGCATCAACCCCGCGCCGCTGCGCGCCGACTTTCCCGGCAGCGTCAGTCTCGCGCTCAACGTGTCCGGCCAGGGCTTCGACCCGAACGGCGACCTGAGCGTCACGGCCTCGAACCTGACCGGGAAGCTGCGCGGCGCGCGCGTGAGCGGCGGCGGCTCGGTGAGCCGCACGGGCGGCATCCTGAGCTTCGACCGGGTGCGCTTAGGCCTGGGCGGCACGAGCCTCGCCCTCGATGGGCGCGTCGGCGCGCTGCTCGATCTGCGCTTCGCGCTGGCGAGCTCGGATCTCGGTCAGCTCCTGCCAGGGAGCCGCGGGCAGCTCAACACCACCGGAACGCTGCGCGGCACGACCGCGGACCCCGCGGTCGTCGCGAGCGCCCACGGCAGCGCGCTCAGCTACGCGGGGCTGGCCGTCGAGCGGCTCGACGCCGACGTCGACTTCAACGCCGCCGACCGCGAGCGGCCGACGAAGATCGAAGCGCGCGCGACCAACCTGAGCTACGCGCGCCACACCATCGAGGGCGCGTCCTTCACGGTGGCCGGGCCGCCGGCGGCTTATCGCGTGCACGCCGAAGCCCACGCGGCGGGACTCGCGCTCGCGGCCGAGGCCGCCGGCGCCTACGCACACGGGGCCTTCCAGGGCCAGCTCACCGCGCTCGGCGTGAAGGGTAAGGACGCGCTCAACCTCGCGCTCGAGCACCCGGTCGATCTCGCCGCCGCCGCGGACCGCGCGCGGATCGAGTGGCTGTGCCTCGCGGGCACGCCCGGCAGCATGTGCCTGGATGCGGACTGGAGCCCGCAGCACTGGTCGACGACGCTCATGAGCAACCAGCTGCCCCTCAGCGCGCTCACCGCCGGCATGACGCCCGCGGTGCAGTACCAGGGTACGGTCGACCTGCTGCTGCGCGCAGCGGGCGGCGCGCTCGCGCCCGCCACCGGCACGCTGCGCGCGCACCTGAGCGAGGCGGTGCTCTCGCACACGCTGCTCAGCAAGCGGATCGAGCACACCCGCATCGGCTCCGGCACCGTGACCGCGACCGCCACGCCGGACGCCGTCAGCTTCGCGGCCGTGCTCGAGAACGGCGATGTCGGCACCATCCGTGCCCGCATCGATGCGCAGCGCGGCAGCAGCGCCTGGCAGGCGATGCCGCTCTCGGGCGCGGTCCATGCCGAGACCTCGGAGCTCGGGTTGCTGTCGCTGTATTTCCCCGACA
>DAHUXE010000114.1 GCA_027307325.1 Gammaproteobacteria bacterium | reverse complement strand
TCGAGCCGCACGCGCCGCAGCCTCCGGCCGCGGGTGCGCCGCCCGATGCACGGGTGGTGGCGATCTCGCGCGCCAGCGAGGCGCTGCTCGCCAACGCCGGAGCTTGGGCGGGCGTCGCAGGTCCGAGGGCGTGCGCCTACGAGCGCATGCGCATCTGGCACGAGAGCGTCGCGGCGGAGGGCGCGGGTGCGCTGGTTTTCGACGCCGCAGACGTTGGCGAGCCCAACCTGGGGTACATCGTCGAGAACCGGCTGCTGCAGACGGCGCTGCTCGCGGCGTTCGGCGCGGCCGGCGGGCACCTCGAGCCGGCGCAGTTCTCCTCGCTCGCGGTCGATGCGGACGGGGTGAGCATCACGACCAGCCGCGGAACGCTGCGTGCCCGGCTGGTGGTGGGCGCCGACGGTGCACAGTCGGCGGTGCGAACGGCGGCAGGCCTCGCCGCCCAGGTGCGCGACTACCGCCAGACGGCGATCGTCGCCACGGTCGCGACCGCCCGGCCGCACGGGCTGACCGCCTGGCAGCGCTTCATGAAGAGCGGCACGCTCGCCTTTTTGCCGCTCTTCGACGGCACGAGCTCGATCGTCTGGTCGGCGGATGAGCCGCTGGCGGCCGAGCTCGCAGGCTTGAGCGCCGCGGACTTTGCGCGCCAGCTCGACCGGGCCTCGGACCTCGCCCTCGGGGAGACACGCCTGGTGAGCGAGCGGGTCTCCTTGCCACTGAGGAGGCTCACCGCTCCCCGGTACGTCACCGGGCGCGTCGCGCTCATCGGCGACGCCGCACATGTCGTACACCCGCTCGCCGGCCAGGGCGTGAACCTGGGGCTCCTCGATGCGGGAGCCCTGGCGCAGGAGGTGGCGGCCGCCGTGGCGCGGCGCGAGGACCCGGGATCGCTCGGCGTGCTGCGCGCCTATGAGCGCTGGCGCAAGAGCGAGGTCGCCGTGATGGCAGCTTCGATCGAGGTCTTCGACCGCCTGCTCGCCCACGGCACCGGGCCGCTCGCGCGCCTGGCCCAGCAGGGCCTCGCGTGGGTGAATCGCAGCCAGGAGCTGCGCCGTTTCTTCATCCGCCGCGCGCTCGGCGTGAGCGGGGAGCTGCCGGAGCTCGCGCGGCGGGTCTCGTGAGTCGTGCGTGGGAGGACACTATGAGGGCTTTACGATCGATAGCCATTCTGCTTCCCGTCTGTGCGCTGCTGGCCCCCGTCCGGGCCGACACGGAGCGCACCGACCTGCCGCAGCGCCAGGAGCTCAGGCGCGCCGACCTGGCGGCTTCACCCGACATGGAAGTCATCACCTCGGTGAGCGAGATCAGGAAGGGCGAGACAATCGCGCGTCACTCGCATCACGGCGTCGAGACCGGCTACGTGCTGCAGGGATCGATGGTGCAGCTGCCCGGCCAGGCGCCGACGATGATGCAGACCGGAAGCAGCTTCATCAACGCACGCGACGTGCCGCACGCCGGCTTCACCGTGGTAGGCGATCAGCCGCTCAGGCTCCTGACGGTGCACGTCGTCGACCGCGGCAAGCCTCTGTACGAATGGGTGAATTGACGCGGCCGGGCGACGCGTGAGGGTCCCCTGGGCCATAGTTAGGCAAGTGCCTAACTATCGCGGTGGGGGACATCGCATGCTTCGGTGGCCCTGACTCGACCGCGAGGCAATCAGCCCAACGGGATGAGATCCACCTTGGCGGCGCACACGAAGTCGTTCTCCGAGAGTCCCTTGACTGCGTGGGTGGTGAACTTCACGCGGCAGTAGTTGTAGCCGATCTCGAGATCCGGATGGTGATCCTCGATGTTGGCGATGTGGGCGAGGGCGTTGACGAAGCTCATGGTGCGGTAGAAGTCGCGGAACGCGAAGCGGCGCTCGATGGCGTGTGCGCTCCCGGTAAGCGCCCACTCGCCCGAGATCTGCGCGAGGAGCGCTCCCGCCTCGGCCGGCGTGAGCGGCGGCGTGCCCCCTTCGCAGGGCTTGCACCTGCGTGCGGCGAGCGTGCCGCTCATGCGCCCCCGCCGGGCGGCGCCAGGCGGGCGTAGCGGCGCGCGACGTAACGCTCGACGATCTCCTGGAACTCCTCGGCGATGCGCTCGCCCTTCAGGGTCACGGTCTTCTCGCCATCCTCGTATACCGGCGCCACGGGCCGCTCGCCGGTGCCGGGCAGGCTGATGCCGAGGTTGGCGTGCTTGCTCTCGCCCGGACCGTTGACCACACAGCCCATGACGGCGACCGTCATCTCCTCCACCCCCGCATAGTCGCGCCGCCACTGCGGCATACGCGCGCGGATGTGGCTCTGGATCTTGAGGGCGAGCTCCTGGAAGAAGGTGCTGGTGGTGCGCCCGCAGCCCGGGCACGCCACCACCAGCGGCGTGAAGGCGCGCAATCCCATGGTCTGGAGGATCTCCTGCGCGACGATCACCTCCTGCGTGCGGTCGCCGCCCGGCTCGGGGGTGAGCGACACGCGGATGGTGTCGCCGATGCCCTCCTGCAGCAGCACCGCCATGCCGGCGGTCGAGGCCACGATGCCCTTGGAGCCCATGCCGGCCTCGGTGAGGCCGAGGTGCAGCGGGTAGTCGCAGCGCGCGGCGAGGTCGCGGTAGATGGCGATGAGATCCTGCACGCCGCTCACCTTGGCCGAGAGAATGATGCGGTCGTGCGCGAGCCCCAGCTGCTCGGCGCGCTGTGCGCTCGTCAGGGCCGACAACACGACGGCGTTGCGCATCACGGCCTGCGCCTCGAGGGGCTCGGGGAGCGCGGAGTTCTCGTCCATGAGGCGCGTCAGCAGGTCCGAGTCGAGACTGCCCCAGTTCACGCCGATGCGCACCGGCTTGCCGTAGCGGCAGGCGATCTCGATCATTTCCGCGAACTGCGGGTCGCGCTTCGCTCCCCGCCCGACGTTGCCCGGGTTGATGCGGTACTTGCCGAGCGCGGCGGCGCACTCGGGATGCTCGCGCAGCAGTTTGTGCCCGTTGAAGTGGAAGTCGCCGATGAGCGGAACCGCGACACCGGCGCGGTCGAGCCAGGCACGGATCGGCGCGACCGCGGCCGCCGCCTCGCTGGTGTTCACGGTGACGCGCACCAGCTCCGAGCCGGCGCGCGCCAGCGCCTGCACCTGCCGCGCGGTGCCCTCGACGTCGGCGGTATCGGTATTGGTCATCGACTGAACCACGATCGGAGCACCGCCCCCGACGCGAATCGGTCCGATCGACACCTGGGCTGCGGGGCGGCGCGGGAGGCTCATGCGGCGCGAATTCTACAGTCGCGGCGCTCTGGTATCATTCCGCGGCCCGAAACAGTCTGTCCGGAGAGAGTCCGGCCCTTGAGCCGGAACGCCGAAGGCGCAAATTCCGCCCGGAAACGCTCAGGCACACGAACGGCAGACGGCGGCGGCGGTCGTGACGCTCCGCGGGGCTTCTGGAGAGCGGTGGATGCTCGCCATCCACCCACCGAAGGGGAGCGGCGCCTCTCGAGGGCGCCTCATCTCTCAGGTCACAGGGACAGAAGGGCGGCAGGCGCCTCGCGTGCGGGGCGTGTGCCGGCTGCTTTGTTCGCTGGAGGACCTCAAGTGGGACGCAAGACGCCGTTATTTGCGCTGCACCAGGAGCTCAACGCCCGCATCGTCGACTTCGGCGGCTGGGACATGCCGGTGCAGTACGGCTCCCAGATCGGGGAGCATCACGCGGTCCGGCGTGCCGCCGGGGTCTTCGACGTCTCGCACATGTGCGTCGTGGATCTGAAGGGCCGGCGCGTACGCGCGCTGCTCGGCGAGCTGCTCGCCAACGACGTCGCCAGGCTGAAGACGCCCGGCAAGGCCCTTTACTCCTGCATGCTCAACGAGCGTGGCGGCGTCATCGACGACCTGATCGTCTACTTCCTCACCGAGAGCTTCTGCCGCGCGGTGGTGAACGCCGGCACCCGCGATACGGACCTCGCCTGGATCCGCCGCCACGCCGCCGCCTTCGACGTCGAGGTCACCGAGCGCGCCGATCTCGCCATGCTGGCGATCCAGGGACCGGAGGCGCGGGCCCGCGCGGTGCAGCTGCTCGCCGCCGGCGACCGGGAAGCGGCGCTCGCGCTCGGCGTGTTCGTCGGGCGCGAGCTCGGCGGCTGGTTCGTCGCACGCACCGGTTATACGGGCGAGGACGGCTTCGAGATCATGATGCCGGCGGCGGATGCTATTGCGGCCTGGCGCCGGCTCAACTCCCTCGGGGTCGCCTCGTGCGGCCTCGGCGCGCGCGACACGCTGCGCCTCGAGGCCGGCATGAACCTCTACGGTCACGACATGGACGAGAGCACCGACCCGCTCGAATCGGGCCTCGCCTGGACCGTGGCGCTCGAGCCCCGCACGCGCGCCTTCGTGGGGCGCGCGGCGCTCGAGGCGATCAGCATGCGCGGCCCCGCACGCAAGCTCGTCGGCCTGCTGCTGGAAGACCGCGGCGTGCTGCGCAGCCACCAGAAGGTCCTCGTGCCCGGCGTGGGCGAGGGCGAGATCACCAGCGGCACCTTCTCGCCGACGCTCGGGCGCTCGATCGCGCTCGCGCGCGTGCCGGCGGCCACAGCTCAGCGGGTACAAGTGGATATCCGCGGCAAGCTCCTCAACGCGAAGGTGGTGAAACCGCCCTTCGTGCGCTTCGGCAAATCACTCGTGACCTGAAGGGACCCGATTCATGAGCAACGTTCCCGCGGACCTCAAGTACACCAAGTCCCACGAATGGGTGCGCACCCTCAAGGACGGCACCGTCGAGGTGGGTATCACCGACCACGCACAGCACGCGCTCGGCGACCTGGTGTTCGTCGAAGTGCCCGAGGCGGGCCGCGCCGTGAAGGCGGACGAGGCGTGCGCGGTGGTGGAGTCGGTGAAGGCCGCCTCCGACGTGTATGCGCCGCTCGCCGGCGAGATCACCGCCGGCAACCCGAAGCTCTCGGATGCGCCCGAGACGGTCAACTCCGACCCCTACGGCGAGGGCTGGCTGATGCGCATGCGCCCGGCCGCCGGGGCGATCGCCGCTGCCGGGCTGCTGTCGGCGGCCGACTACAGCCAGGTGCTGGCAGCGGAGGGCGGCTGATGGCCTTCATTCCCCACACCGAGGCCGACGTCGCGGCGATGCTCGCGGCCATCGGTGCGCGCAGCATCGAGGATCTGTTCGCTGAGATCCCGCCTTCCTTGCGGGTGAGCTCGCTCGCCGGGGTGCCCGAGGAGCTCAACGAGATGGAGATCGGGCGCCTCATGAGCGAGCGCGCCGCGCAGGACGGCACGCCGCTCAGCTTCCTCGGCGCCGGCGCCTACGAGCACCACATCCCGGCGGCGGTGTGGGCCATCACCACGCGCGGCGAGTTCTACAGTGCCTACACGCCCTATCAGGCGGAAGCCAGCCAGGGCACGCTGCAGACGACCTACGAGTTCCAGACCATGATCGCGCGCCTCACAGGCATGGAGGTCGCCAACGCCTCGATGTACGACGGCGCTTCGGCCACCGCGGAGGCCGCGCTCATGGCGGTGCGCGCCAACCGCAAGTCGAAGTCCGCGCGCATCCTCGTGCCCACCACGCTCCATCCGCACTACCGCCGCGTGGCGGTCGCGATGGCGAGCAACCAGGGCCTCAGGTTCGAGGAGCTGCCCTACTGCACCGTCGAGGGCGTGACGCTGCCCGCCTCGCTCGGCAAGTACGCGGGTGAGGACGTGACCGCGCTCCTCATCCAGCAGCCGAATTTCTTCGGCCGGCTCGAGGATGTGGATGCGCTCACCGACTGGGCGCACGAGCGCGGCACCCTCGTGATCGCGGTCGTCAACCCTACCTCGCTGGCCCTGCTCAAACCCCCCGGCGGCTGGGGCAGCCGCGGCGCCGACATCGCCGTCGGCGAGGGCCAGCCGCTCGGCGTGCCGCTGTCATCGGGCGGCCCGTACTTCGGCTTCATGACGACGCGCATGGAGTACGTGCGGCAGATGCCCGGCCGCATCGTCGGCCGCACCCTCGATACTACGGGGCGCGAGGGGTTCACGCTCACGCTGCAGGCGCGCGAGCAGCACATCCGCCGCGCCAAGGCGACCTCCAACATCTGCACCAATCAGGGTCTGCTCATGACCGCGGCGACGATCTACCTCTCGCTCATGGGCCCGCAGGGACTTACGCGCACCGCGGCCGCCTCGCATGCCCGTAGCCGCGAGCTGGTCGCGGCTCTGGTGCGCACGCCCGGCGTGCGCCTCGCCTTCAGCGGACCCTGCTTCCACGAGGCCGTGCTGCTGCTCGACCGCCCGGTGGCTCCGGTGCTCAAGGCGCTCGCCGCGCGCGGCATCCTCGGCGGGCTCGATCTCGCGCCGTACTACCCGGAGCTCGGTCCCGCGCTGCTGGTGTGCGCGACCGAAACCAAGACCGCTGCCGACCTCGAGCGCTACCGCGCCTCGCTGAGTGAGGCGATGCAGGCGGCGCGCGCCGCCTGAGAAGGACTCATCCGATGCCCACCCGCGAAAAAGTGATCTTCGAGTACTCGCAGCCCGGACGCGGCGCGAGCGATCAGTGGCCGCACTACGTCGGCGTCGCGCCGCTCGCCGACCTGCCGGCGAAGCTGCGGCGGAGCGCCGCGCCGGAGCTCCCGGAGGTCGGCGAGCTCGAGGCGGTGCGGCACTTCACCCGCCTGTCGCAGCTCAACTTCTCGATCGACACGCACTTCTATCCGCTCGGCTCCTGCACGATGAAATACAACCCCAGGGCGTGCAACCAGTACGCGATGCTGCCGCAGTTCCTGGCACGCCACCCGCTCGCGCCGGAGTCGCACGGCCAGGGGTTTCTCGCCTGCATGTACGAGCTGCAGGAGATGCTGAAGGAGGTCACCGGTATGCAGGGCGTGGCGCTCTCGCCGATGGCGGGTGCGCACGGCGAGTTCGCCGGCGTCGCCATGATCCGCGCCTATCACCGCGCGCGCGGGGATCTGAAGCGCAACGAGATCATCGTTCCGGAGGCGGCGCACGGCACCAACCCCGCGACCGCGACCATGTGCGGCTGCGTGGTGCGGGAGATTCCCGTCAACGCGGCGGGGGACGTGGACCTCGCGGCCCTCAAGGCCGCGGTCGGTCCCAACACCGCGGGCATCATGCTCACCAACCCCTCGACGCTCGGGGTGTTCGAGCGCGGCATCGAGGAGGTGGCGCGCGTGGTGCACGACGCCGGCGGGCTGCTCTATTACGACGGCGCGAATCTCAACGCGATTCTCGGCAAGGTGCGTCCCGGGGACATGGGCTTCGATTGTCTGCACATGAACCTGCACAAGACCTTCTCGACGCCCCACGGCGGCGGCGGGCCGGGCGCGGGTGCCGTGGGCGTCGCGGCACGCCTCGCGCCGTTCCTGCCGCTGCCGGTCGTCGACAGAGAGGGCGAGCGCTACCGCTGGCTCACCGAGAGCGAAATGCCGCAATCGATCGGGCGGCTGTCGGCCTTCATGGGCAACGCCGGCGTGCTGCTGCGCGCCTACATCTATATGCGCCTGCTCGGACGCGACGGCATGCGGGCCGTGGGCGAGTACGCCACGCTGAACGCCAACTACCTGCTGAAGCGGCTGCGCGATGCCGGCTTCGAAGCCGCCTACCCGGAGCGCCGCGCCGGCCACGAATTCATCGTGACGCTCAGGCGCCAGGCGCGCGAGTTCAACGTGACCGCGATGGACTTCGCCAAGCGGCTGCTCGATCTCGGATTCCATGCGCCGACCACCTACTTCCCGCTGATCGTGCCCGAATGCCTGCTCATCGAGCCGACCGAGACCGAGAGCCGGGAGATGCTCGACGCCTTTGTGGCGGCAATGTCACAGATTCTCGAGGAGGCACGGCAGGAACCCGAGCGCGTGCGCAGCGCTCCGCATACCATGCCAGTGCGGCGCCTCGACGATGTGCGGGCCGCCCGCCACCTGGATCTCACATGGACGCCAACGACGCAGCACTAGACCGGTACAAGCCCCGCGGCGCGACCCGCGTACTGCGCGCGCTCGGCGCGAGCCTGCGCGGCCTCGCAGGCGCGTTCCGCGACGAGGCGGCATTCCGCCAGGAGCTCGCCTTTGCCGCGATCGTCATCCCGCTCGGCCTCTGGCTCGGGAGGAGCGGCGTCGAGCGCGCGCTGCTCGTCGCTCCGGTGCTTCTCATCCTGATCGTCGAGCTCGTCAACAGCGCCATCGAGGCGACCGTCGACCGGATCGGCTTCGAGCGCCACGCCCTCGCGGGCCTCGCCAAGGATATCGGCTCCGCCGCGGTACTGATGTCGTTCGTGCTGCTCACCGCGGTCTGGCTGCTCGTTCTGCTCGGACGCTAGAGACACCGGTTCCGATGCGTTTCGTGCGACTCGCGCTGCTCGCCGTCATCACCTGCGCCGCGATGGTTGCCGCGGCCGAGCCGCCGCGCGCTACCCCGCAGACCGCGCCGGCACCGCTCCCGGCCCAGGTGCCGCCGCCGGTGCTCCCGGGTAATGCGATCGCGGAGCCTCCGGCGGAGCCCGCGCCCCCAGCGGCAGCCGCGGCCCCGCAGATTGCGCAGCAGGCGGCGGCGGGGGAAGCCAACCCGGATTGGGCGGTTACCCTCGAGCGCATCGCCAGCAGCGTCGTCTCGATCGACGTCGACATGGTGCGGGCCTTCGATACCGAGTGGAACACCACCGCCCAGGCGACCGGCTTCGTGGTCGATGCCGAGCGCGGCCTGATCCTCACCAACCGCCACGTGGTGACGCCGGGGCCTGTGACTTCGGAGGCGACGTTTCTCAACCGCGAGGAAGTGCAGCTCTATCCGGTGTACCGCGATCCGGTGCACGACTTCGGCTTCTACCGCTACGATCCGAAGAAGCTGCGCTTCATCAGACCGAAAGCCCTGCCGCTCTATCCGGAGGGTGCGCAGATCGGGCGCGAGATCCGCGTGGTCGGCAACAACGCCGGCGAGCAACTCTCGATCCTCGCGGGCACGCTGGCGCGGCTCGACCGCGATGCGCCCGAGTACGGCGTCGCGAAGTACAACGATTTCAACACCTTCTACCTGCAGGCGGCCTCCGGCACCTCGGGGGGCTCCTCGGGCTCCCCGGTGATCGACATCCGCGGGCGCGTGGTCGGGCTCAACGCCGGCGGAGCGACCGGCGCCGCCTCGAGCTTCTACCTGCCGCTCGGGCGGGTGCGCCGCGCGCTCAGCCTCATCCGGGAGGGCAAGCCGGTGCCGCGCGGCACCCTCTACACCGTCTTCAACTACATGCCCTACGACGAGCTCGATCGCCTCGGGCTCGAGCCCCAAACCGAGGCCGAGGTGCGCAAGAGCTTCCCGCGCCTGACCGGCATGCTGGTGGTGACCGAGGTGCTGCCCGGCTCGCCGAGCGAGAGTGTGCTGCAGCCCGGTGACATCCTGGTGCGGCTCAACGGCCACTACCTGACGCAGTTCGAGCCGCTCGAGGAAGTGCTCGACGACTCGGTCGGCAAGCAGGTGGAAGTCGAGCTCGAGCGCGGTGGCAAGCCGCTCTCGGCCACGCTCCCGGTCGGCGACCTGCACGCCATCACGCCGAGCGCCTATGCCGAGTTCGGCGACGCCGTGGTCAACACCATGTCGTACCAGCTGGCGCGCGCCTACAACGTACCGACCCGTGGCGTCTATGTCGCCAACCCCGGCTACGTGTTCGGTGCGGCCGCCATCCCGCGCGGCGCGCTGATCACCGCGCTCAACGGCCGCGCCACCGGCAGCCTCGCCGACTTCGAAGTCGGCCTCGCCCAGCTCGGCAACGGCGACTACGCCACGGTGCGCTACAGCACCATCGACGATCCCAACGGCAGCCAGCTGCGCCCCATCCGCATGGACCGCCTGTGGTTCCCCGCCCACCACTGTGGCCGCGACGACGCACGCGGCCTCTGGGACTGCAGCGACCTGCCGCCGGGGCCGGCGCCGAAGCCGCCGACGATCAGCTCGACGGTCTTCCCGCACTTCGGCGATCCGCGCCAGAACGCGCTTGCTCCCTCGCTCGTCATGGTGACTTTCGACATGCCGTACTCGGTGTCGGGGATCACCGAGCGCAACTATCACGGCACCGGGCTCGTGGTGGATGCGGAGCGCGGGCTCGTGGTGGTGGACCGCAACACCGTGCCGGTCCCGCTCGGCGACGTCGAGATTTCGTTCGCGGGCACGGTGCAGGTACCGGGCCACGTCGTGTACGTGCATCCGCTGCACAACTACGCGGTGGTGGCCTACGACCCGAAGCTGATCGGCACGACGCCGGTCAGGTCCGCGAAGCTGAAGGTCCGCGAACTCACCGCCGGCGAGCCGGTGTGGGTCGTGGGGCTCGGCGCCGACAGCCAGATCCGCTCGCGGACCACCGAGATTGCCAGCATCGAGCCGCTCGAGCTGCCGCTATCGCGCACCATGCGCTTCCGCGACACTAACCTCGAGACCGTGCAGCTGGTGAGTCCGCCGACCGAGTTCGACGGCGTGCTGTCCGACAAGGAGGGCAACGTGCTCGGCAGCTGGTCGAGCTTCGCCTACGAGAACGGCCGCGAGCTCGCCCAGGAGAACCGCGGCGTACCGATCGACCTGGCGGCCGACATGCTCGACCGGGTACGCACCGGCCGCGCGCTGCACTCGCTCGAGGTGGAGCTCAGCGCGATGCCGCTCGCCAGCGCACGCGAGCTCGGCCTGCCCGAGGGCTGGACGCAGCGCCTCGCGCAACACACCCCGACGCGCCGCCAGGTCCTGGCGGTGGTGCGTCTCGTGGGGGGCTCGCCGGCGGCGCACCTGCTGCAGCAGGGTGATCTGCTGCTCGCGATCGACGGCCAGGTGGTGACGCGCTTTCGCGAGGTGGAGCGGGCCGCCGCCGACAAGGAGCTGGTGCACGTCACCGTGTGGCGCGGCGAGGGCGAGCAGACCCTCGAGGTGCCGACCGCGCAACTGCCGGGCAGCGATCTCGAGCGCGTGGTCGAGTGGGCCGGCGCGACGCTGCAGGCGCCGCATCGCTCCATGAGCGCGCAGCGCGGCATTCCGCCGCGCGGCGTGTATGTGGCGTATTTCGCTTACGGGTCGCCGGCGACGCGCTACGGACTCTTTCCGGGACGGCGCATCGTCGAAGTCGACGGCGCGCCGACGCCCGATCTCGATACGTTTCTCAAGGCGGTCACCGGCCGGCCCGACCGCTCGTCGGTGCGTCTGAAGACCATCACCTGGAACAATGCGCCCGAGGTCATCACCCTCAAGCTCGACAAGCACTACTGGCCCGCGTACGAGCTCAGGCACTCGCCGGGCGGCTGGGTACGCACCGATCTCGAGTAATCTAACCCTATGGTCCGCGTCGTCAGAGCCACTCAGGTCGAGATCGAGACTGCCGTGCAGGCGCTGCGCAACGGCGAGCTGGTGGCTTTCCCGACGGAAACCGTCTACGGGCTCGGCGCCAACGCGCAGAACCCGGCCGCGGTGCGGCGGATTTTCGAGGCCAAGGGACGCCCGGCCAGCCATCCGGTGATCGTGCACCTCGACAGCCCGCGCTACCTGCATCGCTGGGTGCGCGAGGTGCCGGAGGGCGCGATCAAGCTCGCCGAGGCCTTCTGGCCGGGACCTCTCACCATGGTCATGCCGCGCGCCGCCCACGTGCACGACGTGGTCACCGGAGGGCAGGACACGATCGCGATCCGCGTGCCGGCGCATCCCATGGCACAGCAGCTGCTCACGGCGTTCGGCGGCGGCATCGCCGCGCCGTCGGCCAACCGCTACGGCCGCCTCTCGCCGACACGCGCCGAGCACGTGCGCGAAGAGCTCGGCGAGTCGGTGCGCCTGCTGCTGGACGGCGGCGAGTGTCAGCTCGGGCTCGAGTCGACCATCGTGTCCTTCGAGGGCCCGAGCGTGCGGCTGCTGCGTCCCGGCAGCGTCACCGCGGGACAGATCCGCGCGGTGGTGGGGGAGCTCGCGAGTGGCGCTGCGCCCGAGCCGCCGCGGGTTCCCGGGGCCATGCCCAGCCATTACGCGCCCGCGACACCCCTGACCATCGTGGCCGCGGGCGAGATCGATGCCCAGGCCGACGCCGCCTCGGGCGGGGGCAAGCGCATCGCCGTGCTGGCGCAGCGCCTGCCACTGCGCTCCCACAAGTACGTCACCTGGATCAACGCCGGGCGCCGGCCCGAGAGCTACGGGCACGATCTTTACAACAATCTGCGCACCCTCGACCGGGCCGGCTGCCAGCGCATCCTGGTGCAGGAGGTACCCGAGGGCGAGCGCTGGGATGCGATCCGCGACCGCCTGCGGCGTGCCGCGACCGGCGTCGCCCAGAGCGACGAGGGCAGCGGCACGATGGCCGTGCTGCCGTGACGGCGCACGCGCCCGACTGAAGCTTTGCCGGTGCCCCGCCCGCGATTCATCGACCCTTTCCAGCCCGCGGAAGTGCGCCGCCTGGTGCGCGAGTTCGGCTCGCCGCTCCTGATCCTCGACTGCGAGCGCGTGCGCGTGCAGTACCGCAAGCTCCGCAAGGCGCTGCCGCACGTCGACCTGCACTACGCGCTGAAGCCCCTGCCGCACCCGGCGGTGGTGCGCACGGTGATCGGGGAGGGCGGTTTCCTCGATCTCGCGACCAGCGGCGAGGTGCAGCTGGTCGAGCGTCTCGGGGTCGCCGCCGAGCGCTGCATCCACACCCATCCCATCAAGCGTGCGGCGGATATCGCCAATGCGCTCGAGTTCGGCGTGCGCACCTTCGTCGCCGACAACCCCGACGAGGTGCGCAAGTTCGCCCCGCATCGCGCTGCGGCGCAGCTGCTGCTGCGCGTCTCGTTCCGCGCGCCCGGCGCGGTATGCGACCTGTCGCGCAAGTTCGGCTGCGACCCGGAAGGCGTGCTGGAGCTGGCGCGCCTCGCGGCTGGTCTCGGCGTGGAGGTGCGCGGGCTGTCGTTTCACGCCGGCTCACAGACACCGGACGCGACCAAGTACGTGGAGGCGCTCGAGGCGTGCGCCGCGCTTCTGGCGGCGGCGCGCCGCGAGAAGCTCGGTGTGTTCGACACGCTCGACATCGGCGGCGGCTTCCCCATCGACTATGCGCAGCCGGTGCAGGACATCGGACGCTTCTGCGCGCCGCTGCGCGCGGCCATCGGCGCGCTGCCGAAGAGGGTGCGGGTGATCGCCGAACCGGGGCGCTACATCGTCGGGCCCGCCGCGATCGGTGTCGCCTCGGTGATGGGGCGTGCGCAGCGCGAGGGCCACTGGTGGTACTACCTCGACGACGGGCTGTACGGCTCCTACAGCGGGCAGCTGTACGATCACGCGCGCTACCCGGTCGAGCCGCTGCGCGACGGCGGCGAGCGGCTGCCCTCGGTGCTCGCCGGCCCCACTTGCGACAGCATCGACGTGATTGCCGAGAACCTGATGCTGCCGCCCCTCAAGGCCGGGGACCTGATCATCGGACGCGCAATGGGCGCCTACACGCGCGCCAGCGCCACGGATTTCAACTTCTTCCCGCGCGCCACCGTGGTCGCGGTCAACACCCGCCCGGGGGACTCGGGCGGCGTGGACCCTCTGGCGCTGTGAGCGGGACTCTCATGAACGACTCAATACCGCAGCGGTGCTCGAATTGGTCTTTCCCGCCCGCTCGCCGCATGCGGCGAGCCCCTGGAGGCTGCGGGAAAAACGTCCCGGTTTTTCACGCCCCGGGAAAGACCAATTCGAGCGCCGCTACCGCAGCGAGTTCGGGCCGTTCATGAGCAGTCCCGCCATCCGCAGCGTAGTGTTCGACATCGGCTGGGTGTTCGTGCGGCTCAAGTACCGGCCGCTGCTCGAGCTGCTGAGGTCGCGCGGGGTCGAGGCGGACGAGCTGCACCCGGTGCTGGCGCGCGCCGCGCTCGAGGAGCACGAGTCCGGCCGGCTGTCCGGCCGGGAACTCCTCGAACGGCTGGCGGCGCTCGCTCCCGACCCGGTGTCGGTGGAAGAGCTATACGCGCACTGGATCGACATGTTCGAGCTGGAGCCCGAGATGGTGGAGCTCGCCCACCGCCTGAGCGAGAGCCATCGCGTCTACCAGCTGTCGAACATCGGCGATCTGCACTGGGCACACCTGTCGCGCGAGTACCGCTTCCACCGCATCGGGCACGGCGCGCTGCCCTCGTACCTCGCCGGCGTCATGAAGCCGCACGCCGGCATCTACGCCGAGGCGGAGCGGCGCTTCGAGCTCGAGCCGGCCGCGACCGTGTTCATCGACGACCGCGACGACAACATCGCTGCGGCGCGCGGCCGTGGCTGGCATGGCATCGTTCACGGCGGCTACCAGAGCACAGTGCGCGCGCTGCGCGGCCTCGGCGTCGCCTGTTGAGAGACACGCAACATGACACCCCTGGCCTCGGCCACGCTGCTGCTCCTGGCGTCGAACGTCTTCATGACCTTCGCCTGGTATGCGCACCTGAAGAACCTCGCCGACCGCCCCTGGTACGTGGCGGCGGTCGCGAGCTGGGGCATCGCCTTCTTCGAGTACCTGCTGCAGGTGCCGGGCAACCGCATCGGCTATACGCGACTGACGCTGCCGCAGCTGAAGATCCTGCAGGAGGTCATTACGCTCGTGGTGTTCGTGCCGTTCGCGGTTCTCTACATGGGCAAGCCCCTGAAGCTCGACTATCTGTGGGCCGCGCTGTGTATCCTCGGAGCGGTCTACTTCGTGTTCCGCTCGCCAGGCACCTCATGAAGAGCGACAGCACAGCCGAGCCCCTCACGGGGATCCACCAGCAGGTGAACGAGGCGCGCGCCGGGCGTAATCCGCGGGTCATCGCCCGGCTCTACTCGGGATGGGCGGTGTTCGGCGAGCGGCAGTTCGTGCGCGGCTACTGCCTGCTGCTGCCGGACCCGGTGGTGCCGAATCTCAACGCGCTCGGCGTCCAGGAGCGCGGCGCCTTCCTCACCGACATGGCGCGCCTCGGCGATGCGCTCCTCAAGGTGACTCCCGCGCTGCGCATCAACTACGCGATGTTCGGCAACGAGGAGCAGGCGCTGCACGCGCACGTCATCCCGCGCTACCTCGACGAGCCCGAGCGGCTGCGGGCGGCCCATCCCTGGGCGTACGACTGGCAGGCGGCGCCCGAGTTCGAGCGCACCGCCTACGCGGAGCTCGCCGAGAGCCTGCTGCGCGAGCTGACGCGCCTCGGAGTCACGAAGCCCATGCGCTTCGCCCCCGGCTCGCGCGCCGCAGATCCCTGAGGTACCCGGCGCGCGGTAGCCCTACTTCGGCGCCGGCTGAGCCGGTGCGGGTTTCTCCGCCGGGGCCGGCCGGACCGCGGCCGCCGCGGGCTTGACGCTCAGCAGCTCCACGTCGAAGACCAGCATCGAGCCGGGTGCGATCCCCGACCCCGGAGGCGGCCGCAGGTCGTACGCCAGCTGCGGGGGAATGAACAGCTTCCATTTCGCGCCCGGCTTCATGAGCTGCAGCGCCTCGTTCCAGCCGGGGATGACGTGGCCGACCTCGAAGGTTGCCGGCTGGCCGCGCTTGTAGGAGCTGTCGAACTCGGTGCCACTGAGCACGGTGCCGCGATAGTGCACCTCCACCGAATCACCCATCTTGGGCGAGTCTCCGCTCCCAGCCTTGATCTCCTGGTACTCGAGGCCGCTCGCGGTCGTGGTGACTCCCGGCTTCTTGCCGTTCTCGGCAAGGAACTTAGCCGCGGCCTTGTGATTGGCCTCGCCGGCGGCGCTGGCGAGGTTCTGGATGTTCTTGCGATCCTTGTCCGACAGCGCGACTTTGCCGCTGATGCCATCGCGCACGCCCTGGGCGATGCGCTCCGAGACGATCCCCTCCGGCCCGACGCCGGTGCTGCGCAGCTGCTCGCCCCACATGAGGCCGAGGCTGTAGCTCTGGGCACTCTTCTCGCTCACTTCGCCCGCGGCCGCGCCGCCCTTGGCGGGTGCCTTCTTCGCCCCGGGCGCGGCAGCCGGCGCGGCGGGCGTGCCCGCCGGAGCCGCGGCGGTGGAGGAGGGCTGCTGTGCCGGCAGCGAACCGGCCGACAGGGCGGCGGCTGCAGCACTCAGGATGAGAATGATCGGGCCGCGACGTCGCACTGGCAGTGTCATTAGGGGCTTTCCTTCTGGAGGGCGAAACGACTAGTGTCGCCGATCCGGCGCGGCCGCACCAGCCGCATCGGGCCGTGGGCGCACGGGTATTTCCCCATGATTTCAGGGGCATGACCCTACCGCGCCGTGCGTGGAACAGCTGAGCTAAGCGGGCCGAGGGCGTATCACCGTGCCAGTTGAAACCCGCCGCTCGCCGCGAGCGCCCGACGGTAGGCTGGGCGCGCGTGGATGCGCTCGAGGAACTGCCCGACTCTGGGGCCGAGCGCGACGCCGGCGCGCGCCGCGGCGGCTTCGAGCGGAAAACTCATCTGCACATCCGCCCCGGTGAGCTCCTCGCCGGCGAACCAGGTGGACCGGCCGAGCTCGCTCTCCCAGTAGTCGATGTGTGTGCGAATCTGCGGATCGATGAGACGCTGCTGCACGCGCTGCGCAACGCTGCGCACGATGGGGCGGAGCAGCGCCGGCACCGGGCGCGGCAGGCGCAGGAACACCAGCTTGAGCAGCAGCAGCGGCATCGCCGAGCCTTCCGCGTAGTGCAGCCAGTAGGTGTAGCGCAGATGCTCGGCGCTCCCCGGGGGCGGACGCAGCCGTCCGTTTCCGTAGCGGTCGATCAGATACTCGACGATCGCGCCGGACTCGGCCAGCGTATGCACGCCATCGCTCACCACCGGGGACTTGCCGAGAGGATGGATGCCCTTGAGCTCCGGCGGCGCGAGCAGGGTGTGCGGGTCGCGCTGGTATCTCACCAGGCGGTACTCGCAGCCGAGCTCCTCGAGCAGCCACAGCACCCGCTGCGAGCGCGAGTTGTTGAGGTGGTGGACCGTGATCATGCGGCCGATTCTACAATGGGAACCTAAGGCGTCGACCGCGAGCGCACTCGTGCTGAGAATCCGGCAACTCTCCCGCAGCTTCCGCGAAGGCCCGCGCGTGCACCGCGTGCTCGACGGGCTGGACGCCGAGGTGCGCGGCGGCGAGCACGTCGCGATCCTCGGGCGCAGCGGCTCCGGCAAGTCGACGCTCCTCAATCTCATCAGCGGCATCGACCGCGCCGACAGCGGCACGGTCGAGATCGACGGTGTCGAGGTCACTTCGCTCGGCGAGCCCGGCCGCACGCTGTTCCGCCGCGCGCACGTCGGCTTCGTCTATCAGTTCTTCAACCTCATCCCGACGCTGGATGTCGCCGAGAATGTGCGCCTGGTGCTGGAGCTCAATGGCCTGCGCGGCGCGCCGGCCCGCACGCGCAGCCTCGCAGCGCTCGAGAGCGTGGGTCTCGCGGGCCGCGCGCACAGCGCGGTCGATCAGCTCTCCGGCGGCGAGCAGCAGCGCGTCGCCATCGCGCGGGCGCTGGTGCACGAGCCGAAGCTGCTGCTGGCGGATGAGCCCACGGGCAATCTCGATGACGAGACGGCCCGCGAGTTACTGCCGGTGCTGCTCGACCTGACGAGGGCGCGCGGCGCGACGCTCGTCATGGTGACGCACGATGAGGCCCTCGCCGCCACCGCC
>DAHUXE010000113.1 GCA_027307325.1 Gammaproteobacteria bacterium | reverse complement strand
GGCGCGCGAGTGGCTCTGCCACGGCATCTACTGGAAGCTCGAGCCGGGCAATCCGCTGGGGCTCCTGCAGGAAGCCCTGCTGCTCGCCGGGCAGCTCGAGCCGCTGGTGAAGCGCATCCGCGTCGAGGGCGTCAAGACCGGTAAGGTCACCGCGCTTGACCTGCCGGGCCAGATCGGCCAGGCCCTCGCCGCCGGCATCGTCTCGGAGACCGAGGCGGCGGCGCTGCGCGAGTACGACCGCAAGGCGATGGACCTCATAAACGTCGACGACTTCGCCTCCGAGGAGCTCGGCACCCAGGCGCAGCCGCTCGAGGCCGAGCCGGCCGCCGGCCAGCCGCGGCCCTACGTCGCATGAGCACGCCGGCGGCCGCCGCGGCGCCGCCGGAGGTGGCCGCCACGGCCGCAACCGCTGCCGCGACCGCCCCCGCTGCTCCCTGCTGCGACAACTGCGGCGCGAGCGTTCGGGGGCGCTACTGCGGCAACTGCGGCCAGCGTCTCGAGCCGCCGCTGCATTCGCTCGGGCACTTCCTCACGGTGGCGATGGAGGACGTGACACACGCCGACTCGCGGCTGTGGCACACGCTCGCGGCGCTGCTCTTCAAGCCGGGGTTCCTCACGCGCGAGTTCCTCGACGGCCGCCGTGCGCGCTATCTACCGCCGGTACGGCTGTACCTCGTGCTGTCGGTGCTTTTCTTCGTAGTGCTCGCCGCGATGGGGCATACGCCCGATGAGACACATGTGACTCCCGAAACCCGCGCCGGTATCGACGAGGCGCGGCAAGCCGTGGCGCAGGCTCGGGCCAGCGGGGCGCCGCTGGTGCTGATCGGGGTCCCAGGCGCGAGCGGAGCGGCGCCTGCCGCCGGTGCCAAAGCCGGCGCCAGCGCGAGCGCCAAACCGGCGTCGGCGGCCCCGACTACGACCTACAGCGCACTCGAAGGCGACCCGCAGCAGTGCAATCAGATCCACTATAACGGTCCTTGGAAGAGCACAATCGAGCCGCTGCTCTATCGCAGCTGCGTGCAGACAACCCAGGACCACGGCCGCTCGCTGCTGCGAGCGTTCATGCACAACCTGCCGCGCGCCATGTTCGCGTTCCTGCCGCTGCTCGCTGCGGTCATGATGCTGCTCTACTGGCATCCGCGGCACTACTACGTGGAGCACCTGCTGTTTTGCGTGCACAACCATGCGTTCGCCTTCCTGGCGGTGCTGCTCGCAGTGATCGTGAGCGCCATGCTGCCGTTCGCCGCCACGCTCATCGGCTGGGTCACGGCGCTGTACATCGCCTGGTACTTGTACCGCTCCATGCGCGTGATGTACCGGCAGGGACGGGTGCGCACGGTCGCCAAGCTCGGATTCCTTTCCTTCGTGTACCTCGTGGCCGGCTCACTCATGCTCGCGGCCACAGCCCTCTATGCCTTCGTGACGCTCTAAGGCCGCTCTCTCACAAAGGAGACTCACATATGCGTCTGCTCGCCATCGCGCTCGCACTGTTTGCCGCCACCGCCGTTCAGGCCCAAACGCCGGCCGCACCTGCCACGGCCGCCCCGCCGGCCGCGGCGCGCACTCCCTCGCCGCCCGGCGCCGAGGCCTACATCATCAGTCCGAGGAACGGTGCCAAAATGAAGAGCCCGGTGCTGGTGCAGTTCGGGCTCAAAGGGATGGGGGTCGCGCCCGCCGGCGTGAAATTCGACAACACCGGGCACCATCACCTGCTCGTCGACACCGACGCGCCCGCCAACATGGGTGCGCCACTGCCCGCGACCGACAACATCAGGCACTTCGGCAAGGGCCAGACCGAGACGTTGCTCACGCTGGCGCCCGGCAAGCACACGCTGCAGCTGCTGCTCGGCGACCAGAACCACATCCCGCACGATCCGCCGGTGATCTCGAAGAAGATCACGATCACGGTGGAGAAGTGAGTCGCTGAGGCCGCGAGCTTGCCGGTAAGGAGGATCCGCTACGTGAGCCGCGCGGTTCTGCACGTCGACATGGACGCCTTCTATGCGTCCGTCGAGCAGCGCGACAACCCGGCGCTCGCCGGGCTGCCGGTCGTCGTCGGCTGGGCCGGCGGCCGCGGCGTCGTGACCGCGGCCAGCTACGAGGTGCGCCCGTTCGGTGTGCGGTCGGCGATGCCGATGCGCACCGCGCTCAAGCTCTGCCCGCACGCGGTCTGCGTGCGCCCGCGCATGGCGCGCTACCAGGAGGTCTCGCGCACGGTGTTCGGGGTGTTTCGCGAGGTCACCCCGCTGGTCGAGGGACTGTCGCTCGATGAGGCGTTCCTCGACGTCACCGCCAGCCAGGAGCTCCTGGGCGGCGCGGTCGGGATCGCGCGGCGCATCAAGGCGCGGATACGCGAGCTCACCGGGCTCACCGCCTCGGTGGGTGTGGCGCCCAACAAGCTCGTGGCGAAGATCGCCTCGGAGCTCGGCAAGCCCGACGGCCTCACGGTGGTACCGCAGGAGCGGGTGCACGAGGTGCTCGATCCGCTCTCGGTGCGGCGGCTCCCGGGCCTCGGACGCAAGACCGGCGCACGCGTGGAGGCGGCAGGCATCCGCACGCTCGCGGAGCTCCGCAGCGCGCCCGACGCGGTGCTGTGGCCGCTGTTCGGCCGCTACACGGCCTGGATTCGCGAGCGCGCCTCCGGCATCGACGAGCGGCCGGTAGTGCCGGACGCGGAGGAGAAGTCGCTCTCGGCCGAGGACACTTTCGCGGATGACATCGGCGACCCGCACGCGCTGCAGGCGCAGCTGGCGCGGCTGGCGGACTTGGCGTGCGCACGGCTGCGTGGCCGGGACCTCGTGACCGGCTGCGTCGGCGTGAAGATCCGGCGCCAGGACTTCACGACCTTCACCCGCCAGCGCGCCATCGCTCCGGCGACCGCCGCCGGGCGCGTCATCGCCGGGGTGGCGGCCGAGTTGCTCGGGCGCTGGCTGCTCGCGCACCCGGGCGCGAAACTTCGCCTGCTCGGCGTGGTCCTCACAGAACTGAAACCCGCGTCCCAGCTCGGCCTGTTCGAGGACCTGCGCCGCGGCGGGCGGCTCGACGCAACGCTCGATGAGGCGCGCGCGCGCTTCGGCGAGCGGGCGCTGCGCCCCGGCAACACCATCGGCTAGCATCCGCCTTCCATGTATCTCAAGTTCTTCGGCCTGAACGAGAAGCCGTTCGCGATCACCCCGGATCCGCGCTACCTGTACCTGAGCGAGCGCCACGCCGAGGCGCTGGCGCACCTCATGTACGGCATCAACGAGTCGGGCGGTTTCGTGCAGCTCACCGGCGAGGTCGGCACCGGCAAGACCACCATCGTGCGCTCGCTGCTCGCGCAGGCACCCAGGGACGCCGAGATCGCCCTGATCCTCAACCCGAAGATGACGGCGCCGGAGTTCCTGCTGACCATCTGCGAGGAGCTCGGCATCGAGGTGCCGGGCTCATCGAGCCACAGCCTGAAGGACCTGGTCGATATCCTGTCGCGCCATCTGCTCGAGGCCCACGCCGCCGGCAAGCGCGTGGTACTGGTGGTGGACGAGGCGCAGAATCTCTCCCCCGAGGTGCTCGAGCAGGTGCGGCTTCTCACCAACATCGAGACCAACACGCAGAAGCTCCTGCAGATCATTCTCATCGGCCAGCCGGAGCTGCGCGAGCTGCTCGCGCGCAACGAGCTGCGCCAGCTGGCACAGCGCATCACCGGCCGCTATCACCTCGATCCGCTGTCGCGCGAGGAGACCACGGCCTACGTACGGCACCGCCTGCGGGTCGCCGGCGCGACCAGCGATATCCTCAGCGCCTGGGCGCTGCGCGACACGTTCCGCCTGTCGCGCGGCGTGCCGCGCGTCATCAACGTGCTGAGCGACCGCGCGCTGCTCGGCGCGTATTCCCTCGACCGCCACCGGGTGACGGGCGCTCTGGTGCGCCGTGCGGCTGCCGAGGTCTTCGGACGCGGCTTCGGCGCCTACTGGTTGCCGTGGGCGGCGGCCGCCGCCGTCGCGGCGCTGCTCGCCGTGGTCACCGCGTCGCTGTGGGCGCTCGGGCCCTGGAGCACCGGCACGCGCGCAGCGTCGGCGGAAACCCCGGGGCGGAGCGCGGCGCAGGTCGCCGTCGCTGCGGCGACGCCCGCCGCACCTGCGGTGCCGGCTCTGGCGCAGCTGCTCGGCGCGCACGCGGCCGAGACCGACACCGACGGCGCCTTCGGCAAGCTCTTCGGGCTCTGGGGCGTCAGCTACCAGGCCGACGGCACCGACCCGTGCACCCAGGCGCTGCGCGCGCACCTCGAGTGCCTCGCCGCCCGCGGCTCGTTCGGCCAGCTGCGCCTCTACAACCATCCGGCGATCCTGATGCTGAGCGACCCGGCGGGCAGCAGCCACCAGGTCGTGCTCACCGGACTCGACGACGAGCATGCGCGGCTCGAGCTCGGTGGCCCGCACGCGGTCGGCCTCGGCGAGCTGTCGCACTTCTGGCTGGGTGACTTCGTCATGCTGTGGCGCCCGGCCAGCTCGCCCGTCAAGGCGCTGTCGGCCGGGATGCGGGGCGCGGACGTACGCTGGCTGCGCCAGAGCCTCGAGCGCCTCTCGCACGTCGATTCGAGCGCGCCGTCGAGCGACGTGTTCGACGCGCAGCTCTCCGGGCTGGTGCGCGAGTTCCAGCGCCAGCATCAGCTCTCGGTCGACGGCATCGCGGGCCGCGAGACCCAGATTGCGCTCGCCGCCGCGGTGGCCGGACCGGGTGTGCCGCTGCTCTCGGCCGTCGATTCTCACGGCGGGTGACGCGATGTCGTTCATCCTCGATGCATTGAAGAAATCCGAGAGCGACCGCCAGCGCCAGGGAGGTCCGGCGCTCTTCGAGGTAAAGGTCGCCGCGCCGCGCCACGCGCTACCCTCCTGGGCAGTGGCGATCGCGCTGCTGTTCCTGGCCAATCTTGCCGTCGTGGGCTGGCTGCTGCTGCGGCACGCGGCCGCCCCCGCGGCAGCGCCCGCGCGCGCGCCGGCGCCCATCGAGGCCC
>DAHUXE010000110.1 GCA_027307325.1 Gammaproteobacteria bacterium | reverse complement strand
GCGGGCGCCGCAGGTGCCGCGGCTGCCGCCGGAGCCGCCGCTGCACCGCCGGCGGATGCCGCCTTGTCGATGCCGCCGTGACCGCGGCAGGCGCCGCGGCCACCATGCGCAGAGGTAGTGCCGTCCTTGCATTTCACCGCGCCGGCGGAGGCGCTCGCCGTGCCGCTGGAAGCGCCGGCGCTTGCACTCGCAGCTGCGGCGGCGGGAGCCGACGCCGACTTGTCGATGCCGCCGTGGCCGCTGCAGGCGCCGCGGCCACCATGCGTAGAGGTGGTGCCGTCCTTGCACTTCACGGGGGCACTCGCGGCGGGCGTCGCCTGCGCGAGGCTCATCGCGGGCGCCGCACCGAGGGCCAGCGCGCACAGCGCGCCGCAGATGAACGTGTTGAGTCTCGTGAGGCTCATGTGTCGCTCTCCCCTGTCAGAGACCGCCGATCGGGCAGGCCGCAGAATACCCCAATCCCGGCCGGCGCGGTACGCGCCGCGGCGCGGTCGAGACGCGGCCATCCGCCTTCGGTACGCTAGCGCCATGAGGTGGCTTGCAGGCCTGATGAGTCTCTCGGTGCTGGCGCTCGCCGCGCCGCCGGCACGCGCCGCGTGGGTAGATCGCACCGAAGCGATCATGGGGACCCGCATCTACGTGCAGCTCTGGGCCGACGACCCCGACCAGGGCGCCGCGGCCATCGAGGCGGTCATGGCGGAGATGCGCCGCATCGATGCGCTCATGAGCCACTACAAGCCCGACAGCGAGCTCTCGCGCATCAACCAGCGTGCCGGCTACGAGCCCGTGCAGGTCGACCCGGAGCTCTTCGACCTGATCAAGCTGTCGACGCATTTCTCGCAGATCACGCTGGGGGCGTTCGACATCACTTACGCGAGTGTCGGCTACCTCTATAACTACCCTCTCCACGTCCACCCGACGGAGGAGCAGATCAGGACAGCGCTGCCGGCGGTCAACTGGCGCAACCTCGAGTTCGACGCGACTCACCACACGATCCGCTTCGGTCGTCCCGGCATGCGCATCGACCTGGGGGGCATCGCCAAGGGATACGCGGTCGACCGTGGGGTCGCGATCCTGAAGGCTCGGGGAATCCAACACGCGGTGGTGACCGCGGGAGGCGACAGCCGGCTGCTGGGCGATCATCTCGGGCGTCCATGGCTCGTGTCGATCGCCAACCCGGACGACCCGCACAATCCGGGCAAGGTGGTGACGCGGATCCCGCTCTCCGATGCCGCGGTCTCTACCTCAGGCGATTACGAGCGCTACTTCGACGAGAACGGCGTGCGCTACCACCACATCATCGATCCGCACACCGGCCACTCGGCCAACAAGGTGCGCAGCGCCACCATCATCGGCCCGACCGCCACGCAGACCGACGGTCTGTCGAAGACCGCGTTCGTTCTGGGACCCGAGAAGACGCTCGAGATCATCGACCACATGCCGGCGTTCGATGCGGTGTTCGTGACGCCGGCGGGCCGGATGCTCTACTCGAACGGCCTGCGGCCGCCCAAGCCGCGGCCTGCCCGGACTCCTGCTGCTGCGAACGGCCCGCCCCCGGCCGCGAGCTCCGCGCCGCCGGCACATTGACCCGCCTCGCTAGCCCGCTGACCGCGCCGCGAATGAACCGCTACTGTGCCGCCCCGCCGGGCCCGGCCTTCAGCAGCGCGTCCACCTCGACTTCCGCGGCCAGCCAGTCCTCCGTCTCGTGACCGGGGGTAAACCCGCGGCGCTCGGCGCGCAGGTATGCCGCCGCGGCGATCATCGTGCGCCGATCATCCGCGGAGACGGCGGCGCGTTGCGGTGGCTTGCCAGTGCGCGCCCCCCTCGGCGGCGCGTTGCGCGCGCGGGAATCGGCGCTGGCGGGAATCTGATCGGTACGACGCGTGGCCATTGGCTCCTCCTTTTGCAACAGGCCCCTCGGTGAGGGCACTTTGCGGCCGGAGCTTGCGAGCGCGCAAGCCCTTCGAGCGCACCATCGTCAGGCCTGCCCGCCTGTCCGCGAGCTGTCCGCCGCCTGTCCGCTCCCGCCGTCCGGACAGGCCGGCGACCGCGCAAGCGCCGGCCCGCGCGTCCGGCAAGCCCCGGCATTCCCTGTGCATACAGGTGCTTGGCACTTAGTCCCGCTGCCACTCGAGTCCATGGCACGGTGCGTGCACTTCATGAAGGGCATGAAGCTCGCACAGCTGCGCAGGATTCCCGAGGCGGTGACCGACGCCGTACGCATGCGCGGCACGGAAGCGCAGGATGCGCCGCTTGCAGCCCCCGGGGGGTTCTCGATCCGGAGGCGCTTGTGGCTGGCCGGCGGTGCGGCGGCCTTCCTGGTGCTGCTCTTTGCCTGGCTGATCCACGGCTGGCTCGCCACGGGACAGGTCATCTCGCGCGACCGGCTGCGGATCGCCGCGGTGAGCCGCGGTCACTTCGTGCGTGACGTCGCCGCCGACGGCACGGTGGTGGCAGCGGTCAGTCCGACGCTGTTCGCGATCGCACCCGGCACGGTGACTTACCTCGCGCGCGCCGGAGATGCGGTCCACAAGGACCAGCCGCTCGCGACGCTCGGCAGCCCGGAGCTCACCAACGAATTCAAGCGCGAGCAGGCCACCCTCGACAGCCTCGACGCGGCGCTCGCTCACCAGCAGATCGAGATCCGCCGCCAGATGCTCACCAGCAAACAGCAGGCCGATCTCGCCGAAGTCACGATCAACGCCGCCGAGCGCGAGCTCAAGCGCTCGCAGTGGGCCTGGGACCAGCGCGCCATCAGCGAGCGCGACTACAAGCGAGCGATCGACGACGTGTCGACCGCCCGGCTCAACTTCGATCACGCGCGCGAGACCGCCGACCTCGAGCGCGAGAGCTTAGGGCTCGACCTGCGCACCAGGCGCATCGAGCGCGACCGCCAGGCCCTGGTGGTCGCCTCGCTCAGGCAGCGGGTCGCCGAGCTCAGCGTGCGCTCCCCGGTCGACGGCATGGTGGCGAACCTGGCGCAGCCGCAGAAGACGCTGGTCGCCGCCAATGCGCCGCTGCTCACCGTCGTCGACCTCGCGGCGTTCGAGATCGAGTTCCAGGTGGCCGAGAGCTATGCGGGCGCCATCAAGCCCGGCATGGCTGCCGAGATCACCCTCGACGGGCGCACCGTTCCCGGCACCGTGACGGCGATCTCGCCCGAGGTGCGCCAGAGCCAGGTGACCGGGCGGGTCAAATTCAGCGGCGGCCAGCCGCGCGGCCTGCGCCAGAACGAGCGCACCGCCGTGCGCATCGTGCTCGACGAGCGCGACAACGTACTCAAGTTCGAGCGCGGCTCGTTCATCGACGAGACCTCGCGCACGGTTTACGTCGTGCGCGGCGGGCGCGCCGTGCGCGTGCCGGTGACGCTCGGCGCCGCCTCGGTGAGCGAGATCGAGGCGCTGAGCGGCCTCGCCGCCGGCGACCAGGTCGTGATCTCCGACATGCGGGACGCAAACCAGGCGCCCGCAGTGGCCATCTCACGTTGAAGCACCAGTGAGGACAAGACGATGCTCAAGATGCAGGACATCAGCAAGATCTATCGCACCGACCTCATCGAGACCTACGCGCTGCGCGCCTTCTCGCTCGAGGTGAGCGCCGGCGAGTTCGTCGCCGTCACCGGGCCCTCGGGCTCCGGCAAGACCACCTTCCTCAATGTCGCCGGGCTGCTCGAGGACTTCGAGGCCGGCAGCTACGAGCTCGACGGCACCAACGTCCGTGCGCTCTCGGACGATGCGCGCTCGCGGCTGCGCAACCAGCGCATCGGCTTCATCTTCCAGAGCTTCAACCTGATCCCCGACCTGAACGTCGAGGACAACGTCGACGTGCCGCTGCGCTACCGCGGCCTCGCCGCCGGCGACCGGCGCGAGCGCATCGCGAGCGCGCTCGAGCTCGTCGGCCTCGCCTCGCGCGCCCGGCACATGCCGGCGCAGCTCTCCGGCGGCCAGCAGCAGCGCGTCGCCATCGCGCGCGCGATCGCCGGGGACCCGGCGTTCCTGCTCGCCGACGAGCCGACCGGCAACCTCGATTCGCTCATGGCCCGGCAGGTCATGGATCTGCTCGAGCAGATCAACGAGATGGGCACCACCATCCTGCTCGTCACCCACGACCCGGAACTGGCGCGCCGCGCCCAGCGCAACGTGCATCTGATCGACGGCCACGTGTCCGACTTCAGCGCCTACGAGCCGCGTGCCGCCGCCTCCGGCGGCGCCGACGCGGCCGGAGCCGCGCTCGCCTGAGCGTCCGACAGCACCGCAGGAGTCCCCATGCTCGCCTATTACATGCGTCTCGCGCTGCGCAGCTTCGGCCGCAATCCCGGCATCACGGCGCTCATGGTGCTCGCGATCGCGCTCGGCATCGCCGTCTGCGTCATGACGCTCACGGTCTACCACGCGATGTCCGGTAATCCGATCTGGTGGAAGAACGATCGCCTCTACGCGGTCACCATGGATAACTGGGACCCGAAACAGTCCTATCGCAGGAACTCGACCCTGCCGCCTCCGGAGATGACCTACCAGGACACGCAGCACCTGTTCCGGTCGGACATCCCGCGGCGCAAGGTGATCATGTACGCCACCGACGGCGTCGTAAGCGGCGCCGGCAACGTGCCCGCCGCCCACGTCAGCACGCGGGTCACCACCGCGGACTTCTTCGCCATGTTCGAGGCTCCATTCCTCTACGGCGGCGGCTGGGGCGCGGGCGCGGACGATCCGGCGCAGCCCCTGATCGTGCTGTCGCGCGCGGAGAACCAGAAGCTCTTCGGCGGCGTCAACAGCGTCGGCCGCACGCTGCGCTGGAACGATCACGAGTTCCGCGTGGCAGGCGTGCTGGACGACTGGTTTCCGCGCCCGCGCTTCTTCGACCTGAACGGCGGCAGCTTCGGCGAACCGGAGAAGGCCTTCATACCCTTTGGCTGGGGAGCGCAGCTCGAGCTCCTCAACGACGAAGAGACCGACTGCTGGAAGCCGGAGAAGCTCGACACTTTCAGGGACTTCATGGCCTCCGACTGCGTGTGGCTGCAGATGTGGGTCGAGCTGCCCGACGCCGCGAGCCGCGAGCGCATGCAGTCCTTCATGGACGGCTACTGGGCCGAGCAGCACAAAGCAGGCCGCTTCCAGCGCCCGCGCGACAACCGTCTGACCAACGTCTCCGGCTGGCTGCGCGACAACCGGGTGGTCGACAACGACAACCGCGTGCTGGTGGGGCTGGCGTTCGCGTTCCTCGCCGTATGCCTCATCAACACCGTAGGACTGCTGCTCGCGAAGTTCCTGAACGGCGCCCCCGTCACCGGCGTGCGGCGCGCGCTCGGCGCGAGCCGCCGCCATATCTTCTTCCAGCACCTCGTCGAGGTCGCCGTGCTCTCCGTGCTGGGTGCCGTGCTCGGTCTGGGTCTCGCGGCGCTCGGCCTGGCCGCGGTGCACCACCTGTATGCCTCGGCGCACCTGTATCAGCGGGGCGGCTACCAGGAGCTCATGCACTTCGACGCGGTCGGAGTCTTGTGGGCCGTGATCCTGGCGCTGGCCGCGACGCTCGCCGCGGGACTCTATCCGGCCTGGCGCGTCGGCCGCCTGCCGCCTGCCGTGTACCTGAAGAGCCAATGAAGGAGCCATCATGAGCGTGCCCGTCCGTCCGATCCTGTCGGCGCTGCTGCGCAACCGCACCGGCGCGGTACTGGTGGCGATGCAGATCGCCATCGCGCTCGCCGTCCTCGTCAACGCGCTCTACATCGTGGTGCAGCGCGCCGAGAAGATGGGCCGGCCCACCGGTATCGACGTCGACAACGTGATGGTGATCGCCAGCGCCGGCTTCACCGAGCGCTTCCAGACCGTGCCCTCGATCCAGGAGGACCTCGCCTACCTGCGCGCGCTTCCCGGCGTGGTCGCCGCCTCGGTGACCGGCTCCATACCGCTGTCGGACGGCGGCAGCAACAATCCGCTGCTCACCAACCCGGAAGCCCACGCCGGAGAGAACTACAACGCGCTCGAGATCGACGAACAGGGCCTCGCGGCGCTCGGCGTGCACCTCGTCGCGGGGCGCAACTTTACCCACGAGGAAATACAGCCGCCGCTCACCAAGCTCGATGCCTCGCGCTTCGTGCCCGAGATCATCGTCAGCCGCGCGCTCGCCGAGCGGCTGTTCCCGCACCAGAGCCCGCTCGGTAAGCGCGTCTACGATCCGCTGCGTCAGTCGGCGACCATCGTCGGCGTGGTCGACCCCGTGATGGGCTGCTTCCCCTCGAGCGACCATCCCGACTGGGTGTACTTCCTGCCGCGCTATCCGTACGCCTTCGGCGGCTCGCTCGTCTATCTGGTGCGCACCCAGCCCGGGCAGCGTGCGGCGCTGATGCGCGTCGTGGAGCAGCATCTCGCGAAGTCCAATCCCGACCGCGTCATCGACTGGGTGCGGCCGCTCAATTACTTCCGTGACCTCACCTATCTCGGCGACCGCTCGATGGAGATCTACCTCATCACGGTCACGGCGCTCATGATCGCGGTGACCTGTCTCGGCATCTTCGCGCTCGCCACCTTCAACGTCAGCACGCGCACCAAGCAGATCGGCACCCGACGCGCCGTCGGTGCGCGCCGCCGCGACATCGTGCAGTACTTCCTGGTCGAGAACGGCCTCGTTACCGGCGCCGGCGTCATCGTCGGCTGCGCGCTGGCGCTCGCCACCGGTTACTACCTCTCGCTGCAGTATGCGCTGCCGCGCCTCAATCTGTACTTCCTGGTGGGGGGCGTGCTGCTGCTCTGGGCAACCGGGCAGCTCGCCGCCTGGCAGCCGGCGCGGCGGGCCGCTGCCGTGCCCCCCTCGGTGGCGACGCGTACCGTGTAGAGAGCGCGCGGCCCGCACCTGGCGCGCGTCCGCATCCGCGCTGGTGCGCCCGGCAAGGTGTTAGGATCGGAGTCATGAGCGAGAGGCTGCACGGCTCGCTGCTGCACGCGAGCCTCGCCGACCACACGATACTCGTCATCGACGACAGCGAGGCGGTGCGTACCGCATTCGAGGTGCTGCTGTCGCTGCACGGCGCACGGGTGCTCGGCGCCGCTACGCCGGCCGCGGGGCTGGCGGTGCTCGGGCGCGAGCCTGTCGACCTCGTGATCCAGGACATGAACTTTCAGCGCGAGGCGACCAGCGGCGCGGAAGGCATCGCGCTGTTTCGCGCCATCCGTGCGGCGCGGCCCGAGCTGCCGATCGTGCTGCTCACCGCCTGGATGCACCTCGAGACCGCCGTCGAGCTGGTCCGCGCGGGAGCCGCGGACTACGTGGCAAAGCCCTGGGACGATGCGCGCCTCCTCACCAGCGTCCGCAACCTCCTCGATCTCGCCAGCGCGCGCGCCGAGGCCGAGGCGCTGCGCGCGCGCAACCGCGAGGCGCGCGAGAGCCTGGCGGCGCGCTTCGACCTGAAGGGCGCCGTCTACGAGAGCGAGGCCATGCACGCGCTCGTCGCCATAGCGACGCAGGTGGCTCATGCCGACGTGCCGGTGCTCATCACCGGCCCGAGCGGTGCCGGCAAGGAGGTGCTGGCGGACATCGTGCAAGGCAACTCCGAGCGCGCCGGGCAGCCCTACCTCAAGGTGAATCTCGGGGCACTGCCCAACGACATCATCGAGGCGGAGCTGTTCGGCACCGAAGCCGGGGCCTTCACCGGCGCCCGTGCGCGCATCGGCCGCTTCGAGGCGGCCGACGGCGGCACGCTGTTCCTCGATGAGCTCTCCACACTCCCGGGCGTCGGCCAGGCGAAGCTGCTGCGCGTACTGCAGACCGGCGAGTTCGAGCGCCTGGGTGCCAACACCACCCGCCGCACGCGCGTGCGCGTGATCGCCGCCACCAACACCACCCTCCGCCAGTCAGTCCGCGCCGGTGCGTTCCGCGAGGACCTCTTCTACCGCCTCGCCGTGATCGAGCTCGAGGTTCCGCCGCTCGCCGAGCGGCGCGAGGACATCCTGCCGCTCGCGCGCCATTTCCTCGAGCCAGGCTTCGAGCTCAGCCCCGAGGCCTGCGCCGCCTTGCGGCGTCATCCCTGGCCGGGAAACGTGCGCGAGCTGCAGAACGTCATCAGGCGCGCCTGCCTGCTCGCCGGCAGCCGCGTGATCGGGGCCGGCGCGCTCGCCCTGCCCGCGAACCCCGGCACGGCGCCGGAAAGCGAGCCGGACCGCGCGGCGGTGGAGGCGGCTCTCGAGCGTGCCCGGGGCGTGATCGCCCAGGCCGCACGTGACCTCGGCCTGTCGCGTCAGGCACTCTACCGGCGCATGGAGAAGCTGGGTTTGAGGACGGACGCATCACGGCCCTCCGCGGGGTCCTGATGCCACGCTGGTCGTTCGCGGGACGCCTCGCGGCGGCGTTGGCACTCACCGCAGCGGTCGGCGCGGCGCTCGGCGTCCTCGCCACACGCTGGCTGCCGGCCCTGGCCGCGGCCCTGGTGGGCTTTGCGGCCGCCGTGCCCATCGCACTCTGGCTCGCGCGGCGGCTGCCGCACCGCTGGGTGCGGGTGCTGCAGGCGCTGCACGACGGCATCCTGAGTCTGCGCGACCGAGATTTCAGCGTGAGTGTGGCGGCGATCGAGGACGCCGAGCTCGGCGGGCTCATCGACGCCTACAACTCTCTCGGCGAGCTGCTGCGCCGCGAGCGGTTCGATCTCTATCAGCGCGAGCTGCTGCTCGACACCGTCATTCAGACCACCCCGCTTTCGATAGTGCTGTCCGACGAGGCAGGGCGAATCGTCTACAGCAACGTCGCCGCGCGGCAGCTGCTGCGCGGCGGACGCAAGCTCGAGGGACTGGTGCTCGCCGCGGTGCTGGCGCAGGCGCCGGCGCCGCTCGCGGCCGCCGTCGGCGGCGGCGGCGATACGCTCTTCACCATGGCGGTCGGCGCCGAGCCCGAGGTATTTCACCTGTCGCAGCGCAGCTTCGTGTTGAATGCGCGTCCGCACCGCCTGCTGCTCCTCAAGCAGCTCACGCGGGAGCTCGCGGCGCAGGAGGTCGCCGTATGGAAGAAGGTGATCCGCGTCATCGCACACGAGCTCAATAACTCGCTCGCCCCCATCACCTCGCTCGCCCACTCCGGGCGGCTGCTGAGCGGCGCGGCGGCGGACGCGCGCCTCGCGCGTATCTTCGACACCATCGGCGAGCGTGCCGCGCACCTCGCGACCTTCATCGACGGCTACGCGCGCTTCGCCAAGCTCCCGCGTCCGCTTCCGGCGCCGGTCGCCTGGGCGGCGTTCCTGGCGCGCCTGGAGGGCACGGCACCCTTTCGGATCGAGGGAACGCTGCCGGCCGATCCCGGCAGCTTCGACGCGCGTCAGCTCGAGCAGGTGATGATCAATCTCCTCAAGAACGCGGCCGAGTCCGGCTCGCCGTCCGAAGGAGTCACGGTCGCCGTGCAGCACGTCGCGCCGGGCTTTCGCATCGAGGTCGCCGACCGCGGCACGGGCCTCAGCGAGGGCACGCTGCGCGATGCGCTGTTGCCCTTCTTCTCGACCAAGCCCGCGGGCACGGGCCTGGGTCTCACGCTATGCCGCGAGATCGTCGAGGCGCACGGCGGGCGGCTGAGCCTGGCGAACCGCGTCGGAGGCGGCGCGCTGGTGACGGTCTGGCTGCCGTGAGGTCGAGGCCTTCGAGGTATTTGCGGAACCGGCCGCCGAGCTCGGGGTGTCCGAGGGCGTATTCGACGGTCGCCTGCAGGTAGCCGAGCTTGCTGCCGCAGTCGTAGCGCTTGCCGGTGAAGCGGTAGGCGTACACGGCTTCCTCGCGCATGAGCGCCGCGATGCCGTCGGTGAGCTGGATCTCGCCGCCGGCTCCCTGGCCGAGCCTCTCCAGGTGATCGAAGATCGCCGGCGCGAGCACGTAGCGGCCGACCACGGCGAGATTCGAGGGAGCATCGGCGGGCTTGGGCTTCTCGACGATGCTGCGTACGCGGCTCGTGACCGCGTTATCGCCCTCGACGGCGACGATGCCGTATTTCTCCGTGTCGCGGCGTGCTACCGCCTCGACCCCGAGCACGCTGGCGCGCTTGGCGTCGTACACCCGGGCCATCTGGGCAAGGCATGCGACCTCGCTCTTTATCAGGTCGTCCGCGAGGTGCACGAAGAAGGGCTCGGCACCGACGGCCGGCTGAGCGCACAGCACCGCGTGGCCGAGCCCGAGCGGCGCCGGCTGACGGATGTAGATGCACGAGGCATAGGACGGCAGGACGCTGCGCAGCTGCTTCAGCAGGTCGCTCTTGCCCTGGGCGCGCAGCATGTTCTCCAGCTCCTGGTCGGAGTCGAAGTGATCCTCGATGGCGCGCTTGGAGGCGCCGGTGATGAACACCAGGCGGCGTGCGCCGGCGGCCAGTGCTTCCTCGACCGCGTACTGGATCAGCGGCTTGTCCACCACCGGCAGCATTTCCTTGGGGCTCGCCTTGGTGGCGGGCAGGAAGCGCGTGCCGCGGCCGGCTACCGGGAACACGGCCGTGCGGATCGCCGGCCTCGAAAGGGTCATTGAAACTTTCTCCTAAGGCACAGGGATGTGCCCGCCGCCGTAGGTGGCGAGCGGCGAGCAAAAGCCACGCCTGTTGCTCGCCGCCGCGAGGCGAGGACAGGAATGTCCGCTGCCGAGCATATCAAGAAGGGCGCGCGCTCTGATCGGCGCGTTCCGCCCACTTGAAGACCGCCGGCCGCAGGCTGTCCCACGAGCGGCATTTCGGGCAGTGCCAGTACCAGCCGATGCTGTTCAGCCCGCAGTCCTCGCACTGATAGCGCCCGCCGGCATCCCCGATGCGCGTCAGCAGCGCGCTGAGCGAGGTCGCTTCGGCGAGCGACTGCACGCCGGGTCCGAGCTCGGCGGCGATTCCCGGAAGACGGGCGACGTCGGCCGCGGGAACGGCGGTCGCCAGTAGCCACGCGAGCTGCCGCGGCGTGACGCGGCCGCTTTGCCGCAGGCGCCGGCCGAGCTCGTGCATCACGTCGGTGCCGCCGCGCGCCGCTGCGATGCGCAGCGCCGCCGGGGTGATCTCGAGCGCGAGTCCCGGCGACATCTCCAGCGCCTGCAGATAAAGGAGCAACGCGCCGTCGGCGTCGCCCTCGCCTTCGGCAAGGCGCGCGGTGAGGATGTCGGCCCGCGGCAGCTCGCTCTGGTGAGTGCGCGCCTGGCGCAGCAGGGTGCGCGCCCGCTCCGGATCGCCCTGCAGCAGGGCGTGCTCGGCGAGCTCGCACAGGTAGTGCGCGGCGACGCGGCGGCGCTCCTGCTGCACGTTCGGCGGCAGCGCGTGGAAGATCTTGAGCGCCTTGGCCCAGTCCCCCTGGGACTCGTAGATGCGCACCAGGTGATCGAGCGCCGCGTTGCGATACTCGCGCGAGGCGCTGAGCTCCTCCAGCACCTGCTCGGCGCGGTCCATGAGGCCGGCGCTCAGGTAGTCGAGCGCGAGGGCAAAGGCGGCCTTGTCGGTGACGTTGCCGCCCCCGTACTCGCGCAGCCGCGAATGGATCGCGATCGCGCGGTCGACCTCGCCGCGGCGGCGGAACAGGCTCCCCAGGGCGAACTGGATTTCCGCGGCATCGCCGTCGGCTTCGGCCATGCGCGCGAAGATCTCGGTCGCGTGGTCGAAGCGGTCGTTGATCAGGTGATCGAGGCCTTCGTAGTAGTCGCGCGGCAGCCGCACCGTACGCGCCGCGCCGTTGCGGCGCCCGAGAAAGTAGGCGGCGAGACCGACCAGCACGAACGCCAGCGCCAGAAAGACCGGAGGGAGCTCGAACACGGCGCTGACGATAACAGGTCCGCGGGGCAGTGGCGTAACGGCGCCCCCGGTGGCGCGCGCTCAGTCGCGGATCGGGCGGTCGGCGCCGTCGTTGACCCGCTCGCGCAGATCCTTGCCCGGCTTGAAGTGCGGCACGTGCTTGCCCGAGAGCGCCACCGCCTCGCCGGTCTTGGGGTTACGGCCCTGACGCGGCGGGCGGAAGTGCAGCGAGAAGCTGCCGAAGCCCCGGATCTCGATGCGCTCTCCCTGCGAGAGCGCATCGCTCATGATCTCGAGGATCTGCTTCAGCGCCAGCTCGACATCCTTGGCCGGCAGATGCTTCTGCTTGGCGGTAATGATCTCGATGAGCTCCGACTTGGTCATGGCGTCTCAGTCGCCGCCACGCTCGCCACCCGAGCCGATGTGCTCCTTGAGCAGGTCGCCGAGACTGGTGCCGCTCGGCACCGTCTCGGAGCGATAGCTCTGTACCGCCTCGGCCTCGTCGTGCGCCTCTTTCGCCTTGATGGACAGCGAGATGGTGCGCGACTTGCGGTCGACGCCGGTGAATTTGGCCTCGACCTCCTCCCCGACCTTGAGTACCGCGCGCGCGTCCTCGACGCGATCGCGGCCGAGCTCGGACGCCCGCAGCTGTCCTTCGATGCCGTTGCCTAAGTCGATGACCGCGCCGCGCGCGTCGACTTCCTTCACCACGCCCTTGACGATCGTGCCCTTGGGGTTGTCGGCGATGTAGGCCGAGAACGGATCCTTGGCAAGCTGCTTGATGCCGAGCGAGATGCGCTCGCGCTCCGGGTCGATCGACAGCACCATGGCCTCGATCTGCTGGCCCTTCTGGTAGTTGCGCACCGCCTCCTCGCCCGGCTGATCCCAGGAGATGTCCGACAGGTGCACCAGGCCGTCGATGTTGCCCGGCAGGCCGATGAAGATGCCGAAATCGGTGATCGACTTGATCTGCCCGGCCACCTTGTCGCCGCGGTTGTAGTTCTCGGCGAACTCCTTCCACGGGTTGGCCTGGCACTGCTTGAGTCCCAGCGATATGCGGCGGCGCTCCTCGTCGACGTCGAGCACCATGACCTCGACTTCCTGGCCGCTGTGCACCACCTTTGCCGGGTTGACGTTCTTGTTGGTCCAGTCCATCTCGGAGACGTGCACCAGGCCCTCGACGCCGTCCTCGATCTCGACGAACGCGCCGTAGTCGGCGATGTTGGTGACTTTGCCGAACACGCGGGTGCCCGGCGGATAGCGGCGCGCGATGTTCTCCCAGGGATCGGCGCCGAGCTGCTTGAGACCGAGGCTGACGCGCGAGCGCTCGCGGTCGAACTTGAGGATCCGCACCTCGACCTCATCGCCCACCTTCACGACCTCTGAAGGGTGTTTGACGCGCTTCCACGCCATGTCGGTGATGTGCAGCAGCCCGTCGATGCCGCCGAGGTCCACGAACGCGCCGTAGTCGGTGAGGTTCTTGACCGCGCCGCGCACCACCGCGCCTTCCTGCAGGTTCTCGAGGAGCGCGGAGCGCTCGGCCGAGAACTCCTGCTCGACCACGGCGCGGCGCGATACCACCACGTTGTTGCGTTTCTGGTCGAGCTTGATCACCTTGAACTCGAGCGGCTTGCCCTCGAGATACGAGGTGTCGCGCACCGGGCGCACGTCGACCAGCGAGCCCGGCAGGAACGCCCGGACGTTCTCGATCTCGACCGTGAAGCCGCCCTTGACGCGGCCGGTGATGACGCCCGTGACGATCTCGGACTTGTTGAACGCCTCCTCGAGGCGCGTCCAGGTACGGGCGCGTTTGGCCTTCTCCCGCGACAGGCGGGTCTCTCCGGTGCCGTCCTCGACCGAGTCGAGAGCGACCTCGACGTTGTCGCCGGTCTTGACCTCGACCTCGCCGCGCTCGTTCTTGAACTGCTCGAGCGGGATGACGGCCTCGGACTTGAGGCCCACGTTGACGATGACGACGTCGGGGGTTACGTCCACCACCAGGCCGGTCAGGATCATGCCGGGGCGGATGCGCTGGTTCGCTAGACTTTGCTCGAAGAGCTGGGCAAAACTTTCTGACATACCTTCACTTTGCACGCCGCGCGTGCTTGGCTCTGGACCCCTTCCCTGGGTGCCCAGGAAAACGTTACAGGCGCCCGCATCCCGCAGGCACCAACCCTCACATAACCTTCCTCACCGCGTGGGCCAGGACGAGCGGCCTCGAGGCCACAGACGACGAGCGACCCCCAGTTCCAGCACCCTTGCAACGACCGCCTCTATTTCGAGCCCGGTCGAGTCGATCTGCAGGGCATCGGCTGCCGGGCGCAACGGGGCGACCTGGCGGGTCTGATCCCTCAAGTCCCGCTCGGCTATCTCGCGCGAAAGGGCGGCAAGGCTAACATCGGACCCCTTGTCTTTCAACTGCTTATAGCGCCGCAACGCCCTTTCTTCGGGGGTCGCCGTGAGGAACACCTTGAGGTCGGCCCCGGGGAAGACCACGGTGCCCATATCCCGACCGTCGGCAACCAGTCCGGGGGGTTGCGCGAAGGCCCTTTGCCGCTCGAGAAGTGCCGCCCGCACCTGCGGCCATGCGGCGACGCGGGAGGCACCCGCGCCGGCCGTCTCGGAGCGGATCTCATGGCTCACATCGCGCCCGTCGAGCCGCACCCGCTCCTCACCGCCCGGCCCCCAGCCGAATTCCACGCGCATCGCCCGCGCGAGGGCGGCGTGGCCTGCCGCATCATCGCGCGGCGCTCCGGCGGCCGCGCCCGAGAGCGCCACCAGGCGGTAGAGTGCGCCGCTGTCGAGCAGGTGCCAGCCGGCATGGCGCGCGACCGCCCGGCTGATGGTTCCCTTGCCGGAGCCGCTCGGGCCATCGATGGTGACGACGGGAAAGGAGGAGTTGGGCATCCGCCTGGGAAGCGTACGTCAGAGCGCCGCCAGCCCCAAGCCGGCGGCGCGCGCGGTGGCCACGAAGCCCGGAAACGAGGTCGCGACGTTGGCGACGTCGAGGATCTCGATCGGCGCCGAGGCTCTGAGAGCTGCGACCGCGAACGCCATGGCGATGCGGTGATCACCGCGGCTGTCGATCGTGCCCCCGCGCAAGCCTTCGGCGCCGCGGATCCAGAGCCCATCGGGCAGCAGCCGGTTCTCGACACCGAGGGTGCCGAGGCCCGCCGCCATGGCCGCGAGCCGGTCGCTCTCCTTGACGCGCAGCTCGAGCGCGCCGCGCACCAGCGTCTCGCCGGTCGCACACGCGGCCGCCACGAAGAACACGGGAAACTCGTCGATGGCGAGCGGCACTTCGGCCGCGGTGACCGTGATGCCCTGGAGCTGGCTGCGGCGGATCTCGAGGTCCGCGACCGGCTCGCCGCCCGGCGAGCCCGCGGCAGTGCGGGCGCGTACGCGGATATCCGCCCCCATGCGGCGCAGCAGCCCGATCAGCCCGGTACGCGTCGGGTTCACACCGACGTTGGTGAGCGTGAGGCTCGGGGAAGCGGCGAGGCAGGCGGCCACGATGAAGAATGCCGCCGAGGAGAAGTCCGCCGGCACCGCGACACGAGTGGCCTTGAGCGTCTGGCCGCCCTCGAGCGTGACGCTGCGGCCCTCGCGCTCGAGCTCGACGCCGAAGGCGCTGAGCATGCGCTCGGTGTGATCGCGCGATGGCGCCGGCTCGGTCACGCTCGTACGGCCCGCGGCCGCGAGCGCAGCCAGCAGCACCGCGGACTTCACCTGTGCGCTCGCTACCGGCAGGCTGTAATGAATCGCGCGCAGCTGTGGCGTACCGGTAATCTCGACCGGCGGGCGCCCGTCGTGGGTGTGGATCTGCGCCCCCATCATCGCCAGCGGCACCACGACGCGCTGCATCGGCCGGCGCATGAGCGAAGCGTCGCCGATGAGCGTGGAATTGAATCGCTGCGGCGCGAGCAGCCCGGTGAACAGGCGCATCGCCGTACCGGCATTTCCCATGTCGAGCGCGGTGGCCGGGCCCCGAAGTCCCTGCGCCCCCACACCGTGCACCAGCACCTCGGTCTCCTGCGGCCGCGCGATGCGCACCCCGAGCGCCTCCAGGGCGCGCGCGGTCGAGAGGCAGTCCGCGCCGGCGAGAAAGCCGCTGATGTGCGTGTCGCCCTCGGCGATCGCGCCGAGCATCAGCGCCCGATGCGAGATCGATTTGTCGCCCGGCACGCTGAGCGCACCGGCGATGCGGCCCCCGGGCTGCACCCGGTAGCACGCCGGCGCGGCGGCCGTGGCCGCGCCGCTCATTGCACAGCCCGCGGGTAGGAGCCGAGGACGCGAAACAGCGAGCTGCGTTTCTTCAGCGCGGCGAGCGCCTTCTTCACGTGCCGCTCCGCGGCGTGGCCCTCGAAGTCGATGAAGAAGACGTAGTCCCACTTGCGCCGATGCGAGGGGCGCGACTCGATGCGCGTCAGGCTCACCTTGTGCCGGGCGAGCGGCTCGAGGAGCCGGTAGAGCGCTCCGGGCGCGTCGGTGTGGCCGACGGAGACCAGCAGCGTCGTGCGGTCCGCGCCGCTCGGCTCGAAGAGCTTGCGCCCGAGCACCAGGAAGCGCGTGGTGTTGTCGGTGCGGTCCTCGATCTCGGCGGCCAGGATGCCGAGCCCGTAGACCTCCGCCGCAGTCTCTCCGGCGATCGCGGCGCTGCCCTTCTCATCGCGCGCCCGCCGCGCGCCTTCCGCGTTGCTCGCCACCGGCACCTGCTCGACGCCCGGCAGATGCTCCTCGAGCCACACGCGGCACTGGGCGAGCGACTGCGGGTGCGAGCATACGCGCTCGATGCGCGCCATCTCGCTCATCGCGCCCATCAGGTGATGGCGGATGCGCAGCTCCACCTCGCCGCAGATCTTGAGCGGCGAGGTGAGGAAACGGTCGAGCGTATGGTTGATCGTGCCCTCGGTGGAATTCTCGATCGGCACCACGCCGAAGTCGGCGTTGGCCGCCTCGACCTCGTGAAACACCTCGTCGATGGAGGCGAGCGGCAGGGCGCGCACCGAGTGCCCGAAATGGGTGAGCACCGCCGTCTGGGTGAAGGTGCCCTCGGGCCCGAGGAACGCCACCTTGAGGGGCTCCTGCTGCGCGAGGCAGGCCGACATGATCTCGCGGAACAGGCGCAGCACCTCCTCGTCGCGCAGCGGCCCCTGGTTGCGCGCGCGCGCTGCACGCAGCACCTGCGCCTCGCGCTCCGGACGGTAGAAGTCCACGGTGCGGCCCGTGGCACCGCTCTTGGAGATGCCGACCAGCTGCGCAAGCCTCGCCCGCTCGCTGATCAGGCGCTGGATCTCGACGTCGACGGCATCGATGCGCGCGCGCACTTCCTCGAGATCCGGGCGCTGCGGCGGCGGGGCTGCCGGGGATGCCGCCTTGCGTGCCGCCGGCTTCGGGCGAGGCTTCCTCATGCTATGCGCGCCGACAGTACGCCCTCGATGGCGCGGAGCTCGGCCAGGACCTCGGACCCGAGGGCGCCGTCGGCGTCGATGAGCGTGTACGCATACTCGCCGCGCGATTTGTTGAGGAGATCGGCGATGTTTATGCGGTGCTGCGCCAGGGCGGTGGAGATCTGGCCCACCATGTTCGGCACGTTGCGGTTGGCTATGCTCAGGCGCGTCGTGCCGGGCAGCCGCGGCAGTACCGCTTCCGGATAGTTGACGCTGTTCCTCACGTTGCCGTGTTCGAGGAACTCGCGCAACTGGTCCGCCGCCATGACGGCGCAGTTCTCCTCCGCCTCCCCCGTCGAGGCGCCGAGGTGCGGCAGGGTGACCACCCGCGGGTGGTCCTTGAGGGCGTTGTTGGGGAAGTCGCACACGTAGCCGTGCAGCCGCCCGGCATCGAGCGCGGCGATCACTTCCCGATCGTCGACGATGCCGCCGCGCGCGAAGTTGAGGAGCGTCCCGCCCGGCTTCATGAGCGCGAGGCGCCTGGCGTTCACCAGCCCCGCGGTGGCATCGTTCAGCGGCACGTGCACGGTGATGGCATCGGCGCGTGCGAACAGGTCCTCGAGCGAGCGGGCCTGCTCGACGCTGGCCGACAGCTGCCAGGCGCGCTGCACGGTGATCTGCGGGTCGTAGCCGAGGACCTTCATGCCGAGGGCGAGCGCCGAGTTCGCGACCTCGACGCCGATCGCCCCGAGACCCACCACGCCGAGCGTGCGGCCGGGGAGCTCGAAGCCGACGAACTGCTTCTTGCCGCGCTCGACTTCGCGCTCGATCGCCTCGTCGTCACCCCGCAGAGCGCGCGTGAAGAGCCACGCGGGCCCCAGGTTCCGCGCCGCGAGCAACAGGCCCGCGAGCACCAGCTCCTTGACGGCGTTGGCGTTGGCGCCCGGAGAGTTGAACACGGGAACACCGCGCCGGCTCATCTCCTCCACCGGGATGTTGTTGACGCCGGCTCCGGCGCGGGCGATGGCGCGCACGCCGGGGGGAATCGCGGCGGCGCTGAGCTCGGCGGAGCGCACCAGGATCGCGTCCGGCTCGGCGATGTCGGCCCCGACTTCGTAGAGCTCGTCCGGCAGCCGCTCGAGTCCGCGCGGACTTATCTGGTTCAGGGTCAGGATGCGGTAGCGCATGAGGAGGACTTCAGCCCTTGCGGCGCTCGAAGTCCTTCATGAAGGCGATGAGCGCCTCGACCCCCTCGAGCGGCATGGCGTTGTAGATGCTGGCGCGCATGCCGCCGACCGAACGGTGGCCTTCGAGGTTGATGAGCCCCGCGGCGCCCGCCTCGGTGGCGAAGGCGCCCTCGAGCGCGGGGGCGGCGAGCGTGAACGGCACGTTCATCCACGAGCGGCACTCGCGCGCGACCGGGTTGCGGTAGAACCCGGAGCCGTCGATGGCGCCGTAGAGCCGCTCGGCCTTGACGCGGTTGCGCTCGCCCATGGCGGCGAGCCCGCCGCGGGCCTTGAGCCACTTGAACACCAGCCCCGCGAGGTACCAGGAGAAGGTGGGCGGCGTGTTGAACATCGAGCCCTCGGCCGCTACCGCCTGGTAGTCCCAGACCGCCGGGATGTCCTTGCGGGCGCGTCCCAGCAGGTCCTGCCGCACGATGACGACCACGAGTCCCGAGGGGCCGATGTTCTTCTGCGCGCCCGCGTAGATGAGGCCGAAGCGGCTCACGTCGATCGGGCGCGAGAGAATGGTCGAGGACATGTCGGCGACCAGCGGCACGCCGGAGGTGTCGGGCACGTAGGGGAACTCCACTCCGCCGATCGTCTCGTTGGGGCAGTAGTGGACGTAGGCGGCGCGGGCGCTGAGCTTCAAGTCCGCCGGTCGCGGCACCGTCGTGTACTTCGAGGCGCCCTCATCGGCCGCCACGTTCACGTGCGCGATGAGGCGCCGCGCCTCGGCGAGCGCGCGCTGCGACCAGTGTCCGGTGACGACCTGGTCGACGGTCGCATCCGCGGCCGCCAGGTTGAGGGGGACGACGGAAAACTGCGCAGCGCCGCCGCCCTGCATGAACAGCACGCGGTAGTTCGCGGGCACGGCCAGGAGCTCGCGCAAGTCGCTCTCCGCCTCGCGCGCCATCGCGAGAAAGGGCTTGCCGCGGTGGCTGATCTCCATCACCGAGGCGCCGAGGCGGTGCCAGTCGGTGAACTCCTCGCGGGCCTGTTCGAGGACCTCGACGGGCAGCATGGCCGGCCCGGCGGCGAAGTTGAATGCGCGCACGGTTACCCCTGCGGCTAATGCGGCGTGTCCGGCGCGGCGTCGCCGGCACCTGTCTCGGCCTCGGCCTCGGTTTCGGTTTCGGCTTCGGCCTCGTCCTCGCCGGACTCGAGGCTCTCGGTGCGCTCGATGCCGACCAGCCGCTCTCCCCCTTCGCCGAGTCGAATCAGGCGCACTCCCTGGGTGTTACGTCCCTGGACCGAGATCTCGTCCACCGCGGTGCGCACCAGCGTGCCGGTGGAGCTGATCAGCATGATCTCCTGGCCCGGCAGCACCTGCAGCGCCGCCACGGTATCGCCGTTGCGGCCTCCGGTCTGCAGCGCGATCACCCCCTGCCCGCCGCGGCCGTGCACCGGGAAATCCTCGAGCGGCGTGCGCTTGCCGTAGCCGGCGGCGGAAGCGGTGAGCACCTCCCCCTCTCCCACCACGATGAGCGCGATGACGTCCTGCCCGCTACCTAAGCGGATGCCGCGTACGCCGGCCGCCTCGCGGCCCATGTAGCGCACCTCCTGCTCGGGGAAGCGGATTGCCTTGCCGCCGCTCGAGACCAGCATGATCTCGCGCTCGCCATCGGTGATCGCGACGCCGACCAGCTGGTCGTTGTCGGCGAGATCCACCGCGATGATGCCGGTCGAGCGCGGGCGCGAGAAGGCTGCGAGCGGCGTCTTCTTCACGGTGCCGGCGCGCGTCGCCATGAACACGAAGTGCTGCTCGTCGTACTGCTTCACCGGCAGCAGCGCGTTGATCTTCTCGCCCTCGCCGAGCGGCAGCAGGTTCACCATCGGCTTGCCGCGCGCGCCGCGCCCGGCCTGCGGCAGCTCGTAGACCTTCAGCCAGTAGACCTTGCCGCGGTTGGAGAAGCACAGCACCGTGTCGTGCGTGTGGGCGACGAACAGCTTCTCGACGAAATCCTCGTCCTTGACCGCGGTCGCGGTCTTGCCGCGCCCGCCGCGCCGCTGCGTCTGGTACTCGGTGAGCGGCTGCGCCTTGGCGTAACCCGCGTGGCTCAGCGTCACCACCACGTCCTGCGGCTCGATCAGGTCCTCGGTGGTGAGATTCAGGTGATCGCGGCTGATCTCGGTGCGGCGCGTATCGCCGTAGGCGTCGCGCACCTCGAGCAGCTCGGCGCGCACCACCTGGGTGAGCCGCTCGGGGCGGCCCAGGATATCGGTGAGATCGCGGATACTGTCGAGCAGTCCCCGGTACTCCTCGATGATCTTCGCGCGCTCGAGACCGGTGAGCCGGTGCAGCCGCATGTCGAGAATTGCCTGGGCCTGGGCCTCCGACAGACGGTAGCCGCCGCCATTCAGGCCGAAGTCGGCGGCCAGCCCCGCGGGGCGGGTCGAGATTGCGCCGGCCCGCTCGAGCAGCTCGGTCACGAGCCCCGGCGGCCAGGGGCTCGCGAGCAGCGCGGCGCGCGCCTCGGGCGGATTCGGCGCCGCCTTGATGAGCGCAATCACGGCGTCGATGTTGGCGAGCGCGACGGCCAGGCCCTCGAGGATATGGGCGCGCTCGCGCGCCTTGCCGAGGTCGTAGATCGTGCGGCGGGTAACGACTTCGCGGCGGTGCCGGATAAAGGCCTCCAGCATCTCCTTCAGCGACATGAGTTTCGGCTGCCCGTCCAGCAGCGCCACCATGTTGATGCCGAACACCGTCTCCATCGGCGTCTGCGCGTAGAGGTTGTTGAGGACGATCTCGGTCACCTCGCCGCGTTTCAGCTCGATGACGACGCGCATGCCGTCCTTGTCGGACTCGTCGCGCAGGCCGTCGCCGGCGATGCCGTCGAGCTGCTTCTCGCGCACCAGCTCGGCGATGCGCTCGATGAGCCGCGCCTTGTTGACCTGGTAGGGAAGCTCGGTGACCACGATCGCCTGGCGGTCGCCGCGGCCGACCTCCTCGATGCTCACCCTGGCACGCACCGACAGCCGCCCGCGTCCGGTGCGGTAGGCGGTGGCGATCTCCTGGGCGCCGTTGATGATGCCGCCGGTCGGAAAGTCCGGTCCCGGCATGTGCTGCATGAGCGTGGCGAGCGGCACGCCCGGGTCATCGAGCAGCGCCAGGCACGCGTTGACCGTCTCGGTGAGATTGTGCGGCGGGATATTGGTCGCCATGCCGACCGCGATGCCGGTCTGGCCGTTGACCAGCAGGTTCGGAATGCGCGTCGGCAGCACCGAGGGCTCGGACTCGCTCTCGTCGTAGTTCGGGACGAAGTCGACGGTTTCCTTGTCGATGTCGGCGAGCAGCTCGTGCGCGATGCGCGTCATGCGCACTTCGGTGTAGCGCATGGCCGCCGGCATATCGCCGTCCACCGAGCCGAAATTCCCCTGCCCGTCGACCAGCAGATAGCGCATGGAGAACGGCTGCGCCATGCGCACGATGGTGTCGTACACCGCGGTGTCGCCGTGCGGGTGGTACTTGCCGATCACGTCCCCGACGACGCGCGCCGACTTCTTGTAGGCCTTGTTGAAGTCGTTGCCGAGCTCGCGCATGGCGTGCAGCACGCGCCGGTGCACGGGCTTGAGGCCATCGCGCACGTCGGGCAGCGCACGCCCGACGATCACGCTCATTGCATAGTCGAGATAGGACTGCCGCATCTCCTCTTCGAGACTGACCAGCAGAACTTCGCGGGCGATCTCAGGCATTCGCTGTGGGGGTTGGAGGGCCGAAATAAAGGAGAAATTCTACCATGAAGCACCCCGCGGCCCCTCGCTCGCGGCTGCCCCCCGTGGCGGTTCCGCCGCGCTTGTCAAGCCGCGCGAGAAAAGCGCGCGCACACGCGGAGTTTGCCTGCGCGCAGGCCGTGCGGCGCACCGATATACTGCGCCGCAAGTGGACGACGCCCCGTCATGCTGACCTCCGGAACCACGCACACCGCCAACGCCGATCCGGGCGAGCTCGGCAAGTTCGACGCCCTTGCGGCGCGCTTCTGGGACACCCACGGAGAATTCCGCCCGCTGCACCTGCTGAACCCGGTGCGCGCCGGGTATGTCGGCGCGCGTGCCACGCTCGCCGGAAAGCGGGTGCTGGACGTCGGCTGCGGCGGGGGACTGCTCGCGGAGGCGCTCGCGCGCGCGGGCGCCAGCGTCACCGGCATCGATCTCGCGCCGGGGATGATCGAGGTCGCAGGTCTCCATGCCGCGGAATCCGGCCTCGCCATCGATTACCGCGTCGCCGACGCCGCCGAGCTGGCCGCCGCGGCCCCGGGCGCCTTCGATGTGGTCACCTGCATGGAGATGCTCGAGCACGTGCCCGAGCCCGCCGCCATGGTGGCCACCCTCGCCGCGCTCGCCCGGCCGGGGGGCGCGCTGTTCGTCTCGACGCTCAACCGTAACCTGCGCTCGTTCCTCCAGGCGATCGTCGCCGGGGAATACCTGCTGCGGCTCCTGCCGCGCGGCACGCACGAGTACGAGCGCCTCATCCGCCCCGCGGAGCTGGCCCGCTGGGCGCGCACCGCGGGACTCACGCTGCTCGAGCTGCGCGGCATCGAGGTGAATCCCTTCACCGGCAGTGCGGCGCTCAGCGCCAGCGTGGCGGTCAACTACCTCGCGCATTTCTCGCGCCGCGACGGCGCGCGGTGAGCATGCTCGTCGCGCTGCTCGTGGTCGCCGCCGCCGGGCTGGTCGCCGGCGCGGTGCTGGGCGCGCTCATCGCGCATTTGCGCGCCGCGCGCCGCATCGAGGCACTGCACGTCGAGCTGACCGCGGCGCGCGTGCGGCTCGAGTCGAGCGCCCTCGGGGCCTCGGACCGCGCGCAGCTCCTCGAGCAGTCCGAGACGCGCCTGCGCGCCTCCTTCGATTCGTTGGCCGGCGAGGCGCTGCGCGCCAACAACGAGCTGTTCCTGCAGCTGGCGCGGGAGACGCTCGGGCGCGACCAGGCGGTCGCTGCGGGGGCGCTGAAGGAGCGCGAGGCGGCGGTCGCCCAGCTGGTGTTGCCACTGCGCGTGGCCCTCGAGCGCACCGAGGCTCAGGTCCAGGCCCTCGAGCGTGAGCGACGCGAGGCGTTTGCGAGCCTGCGTACCCAGATCGAGACCCTGAGCGGCGGGCAGGCGCAGCTGTCGCGCGAGACGCGCAATCTGGTGACGGCGCTGCGCCGCCCCGAGGTGCGCGGGCGCTGGGGCGAGCTCACGTTGCGCCGCCTGGTGGAGCTCGCCGGCCTCACCGAGCACTGCGACTTCACCGAGCAGCTGCGGGTCACGGGCGAGGCAGGCGCGCTGCGCCCCGATCTCGTGGTGCACATGCCGGACGCGCGCGATCTCGTAATCGATGCCAAGACGCCGTTCGATGCTTATCTCGCGGCGCTCGAGGCGCCGACCGAGGAGGAGCGCTCCCAGGCACTCAAGCGTCACGCAAGCCAGGTGGAAGCGCGGGTGCGGGAACTCGCTTCCAAGAGCTACTGGAGCCAGTTCGAGCGCAGCCCGGAGTTTGCGGTGCTGTTCCTGCCGGGAGACCAGTTCCTCTCCGCCGCGCTCGCCGAGCGCCCCGAGCTCATCGAGAATGCGCTCGGCCAGGGCGTCATCATCACCACCCCCTCGACCCTCATCGCGCTTCTGAAGACCGTGGCCTACGGCTGGCGCCAGTCCGAGGTGACGCACAACGCGGCGGTCATCCGCGATCTGGGCCAGGAGCTGTACCGGCGCCTGTCGAGCTTCGACGGACACCTCGCCCGCGTGGGGCAGCGCCTCGCCTCCGCGGTGGAGGCGTACAACGCCGCGGTCGGCTCGCTCGAGCGGCACGTGCTGCCGCAGGCCCGGCGGTTTACCGAGCTCGGCGTGACCGCGGACGCACCGCTCCCGGTGCTCGAGCAGGTGACGCAGCTCGCCCGCAACGCGGATGCGCCGACGCTCGCCGTTCCGCCGGCCTCGACTGAATGAGCCTCGCGAGGCCGGACGCCTCCGCGACCCGCGCCCTCGCCTGGCTCTACGCCCCGGGAAGTCAGCGGCCGCTGCTCGCGGCGCTGTGCGCCATCGAGGAGGAGATCGGCGCGAGCCTGAAGCCGGGACTCGACCACCAGACCGCGCACCTGCGCCTCGAATGGTGGCGCGCGGAGTGCATGCGCACCGCCGCAGGCACACCGGCACACCCCGCGACCCGCGCCGCCGTGGCCGCCCTCGCCGGTGGCGAGCCGCAACTGCTGGCGGGCCTCACCGGCCTCGTGGAGGCGGCGGACTGGGATCTCGCCGCGGCGGCTTTCGAGACGCGGAGCGAGCTCGCGCGCTACTGCGAGCGCTGGGCCGAGGCGGCCCTTATCCCCCTCGTGCGGCTCGCGGCTCCACAGGTCGAGCGCGCCGCCGCGTGCGCGCTCGGCGCGGCCCTGCGCGAGGGGGAGCTGCTGGCGCACCTGCCGCGCGATGCGCGCGCCGGACGGCTGCGCTTGCCCCTCGACGAGCTCGCCGCTGCCCGGGTGGATCCGGCGCGCCTCGCCGACCCGCCCTGGCCC
>DAHUXE010000104.1 GCA_027307325.1 Gammaproteobacteria bacterium | reverse complement strand
GCCCGCGGCCGAGCCGGGCCCGGCGGCCGCCGCCCCGGCCGCGGCGCGTGCCGAAGTCACGATAGCGATGGATGGGCGCCGCCGCTCCTTCACCATGCAGATCGGCGAGGAGACGGTGCTCGATGCCGCGGCGCGCGCCGGCATCGAGCTGCCCTTCTCGTGCCGCGCCGGCGTGTGCTCGACCTGTCGTACCAAGGTGGTGCGCGGCGAGGTCGAGATGGCGCAGAACTACGCCCTCGAGGACTGGGAGCTCGAGCAGGGCTACGTGCTGGCGTGCCAGTCGCGCGTCAGGAGCGCTACGCTCGAGCTCGACTACGACGAGAAGTAGGCGCGCGCCGGGAGGTGAGGGTGAGCTACCAGACTATTCTCTTCGACTCGAGCGGCGGCATCGCGCGTCTGACGCTCAACCGCCCGGAGCGCCTCAACAGCTTCAACACCGAGATGCACGCCGAGGTGCGCAGCGCGCTCGCCGACGTGCGCGCCTCGCAGGCGCGCGTACTGGTGATTACCGGGGCGGGGCGCGGCTTCTGTGCCGGGCAGGATCTCAACGACCGGGCGGTGAGTCCGGGCGGCAGGGCGGCGGACCTCGGCGAGTCCATCGAGCGCAACTACAAGCCGCTGGTGCTCGTGCTGCGCGCTTTGCCGCTGCCGGTAATTGCGGCGGTCAACGGGGTCGCCGCCGGCGCGGGCGCCAACATCGCGCTCGCCTGCGACCTGGTGGTGGCGGCGCGCTCCGCCAGCTTCGTGCAGGCTTTCTCGCGGCTCGGGCTGGTGCCCGACTCGGGTGGTACCTGGTTCCTGCCGCGCGCGGTCGGCACCGCGCGTGCGCTCGGCCTCGCGCTGCTCGGTGAGAAGCTCCCGGCCGAGCAGGCCGCCGCCTGGGGACTCATCTGGCGCTGCGTCGAGGACGCCGAGCTCGCCGGCGTCGTCGACGGCCTCGCGCAGGGCTTCGCCAACGCGCCGACCCGCGGGCTCGCGCGCACCAAGCAGGCGATCTGCGAGAGCTTCGGCCGCACGCTCGCGGAGCAGCTCGACGTCGAGCGCGACTATCAGGCCGAGCTCGGGCGTACCGCCGACTACGCGGAAGGCGTGGCGGCGTTCAGCGAGAAGCGCTCGCCGCGGTTCTCCGGACTATGAAGGTCGGGGCGGCGGCCCATCCTTGTGCCTCGGCAGGGGATTCATGCCGTGAGTAAGTCAGGCGAGGAGCGGGCGCAGCGTGTGGCCGAGCGCTGCGCGCAGGCGCTCTTCGGGCGCGATCGCGCCTCGCAGGCTCTCGGCATGCGGCTCGCCGAGGTGCGGCCCGGCCGGGCACGGGTCGTCATGACGGTGCGGCCTGACATGGTCAACGGCCATGATGTCTGCCACGGCGGCATCATCTTCGCCCTGGCCGACAGCGCGTTCGCGTTTGCGTGCAATTCCTACAACGAGAGCACGGTGGCGGCGGCGGGCGCGATCGACTTCCTCGCGGCGGCGCGCGCCGGCGACGAGCTCACGGCCGAGGCTGCTGAGCTGTGGCGCACGAAGCGCAACGGCATCTACGAGATCAGCGTCAGAAATCAGCGCGGTGAGCGCGTGGCGCTGTTCCGCGGGCGCTCGTACCGGATCGACGGACAGGTGACGACCATCGAGGAGTGAGGCCATGCAGCTTCAGAGCTACGCCGCTGGCCGATGGCGCAGCGGCACCGGCGACGGCGCGGCGCTGCGCGATGCCACCACCGGCGAGGTGATAGCGCACGCCAGCGCCGCCGGGCTGGACGCGGCAGCGATGCTGGCCTGGGCGCGCGCGGTCGGGGGACCTAATCTGCGCCGCCTCACCTTCCACGAGCGTGCGGCGCTCCTCAAGGCGGTTGCCAGGGATCTCAGCGAGCACAAGGACGAGTACTACCCGGTCTCGTTCGCGACGGGGGCCACGCGCGGGGACTCGTGGATCGACATCGACGGCGGCATCAGCACCCTGTTCGTGTACGCGAGCAAGGGTACGCGCGAGCTGCCCAACAGCGCGGTCTACGTGGACGGCAGCGTCGAGGCACTGTCGAAGACCGGAACTTTCGTCGGGCAGCACCTGTGCGTGCCGCTCGAGGGAGCGGCGGTGCACATCAACGCCTTCAACTTCCCGGTATGGGGCATGCTCGAGAAACTGGCGCCGGCGCTGCTCGCAGGCGTGCCGGCGATCGTGAAGCCCGCCAAGCAGACGTCCTATCTAACCGAGCGTGTCTTCCGCCGCATTCTCGAATCGGGAATTCTGCCCGAGGGAGCGGTGCAGCTCATCTGCGGCGGGGTCGGGGATCTCTTCGCGCACCTCACCTGCCAGGATGTCGTGTCGTTCACGGGCTCGGCGGCCACCGCGCTCGGGCTCCGCCAGCATCCCACGGTCACGGCCAACTCCGTGCGCTTCACGGCGGAGACCGATTCGCTCAATTCCTCGATTCTCGGCCCCGACGCCCACCCCGGCTCGCCCGAGCTCGATCTGTTCGTGCGCGAGGTGGTGCGCGAGATGACGGTCAAGGCCGGTCAGAAGTGCACCGCGATCCGCAAGGCGATCGTGCCGCAGGCGCGTGCCGGCGAGGTCATCGACGCCCTGCGTGCTGCGCTCGCCAAGGTCGTGGTGGGCGACCCGCGCCTCGAGCAGGTGCGCATGGGCCCGGTCGCATCGCTCAGCCAGCGCCGCGAGGTGACCGAACAGCTCGTGAAGCTCGAACAGGAAACCGAGGTGGTGGCGGGCGGTACCGGCAAACCGCAGCTGCTCGGCGCCGACGCCGAGCGGGGCGCTTTCATGGCGCCGACGTTGCTCTATTGCCGCGACGCCGCACGCGGGCGCGCCATCCACTCGGTGGAGGCCTTTGGGCCCGTTTGTACAGTGGTCCCGTACCGGGACACGGGCGATGCGATCGAGCTCGCGCGCCGCGGCGGGGGGAGCCTGGCGGGCTCGGTGTTCACCGCCGACGACGCGGTGGCGGCGCAGCTGGTGCTGGGGCTGGCACCGTTCCACGGACGCATCGTGGTCGTGAATCGGCACTGCGCGAAGGAATCGACCGGCCACGGCTCGCCGCTCCCGCACCTGGTGCACGGCGGCCCGGGGCGTGCGGGCGGCGGCGAGGAGATGGGCGGTATCCGCGGCGTGATGCACTACCTGCAGCGCACCGCGGTCCAGGGGACGCCCGATGTAATCACGGCGGCGAGCGGCCGCTGGATCAGAGGGGCACGGGAGCTCGATCCGGGGGTGCATCCGTTCCGCAAGCCCTTCGGCTCGCTCAAGATCGGCGATACCTTCCATTCGCCCGAGCGCGAGGTCACGGTCGATGACATCGAGCGCTTCGCGGCGCTCTCGGGCGACAGGTTCTATGCACACATGAACGAGGCCGAGGCGCAGCGCAATCCGCTCTTCGGCGGGCGGGTCGCGCATGGCTACTTCCTGGTGTCGGCGGCTGCGGGACTGTTCGTCGATGCGCCTTACGGGCCGGTGCTCGCCAACTACGGGATCGACAGCCTGCGCTTCGTGAAGCCGGTGAAGCCCGGCGATCGCATCCGCGTGCGCCTCACCGCCAAGGAAAAATCGCTGCGCGCGGGTGCGGGCTATGGCGAGGTGCGCTGGGACACCGCCATCACCAATCAGAACGGCGAGGCGGTCGCCAACTACGACGTATTGACGATGGTGAGCGAGAAGGCGATTCCCGACGCTTAGAGCTCGCCGCCGGCGCGCCTTTCAGGCGCGCTGCGGCGGGGCGCCGAAGAGGCGAAAGGCGTGGCCGCGCGTCGAGACCGCCTTCACCAACGCCCACACCGCATCTCCGGGCGCGAGCGCGAGCGCCTGACGCGCGCCCGCGGTGATGCGCGCGAGCACGACGGGTCCGCCGACGTCGACCTTCACCAGCACGCTGGCGGCGTCGTCCGGCGTGATCTCGGTGACCGTGCCCTGGAGGGCGTTGCGCACGCTCAGGTGCTCGACGGGTGCCGTTGCGAGGATGACGTCGCGCGCCAGCAGCTGAACGCGCACGCGCGCCCCGGCACGCACATCTTTGAGGGTCACCTGCAGCCTCCCGGAGCCGATGGCGAGCTCGGCCGTGCCGCCGGCTGCATCCACCCCGGTCACCAGCCCCTCGAGCACCGCGCCGACGAGCTCGGGCGCGACTACGCTGCGCAGCTCGGGGCCGAGGCTCAATTCCCCGACCGGGCCGGCGGTCAGCACCCGGCCCTCCTCGAGCAGGACCATATAGGTGGCGAGTCTCAGCACCTCGTCGAGCTGGTGACTCACGTAGACCATGGGGATGGACAGCCAGTCGCGCAGCGTCTCGAGGTAGGGCAGGACCTCCGCGCGGCGCGCCACGTCGAGCGCGGCCAGGGGCTCATCGAGCAGCAGCAGCTGCGGCTGCGACAGGAGCGCGCGCCCGAGCGCGACGCGCTGGCGCTCGCCGCCGGAGAGCTCGTGCGGCCGGCGGTGGAGGAGCGAGCCGAGGCCGAGCAGGTCCACGACCTCCTCGAAGCGGATGGAGTGGGTGATCGGCC
>DAHUXE010000091.1 GCA_027307325.1 Gammaproteobacteria bacterium | reverse complement strand
GCGGGCGGCGCTCGCCGCGACGGTCATCATGTATCGCCCGCGCAGCGCGCTGCGCGATCTCGGCAAGGTGTTCGGGCTCACGCCGCAGGAGTGCGGCCGTCTCGCCGGCGCCATGCAATGGTGGGATGGCAGCACCACTATCCCCGAGAGGGTGCGCGCCGCCGGCTTCGAGACGCAAGCCCCCTGGCTCGGGCACCTGCTGCCGCTCGCCGCCGAGCTCACCGCCTTCCCGGGCTTCCCCCGCCACCTGTCGCAGCACGTCGGCGGCTTCGTGATCGCACAGGGCCTGCTCGAAGAGCTGGTGCCGATCGAGAACGCCGCCATGCCGGAACGCACCGTGGTGCAGTGGGACAAGGACGATCTCAACGACCTGGGGCTTCTCAAGGTGGATCTGCTGGCGCTCGGCATGCTTACCGCGCTCAAGCGCGCCTTCGCGCTGGTGAACGACTACCGCGGCACGCGTCACGCGCTCGGGGAGCTGCCGGCCGAGGACCCGCGCGTCTACGACATGATCTGCCGCGCCGACACCATCGGTGTGTTCCAGATCGAGTCGCGCGCGCAGATGGCGATGCTGCCGCGCCTCAGGCCGCGCAACTATTACGACCTGGTCATCGAGGTCGCGATCGTGCGGCCCGGGCCGATACAGGGCGACATGGTGCATCCCTACCTGCGGCGCCGCTGCGGAATGGAGCCGGTCGAGTATCCGGGCGAGGAGGTGCGCGCGGTGCTGCATCGCACGCTCGGTGTGCCGCTCTTCCAGGAGCAGGTGATGCAGATCGCGATCGTCGCCGCGGGCTTCACGCCCGGGGAGGCAGACGCGCTGCGCCGTGCGATGGGTGCCTGGAAGAGAACCGGGGGACTCGATCCCTTTCGCGAGCGGCTGCTGACCGGCATGCGGGCCAGGGGCTACCCCGACGAGTTCGCGCAGCGCATCTACCGGCAGATGCTGGGATTCGGCGAATACGGCTTCCCGGAAGCACACAGCCTGAGCTTCGCGCTGCTGGTCTACGACTCGGCCTGGCTCAAGTGCTACGAGCCGGCGGCCTTCACCTGTGCGCTCCTCAACAGCCAGCCGATGGGCTTCTATGCGCCGGCGCAGCTGGTGCGCGATGCGCGTGCCCACGGCGTCGAAGTGCGCCCCGTTGACGCCTGCGTCTCGCTCTGGGATGCGACGCTCGAGCGGCGCGCCGACGACGAGCCGGCGCTGCGCTTAGGTCTGCGGCTGGTCAAATCCCTGTCGCAGGCTGGCGCGAGCCGCCTGATCCAGGCGCGGGCCGTGCGCCCCTTCGACAGCGTACCGGAGCTCGCCGCGCGCGCCGGGCTCGATCGCGGCGATCTCGAGGCTCTCGCTGCGGCCGGAGCCTTCGCTTCCTTGAGCGGCAATCGGCATCTGGCCTTCTGGGAGGTCGCGGGCAGCGAGCGGCCGCTGCCCCTCGCGGCGGCCGCGGACCAGCAGGCGGGCGAGGTCGCAGGCTTCGCGGAGGGCCGCCCGCTGCTCGCCGCGCCTTCCGAGGGTGAGGGAATCTGCGCCGATTACGCTTCCCTTGGCCTCACGCTCGGCCGGCATCCGCTCGCGCTGCTGCGCGCG
>DAHUXE010000082.1 GCA_027307325.1 Gammaproteobacteria bacterium | reverse complement strand
CTGGCGCGCGGTGAGCCTCTGCTCGTCGACGCGCGCGGCGCCGATCGCTTCGCGGGCGAGAACGAGACCATCGACCCGGTCGCAGGGCATATCCCGGGCGCGCACAATCACCCCTACGCCGGCAACCTCGACCCGCTCGGGCAGTTCCGCACCCCCGCCGACCTGCGGCGCGCCTGGACCGCGACGCTGCGTGGGCGGCCGCCCGCGGCCGTGGTGGCGATGTGCGGCTCGGGCGTAACCGCCTGCCACAACCTGCTCGCGCTCGAAGTCGCCGGCTTGAGCGGCGCGAAGCTCTACCCCGGCTCGTGGAGCGAATGGATCCGCGATCCGGCACGCGCGGTGACGCGCGGACCCGACACTGTGTGACGCAGCACTCTCGCCGGTCGCGCAATTTTGATATAACGCGCCCCGTGGCCGCCGATCCGAAGATCGCCCTCAACGGCAACCGCAAGTTCAACCCCGCACAGCCGTGGCGGATCGAGGACTCCCTCGATCTCTATAACGTCGCCGCCTGGGGCAAAGGCTACTTCTCGATCAACGACGCCGGGCACGTAGTGGTACGGCCGGATACGACCGTCGAGCGCGAGATCGATCTCTACGAGGTGGTCGAGGGACTGCAGGCGCGCGACCTGAGCACGCCGGTGGTGGTGCGCTTCTCCGACATCCTGGCGCACCGCCTGAAGCGCATGCACGATGCCTTCGCCTCCGCCATCACCGAGAACGACTACAAGAACCGCTACGCCGCGGTGTTCCCGATCAAGGTGAACCAGCAGCGCCTGGTGGTCGAGGAGGTCTACCGCTACGGGCGCGAGTACGGCTTCGGGCTCGAGGTGGGATCGAAGCCGGAGCTGCTCGCGGTCATGGCCATGACCGAGAACGCCCCCGAGCGGCTCATCGTCTGCAACGGCTTCAAGGACGACAGCTACATCGAGGCCGTGACGCTCGCCACCAAGCTCGGCCGCACCATCATTCCGGTGGTCGAGAACTTCGACGAGCTCGGGCTGATCCTGAAGCACGCCGCCACTTACCAGGTCCGGCCGCGCATCGGCGTGCGCGTCAAGCTCTTCAGCGAGGGCTCGGGGCGCTGGAGCGCCTCGGCGGGGGAGAAGTCGAAATTCGGCCTCTTCATTACCGAGATCCTCGAGATGTTCAACGTGCTGAAAGCGCACGACATGCTCGACTGCCTGCAGCTGGTGCACTGCCATCCCGGCAGCCAGCTGCAGGACATCCGCCGCATCAAGGACGCCATCAACGAGCTGGCGCACGTGTACGCGGAGCTCAAGCTCATGGGCGCGGGGCTGCAGTACATCGACGTCGGCGGGGGCCTCGGCGTCGACTACGACGGCAGCGGCACGAACTTCGCCTCGTCGATGAACTACACACTGAACGAGTACGCGAGCGACGTGGTGTACCGCATCGCCAGCGTGTGCAACGCGCGCGACATACCCCACCCCATGATCGTGAGCGAGTCGGGGCGCGCGGTGGCCGCCTATCACAGCGTGCTCATCTTCGATGCGCTCGGCTCCTCGGCGCTCGACAAGTTCCGCGTCACCGGCTACGCGGCCGAGGATTACTCGGGTGACGAGGAGCTGCCGCAGCCGGTGCAGGATCTGTTCGAGGCCTACCGTGCAGTCAGCGAGCGGCGCCTGGTCGAGTGCTATCACGACGCGCTCACGGCGCGCGAGCAGGTGCTGCAGATGTTCAATCTGGGACTCCTGTCGCTCGAGTTCCGCGGCCTGGCCGAGCGGCTCTACTGGGCCACCTGCGCCAAGATCCGCGACTCCTGCCGCAAGCTCGAGCGGCTTCCGGAGGAGCTCGACGACCTCGAGTCGATTCTCTCGGACACTTACTTCTGCAACTTCTCGGTGTTCCAGTCGCTGCCCGACAGCTGGGCGATCGACCAGCTGTTCCCGATCCTGCCGATCAACCGGCTCGATGAGCGTCCGACCCGTACCGCTGTGCTCGCCGACATCACCTGCGACTCGGATGGCAAGATCGATCACTTCGTCTCGATGCGCGACGTGAAGCGCACGCTCGAGCTGCACGAGTTGAAGAGCGGCGAGAAGTATTACCTGGCGGTGTTCCTGGTCGGGGCGTACCAGGAGACCCTCGGCGACCTGCACAACCTGTTCGGCGACACCCACGTGGTGCACGTGCGGCTGCACGACGAGGGCGGCTGGTGGATCGAGGAGATCGTCAAGGGCGACACCGCCAACAAGGTGCTGGAATACATGGAGTACGACGTCGCCGAGCTCTACCCGGCCCTGGCGCGCGACTGCGAGCGCGCCATCCGCGACGGGCGCATGACGATCGCCGAGAGCCAGGCCCTCAAGCGCTTCTACGAGAGCGAGCTCGACGGCTACGCGTATCTGGAGCCCGCCGGAGCGTGAGCAGCCGGCAAGAGCGACGCTTACAGCAACGCGAGCACTGCGAGTACCACGAACACCGCGGCGCCGATGCGGTGCATCAGCCTGACCGGAATCCTCTCGGCCACCGCCCCGCCGAGCAGCACCGCCGGCACGTCGCAGATCAGCATGCCGAGCGTGGTGCCCGCGACCACCGCGACGAGCGCCTGATACTTCGCGGCCAGCGCCAGCGTCGCGATCTGCGTCTTGTCGCCCATCTCGACCAGGAAGAAGGTCACGACGGTCGTGCCGTAGGCCCCGAAGCGCACGAAGGGCGCGCCGCCGGCCGGCGCCTTGTCCGGAACCAACATCCACACCGCGGTGGCGATGAAGGATGCCACCAGCAGGCAGCGCAGCACCTGCGGCGCGATGAGAGTCGCGAGCAGCGTCCCTGCCGTCCCGGCGAGCAGATGGTTGCCGAGCACCGCGGTCGCGATTCCGGCGATCACCGGCAGCGGTGCACGGAAGCGCGCCGCCAGCAGCAGCGCCAGCAGCTGCGTCTTGTCGCCGAGCTCGGCCAGCGTCACCACGCCCGCGGAAACGAGAAACGCCTCCAAAGAAAGTCTCCCGGTTTGCGTCCCGCGAAAGCCGGGAGTAGCATGACACGGGCGTTCGTATCCGTCGTGGATGAGTGCGCCTTGTACGATTGTGTTGACTTCATCTCCCGCCCCGCCCCTCTCGTCCGTGCACGAACGCAGGTGCAGGCCGCCGGCCCAAGCGCTGCGCATTGACTGAAACACTGCCGATCGTGTGCCTTGAAGCCTTGACCTGTTTGACTGTCCACGCGGTACATGCGTGCCGACGGCGTGAGCCTCGCCGCTGCCCGCTCTTTAAATAGAGAGACTTCCCAGTGACGACGATTTACGTAGGCAATCTGCCCTTCAATGCAACCGAGCAGGACGTAAAGACCTTGTTCGAACGCCATGGCAAGGTGGAGTCCGTCAAGCTCATCAACGACAGGGAGACCGGCAAGCCGCGCGGCTTCGGTTTCGTCGACATGGCCCAGAACGAAGCGCAGGCCGCGATCCAGGCCCTGAACGGCTTCCAGATGAACGGCCGGCCGCTGCGCGTCAACGAGGCGCAGGAACGCCCGCAGCGTCCGCGCCAGGGTGGCGGCCCGTTCCGTCGCTGACGGCCGGCGCCTGTCGGGCCGGACTGAAAAGAACCCCGCGCCCTGCGGGGTTTTTTCACTCATGATCCTCACCAACAACAAGAAGCGTCTGGGCGTCGTCGCCGGCGCACTGCTCGGCGCCGCCTGCGCCACCTACAGCACCCGCCAGGCGACCTCGCTCTCTCTCGACCGCATCCTCGCCGGCGAGCAGCGCTCGGAGGAAAACCGCGCCCGTGATCGCTACCGGCATCCGAAGGCGACGCTGCTGTTCTTCGGTATCCGCCCGGAGATGAGCGTGCTCGAGGTGTGGCCGGAGCCCGGCTGGTACACCGAGGTGCTGGCGCCGCTGCTGGCCGACAAGGGGAAGTACTACGCGGGCGTCATCGCGCCGGATCCCAAGAGCGAGTACATCACCCGGCGCCTCGATGATTTCAGGCACAAGCTCGCGGCGCGCCCGGATATCTATGGCCAGGTGGCGCTCGTGACCTTCCCGCTCGATGGCTCGGACGTGGTGCCGCCGGGCACGCTCGACATGGTGCTCACCTTCCGCAACATCCACAACTGGATGGCGCGCGACCAGGCAGCCGCAGCCTTCGCCACCATGTACCGGGCCCTGAAACCCGGCGGCGTGCTCGGCGTGGCCGAGCATCGCGGCAATCCCGCCGTGCCGCAGGACCCCAAGGCCAAGAGCGGCTACGTGAACGAGGACTACGCGATCAAGCTGATCGAGGCGCAGGGCTTCCGGCTCGAGGCGAGCTCGCAGGTGAACGCCAACCCGAAGGACACCAGGGATTACGAGCAGGGCGTGTGGACGCTGCCGCCCACCTATCGCTTAGGGGACAAGGACCGCGACAAGTACGCGGCCATCGGCGAGAGCGACCGCTTCACGCTGAAGTTCGTCAAGCCGGCGAAGTAGCGGCGGCGCTCAGATCACCCCGTCGGGCTCGGCGCGCAGCCCCGTCATCTGCGCCACGTGGATGCGGTAGAAGATCGGCGCGCGTTGCTCCCGCCCCGGCCTCGAGACGCTCGCCGGCTGCCACCAGCCCTCGCGCCGCTGCAACAGCTCGAGCGCGCGCGTGCGGGCGTGCTCGCCGGCGGGGGAGTCGGAAAGCTCTTCGTAGCGTCCCAGCACCACGATGCTCAACCACTGGTCGTAGCGCAGCCGCTCGTCGACTTCCAGGCAGACACGCGGATTCGATCGCATCCAGTCGATCTTCTGGCCGGCGGTGGTGAGACCGTAGAGGCCCTCGCCGTCGTAGGCGAAGTGGACCGGAACCACATACGGCTGGTCGTCGCGCGCGCACGCGAGTCGGCCGAAATCCAGGCGCGCGAGCGCCGAGCGGCACTCCTCAAGCGTCAGCTCGTGAATCCGCATCACGATTCCTTTACAGCAAACGGCCCGCACCAGCCAGGCGCACGCACGCCTGGCGGCTGCAACGCCTACCACATATCCCGCAGGCGCGCCCCGACGTCGACGGTGACCTGCTCGCCGGTGCGCTGCAGGGCGTCGCCGCCGGCGCCGAGCGAGCCGCGGAAGGTCACGGCGTCGAGCGTCTTCAGCACCTTCTCGGTCATGAAGCGGCTGCGGCCGCCGTAGACGTGGTTGTCCCCCTGACTCGATTGCTGGGTGAGATGGAACTTCAGCGGCATGAGGAGCGCGAGGTCGTTCTGCGCGCGCGTCAGGGCGACGTACAGCACCCGCCGCTCTTCCTCGATGAGCTCAGGCTTCCCGGTGGCGAACTCGGAAGGGAAGCTGCCGTCCACCACGTTCAGCACGTAGACCGTATCCCACTCCATGCCCTTGGCCGAGTGAATGGTGGAGAGCACCAGATAATCCTCCTCGAGCACCGGCTGGCCCGCGAGATCGCTGGTGGCGTTCGGCGGGTCGAGCGTCAGCTCGGTGATGAAGCGCTCGCGCGACGGGTACTGTCCCGAGAGATGCTCGAGCTGATCGAGGTCACCGAGCCGGGTGTGGAAGTGCTGGTAGATGCGCTCGAAGTGCCGCTGGTACCACTCGCGCACCTGGTGCACCTGGCCGACCCATTGCAGCTCGGGATCCGAGAGCGCCAGCATCAGCTCGACGAGCCGCCGCCAGTCCATCTCGTGCGTCTGCGGCGGTTTGAAGGATTTCAGCGACTCGAAGGCATGCCCGGCGGCCTCCAGGTGCTCGATCGCCGCGCTGGCGCTGACCGGGCCCATGCCCGGCAGCAGCTGCAGCACGCGGAAAGCGGCCAGCGTGTTGCGCGGGTTGTCGGCCCAGCGCAGCACCGACAGCAGGTCCTTGACGTGCGCCGCCTCGAGGAACTTGAGCCCGCCGTACTTGACGAACGGGATCTTGCGCCGCACCAGCTCCACCTCGAGCACGTCGCTGTGGCTCGCGCTCCTGAAGAGCACCGCCTGGCGCCTGAGCGGCACGTTGGCCTCGCGCCGCCGCAGCACTTCGCTGCAGACGTACTCGGCCTGGGTCTGCAGCTCATCGACGCTGACGGCGCGCGGCCGTGCCCCCTGGCCGCGAATCGACAGCAGGTACTTGCGCTGCGCGCGCGGAGCCTCGGCCATCACCGCGTTGGCGACGTCGAGCACCTGCTGGGTGGAACGGTAGTTCTGCGCGAGCGCCACCACCTCGGCGCGCGGCTTGAAGCGCTCGGCAAACCCGAGGACGTTCTCGACTGCGGCGGCACGGAACGAGTAGATCGCCTGCGCGTCGTCGCCCACCACCGTCAGCCCGGCACCGTCGGGCTTCATGGCGTGCAGGATCTCGGCCTGCAGCCGGTTGGTGTCCTGATACTCGTCCACCAGCACGTGGTCGAAGTGCGCGCCGATGTGCTGCGCGAGCCGCGGCTCGCCCATCATCCCGTGCCAGTAGAGCAGCAGGTCATCGTAGTCGAGCAGGTGAGCATGCTGCTTCTGCTCCACGTAGGCGCGGAACAGCGCGGTGAGCTCCGTCTCCCACTGCGCGCACCAGGGGAAGTGCTGCTCGAGCGTGTCCTTGAGCGCGGCATGCGTATTGACGCGATTGGAATAGATCGCGAGACACGTGTCCTTGCGCGGGAAACGCTGATCGCGCGCCGCCAGTCCGAGCTCGGCGCGCACGCTGTCCATGAGGTCGGCGGCGTCGCCGCGATCGATGACGCTGAAATGCGGGTCGAGATGCACGTGCGCGGCGTAGTGGCGCAGCAGGCGGTTGCCGATCGCGTGGAAGGTGCCCGCCCAGCCGAGGCGTTGCGAGATCGTGGCGCTGACGCCGCCCAGCGATTCATTCAGCGCTCGCTTGGTGATCTCGTGCGCGCGCCGGCGCATCTCCTGGGCGGCACGGCGCGTGAAGGTGAGCATCAGGATGCGCGCCGGGTCGACACCATGGATCACCAGGTGCGCCACGCGGTGCGCCAGCGTGTCGGTCTTGCCGGTGCCCGCGCCGGCGAGAATCAGCAGCGGCCCCGCCGCGAAGCCCTTGTCGGGGAGCGGCTCGCCATAGGTCACGGCCTTGCGCTGCGCGGCGTTGAGCTTCTCGAGATGCGCGGTAGTTGCCATGGGCGCGCCGACTATACCCGCCACCGCACGGCACTGGCGACGACCGGCGTCCCGGAGCGCGGGTTACGATGTGCCGCATGAAACCCGTCAGCCAGACCACGCAGTTCACCGGCCGCGTCATCCGCGTCACCACCGATGAGGTCGTGCTCCCCAACGGGCATCGGACCGAGCTCGAGGTCGTGCACCATCCGGGCGGCGCGGTCGCCGTGGCGCTCGATGCCGGGCGGCGCGTTTGCCTGCTGCGGCAGTATCGCTACGCGGGCGGCGGCTGGCTGTGGGAGCTGCCGGCGGGCAAGCTCGAGCCCGGTGAGCCGCCGCTCGGCACCGCGCAGCGCGAGCTCGCCGAAGAGGCGGGCGTCGAGGCCCGCCGCTGGACGAGCCTCGGCACCTGCCTGTCCTCTCCCGGCGTGTTCACCGAGGTGCTGCATCTCTACCTCGCGAGCGGAATCGCGCCTGCCGCCGCCGCGCACGAGCGTTCCGAAGTGATCGAGATCCACTGGTTGCCCTTTGAGACCGCCTGCGAATGGGCGCTCGCCGGTACCATTACCGACAGCAAGACCATCGTCGGTCTGCTGCGCGCGCGCTTTGCCATAACGACCACAAGTGTCGCCGATTGATCCGTGACGCAGATCGCAGTACCTCGGTTGCGCGGGCGGTTACCCTTGCACAGCGTGAAGCACATCGCCCCCGGCGACATAATCCTGTGGACGAATCCAGAAACAAAAGAACGACCGGAGAGAACTCCGGCGCTGCCGAGCCCAACCGCCGCCGCATGGGCACCATCGTGCATGACGACCGCGGCATGGCCTCGCTCAAGTGGCACGACGCGCCTGCCGGCCTCGAGCGCCCGGTGCTGCAGGTAGTCGGCGAGCCCGCGCTCACCCTGAAGGACGAGGACGGCAGCTACGATCCCTACGCGCGCCACGCGGCGACGCTGCCCGGCGCCAGCCGCGGCAACACCACGCGCACCGACCTGCGCAAGCTCTCCGAGTGGATCAAGATGAAGCGCGCGCTCGAGGACCGCAGACTCCGCGGCGAGCCCGACGACGAGGACTGATCCGGCCGGCGCAGCCGCTGCGCCGGCCTCACGAAGTCCGCTCGATGTGCGCGCGCTTGCGCGCGTTGCCCAGGCGATAAAAGCGGCGCAGCTCCGCCAGCACCTCGCGCTCGCCGTGCACGGCGTCCGTCAGCCGCCGTTCGAGCCGGCGGCAGAAGCGCGCTGCGTAGTGGTTGGCCTCGCCGTACATGCGGCGCCGCTCCCCGGCCAGGCGCGGATCGATGCGGGCACGCTCGAACAGCACGCGGCGCAGCTCCGCGGGAAAGTGCCCCGGATACTGGCGCCGCATCAGCCAGTAGCTCGCGACGTACTTGTCGACCTCGGCCTGCATCTCGAGCTCGAGCAGCGACACCGGCTTGTCGTGCCCGGCGTTCCAGGCAAGGTAGAGGAAGTGGCTCACTCCCTCGAGCGCCGTCCACCAGTCCGCCACGTTGCCGCCGTGCAGCTCGACCAGCGGGTCGGCGCGCGCGAGGCGCGCGAGCAGCGCCGGATCCAGATACAGCGACAGCGCCACGTCCGTGCCGTCATCGCTCTGCGCGACGATCAGCTCCTCGTCGGCGAGGCCGGCGTGCGGCGCGTGCGGCAGCCGGCCACGGTCGGTCACCAGGAAATCGTAGACGTCATAGGTGACGCGGACGTCGTAGATGCCGCCGATCAGCTCCTGCAGGCGCGACAGCAGCATGTGCTCTTCAATGGGTGCGCGGACTGCCGCCGCCGCCGCGGGTCGGCTTCACCCCGAGCCGCCCGAGAATTGAATAGCAGCGCGTACTGCCGGTCTTGAGCCACAGCTCGTAGAGCCGCAGGATGTCCTGGTCGGTATGGCGATAGGAGGTCTCGCTGATGTCGTTGAGGGCGTCCACCAGCGGCTGGAATTTCTCCGACAGCTCGGCGAACACGGCCCCGAGCACCCGCCCGCGGCCGCGCGCCACCGACTGCGCCAGCTCACCGTAGGCGCGCCCGCCCATGGCGATGTGATAGTCGATGTCGACGAGGCGCGCGGCGAAGCTGCGCGCAAAGAAGCCCGCGACGAACAGCGACACGTCGCCGAGGCGCTGCAGGGCGCGGTTGCGCTCCGGCGGCGTCGGCGCCTCGAGTGCCTCGCACAGCATGACCACGAGCGGCTTGAGGCGCGCACCTCCCGCAGGGCCCTCGTAGAGCGCCTCGGAGCGCGAGAACAGCGTGAGGAGATTCACGACGTAGTGCTCGGTCTGATCCTCGACCGCAACGTGCTTCCGCTCCAGCGCCCCGTGCAGGCTGTCCTTGAAGAACTCCTGCAGGTTCGCCACCGGCACGACTCGCTCGGCATCGGCACTCATGGTCCGCCTCCTGCCCATGTGTAACGGCCCGTGCACAGGCTCTCTCCAAGCCACGCTCACATACTGTGACGCGCTGCCCTGAACGGCAGCTAAACTGCGAATGCGGCGGCTGGCAGCGCAGCTGCGAGAGTGCTAACTGCGGCAACGGGGGCAGCCGTGCAGACGGGTCCGTTAACTGGATCACAGGCGACGTTCCTCGGCCTGTCGGGCTATCACTGGGTGGTCATCGCGGCCGGCTGGGCGGGCTGGGGCTTCGACGTCTACGACGCCGTGCTCTTCAACTTCGTCGCGCGCAACTGCATCCCGGCGCTGCTGCACCTGCCGCCGGACTCGCCCGGCGCCCGTTCCGCCGTGGTGTTCTGGAACGGCGTCATCACCTCCGTGCTGCTCGTCAGTTGGGCGCTCGGCGGTTTCGTCTTCGGCTGGATCGCCGACCGGGTCGGCCGCAAGCGCGCACTGTTCGCGACCATCGCGCTATACGCGCTCGGAACCGGCGCCTGCGCGCTGGTGGGCAACCTCGGGCAACTCATCCTGTGCCGCGCGGTCGCGGCGCTCGGCATCGGCGGCGAGTGGGGCATCGGCGCCTCGCTGGTCGCAGAGGCGGTTCCGGAGAGCCGCCGGGTCGAAGCCGGCGTCATCATGCAGACCGGCTCGCCGCTCGGCGTGGTGCTCGCCGGCGGCGCCAACTACCTGATCGCCGGCGTGTGGTTCGCCGGCCAGCCGCAGCTCGCGTGGCGTTACGTGTTCCTCGCCGGCCTCCTGCCGGTGGTGCTCGCTCTGCTGGTGCGGATCTTCCTGCGCGAGAGCGAGCAGTGGCGGGCGAGCCGTGCGCGCTCCGCTCCCTCGGGGCCGCGGGAGCTGTTCGCACCGGGCATGCGGGCGGCGACCCTCGGCGGGCTGTTCGCGGCGGCCGTGGCGATCCTCTGCTGGTGGGGCTGCAACGCCTTCGTGCCGCTCCTCGGCGGGAGCCTCTCCGCACACGAGGCGCAGCGACTCGGTCTTTCGCCCCGAGAGGCGCAGGCGCTGGCGGCCGCGTGGCAGGCGCATGCCTCGAACGCCTTCAATCTCGGCGGCCTCATCGGTACCTTCGGGGCCATCCCCCTCGCCCGCAAGCTCGGCCGGCGGCCGATGTTCATCGTCTACTTCCTGTACTCGGCTCTCGCGCTGTTCGCGACCTTCGGGCTCGAGCTCGCGCCGTCGACGCGCCTCACGCTCCTCTCCCTCGTCGGTGCCGGCGTCTACGGCATCTTCGGCGCCTTTACCTTCTATCTTCCGGAGCTGTTCCCGGTGCGCATCCGCGCCACCGGGGCGGGCTTCTGTTACAACGCGGGGCGGGTGCTCGCCGCGCTCGGACCGCTGATCATCGGCTGGGTGACTTCGGCCGCCGGCGGCTCCAGTACCGCCCTGACGCAGGTGCTCTTCTGGCTGGGGGTGGTGCCGCTCGCCGCGGCGCTGCTCTCGTACTTCGTCGTCGTGGAGACACGCGGCCGGGCGCTGCCCGCCTGAAGTCGCCCTTTGCCTTGAGGGAGCAATTCAACTAGGCGCCGAGGAGCGCCGCAAGCTCACTGCAATCCCGGACGGTGAGGTCCGCGGGCGCGAGGCCGGCCGGCCAGGCCGACGCGCGGCGGTTCATCCACGCACTGCGGCAGCCGGCGGCGCGCGCCGCCGCGACGTCGAGCCACGGGTCGTCCCCGACGTAAACGATATCGCGCGCGGCGAGCTGCAGCTCGCCCGCGAGCCGCTCGAAGCAGCGGCGGTCGGGCTTGCCGGCGCCGATCTGGCGCGCGTTGAGCGACACGGCGAACGCCGAGTCGAGGCCGATGCGCCCGAGATCGGCGTTGCCGTTGCTGAGCGAGGCGAGAGTGAAGGTGCGGCCGAGGCGTGAGAGCGCCGGGCGCACGTCGGGCAGGACCTCCACCTCGCAGCGCGCGGCGAGGAACACCTCGAAGGCGCGCGCCGCGATGTCCTCCTCATAGCCGCACTCGCGCGCGTGGCGCTCGAGAGCGGCGAGTCGCAGATAGGTGACGTCGTGCGCGTTGTGCGGCTCGGCGCGGGCCAGCTCCTCGCGCGCCGCGCGCATGTCCTCGAGCGAGACCTGTTCGGGAATGCGCGGGCAGTGCTGGTGCAGCCATTCGAGCAGGCGCGTTTCGGCGCGCGCCAGCACTGGCTCCACATCCCACAGTGTATTATCGAGGTCGAACGCGACGGCGCGCACGTCGTTCAGCACAAGTTGAAGGTTACCACTTAAATGGCGCAGCTCACTCTCGCCATCGGCAACAGGAACTACTCCTCCTGGTCGCTGCGCGCCTGGATCGCCCTCAGGCACCTCGGGGTGGAGTTCACCGAGGTAGTGATCCCCCTCGACCAGGCCGACACACACGAGCAGATCGACCGCTACGGACCGAGCGGCCGGTTGCCGGTGCTGCGCGTTGGCGAGCTCGCGGTGTGGGACTCGCTCGCGATCTGCGAGTATGCAGCCGAGCTCACCGGGCGAGGCTGGCCGCGCGCCAGCGAGGCGCGCGCGCTGGCGCGCTCGATCTCGGCCGAGTTGCATTCCGGCTTCTCCAATCTGCGCGCGCTCTGGCCCATGAACGCGCGGGCGCGCAACCGCCGCACGGCGATGACCGCCGCGCTCGCGGCCGACGTCGAGCGGATCGACGAGATCTGGAACGACTGCCGTCGTCGCTTCGGTGCCGGCGGGCCGTGGCTGTTCGGCACCGACTACACCATCGCGGATGCGATGTACGCGCCGGTAGTGCTGCGCTTCAACACCTACGCCGCGCGTGTCTCCGACACCACGCGCTGGTACATGGCGACCGTGCTCGAGGATCCCGCCCTGCAGGAGTGGCTGAGCGCGGCGCGCACCGAGTCCTGGACCATCCCCGCCGACGAAGTCGGCTGAAAGATACCCGCATGCGTCCCGCTGGCGTCTATGTCGCGCTGCTCGCGTGCGTGCTCGCCGCGGGCTCTGTGCCGCGCGCGCGCGCCGCGCCGGGCGCCGCGCCTCACGCCCCGTTCACGGTCGAAGACCTGGTGATCCTGAAGCGCGTAAGCGATCCCGAGGTGTCGCCCGATAGCCGCCGCGTCGTCTACGTGCAGCGCGAGACGGATCTCGAGGCGGGCAAGGGCCGCACAAGCCTCTGGCTGCTCGATCTCAGCCGCTCTGGCAGCGCGCCGTTGCGCCTCACGGACGGCAAGACGAATGACTCGAGTCCGCGCTGGGCGGGTGACTCGCGTGCGCTCTACTTCCTCTCCGAGCGCAGCGGCAGCTCGCAGGTGTGGCACCTGTCGCTCGCCTCGGGCGAGGCGCGGCGCGTCACCGACTACCCGCTCGACGTCGGCTCGCTGAAGGTCTCGCCTCGGGGAAATCTGCTCGCCCTCTCGATGGCGGTCTTCCCGGACTGTCCCGACCTGGCCTGCACCAGGAGCCGCCTGGACGCGAAGGAGAAGGACAAGGCGAGCGGCCGGCTCTACGACCGGATGTTCGTCCGCCACTGGGACAGCTGGGGTGACGGCACCCGCTCGCACCTCTTCAGCGTGCGGCTCGGCGCCGACGGAGCGGCAGGCGTGCCAGTCGACGTGTCGAAGGGGTTCGATGCAGACATTCCACGCAAGCCCTTCGGCGGCGATGAGGACTATGCCTTCAGTCCCGACGGCGCGACGCTGGTGTTCTCCACCCGCATCGCCGGGCGCACCGAGCCGTGGTCGACCAACTTCGACCTCTACCAGGTGGCGGTGGACGGCTCGTCGGCCCCGGTCAATCTCACCGCGGCGAACCCCGCCGATGACGCGCAGCCGGTGTTTCTGCCGGACGGAGACCTGGCCTGGCTGGCGCAGGATCGGCCTGGCTTCGAGTCCGACCGCTACCACGTGATGTTGCACAGCGCGCGCACCGGGGCCGTGCGGGCACTGACCGCCTCCTGGGACCGCTCGGTGGGACGCCTCGGCGTGGCGGGCGACGGGCGGCATCTGCTCGCCACGGTCGACGACCTCGGGCAGCGTGCGCTCTATTCGATCGACGTGAAGAGCGGGACGCCGGTGAAGCTCATCGGCAACGGCGAGGCGGGCGATTTCTCACCGGGGCACGACTCGATCGTGATCAGCCTCGCCAGCCTCGCCGGGCCCGCCGACCTCTACTCGATCCCCTCCCGCGGTGGCGCCGCGGCGCGCCTCACGGACGTGAATCACGTGCTTGTGGCCGCGCGCAACTTGAGCGAGTTCGAGCAGTTCGACTTCAAGGGTTGGAACGACGAGACGGTCTACGGATACGTGATGAAACCCCATGGCTTCGAGCCCGGCAGGCGCTTCCCGGTGGCGTTCATCGTGCACGGCGGCCCGCAGGGGAGCATGGGCAACGAGTGGCACTACCGCTGGAACATGCAGGTGTTCGCCGGCCACGGCTACGGCGTGGTGGGCATCGATTTCCACGGCTCGACCGGCTACGGCCAGGCATTCACCGATTCCATCAGTCGCGACTGGGGCGGCAAGCCCCTCGTCGATCTGCAGAAGGGACTCGCCGCGGCACTCGAGCGCTATCCGTGGCTCGACGGCGGGCGCGTCTGCGCGCTCGGCGCCTCCTACGGCGGCTTCATGATGAACTGGATCGAGGGCAACTGGCCGGACCGCTTCCGCTGCATCGTGAGCCACGACGGCGTCTTCGACCAGCGGATGATGTACTACTCGACCGAGGAGCTGTGGTTCCCGGAGTGGGAGATGGGCGGAACCTACTACAACGCCCCCGAGCTCTACGAGAAGTTCAACCCCGCCAACTTCGTCGCCAGCTGGCGCACGCCGATGCTCGTCATCCACGGCGAGCAGGACTTCCGCATCCCCTACTCCCAGGGGCTCGGCGTCTTCACCGCGCTACAGCGGCGCGGCATCGAGAGCCGCCTCCTCGTGTTCCCGAACGAGAACCACTGGGTGCTGAAGCCCGCCGACAGCATCCAGTGGCACCACGCGGTGTTCGGGTGGCTCGATGCGCACCTGAAGGACTGACCTCGCCAGCCGAGCACTTCGTCGAAATGAGGGCGCATGGGCTCGATGCGCACCTGAAGGACTGACCTCAGCAGCACCTGAAAAGACGACAGGCGTCGCGGCGTCATCCCGGGAACAGCCGCGCGGTGATCCGCGTCACGTGCTCGCCCTGGTAGCGGCACATCTCCAGCTCGAGCTCCGTCGGCATGCGCAGCTCGCTGCCCGCGCCGGTCACGCAGCTCGCCCCGTAGGGCGTGCCGCCGGTGATCTCGCGCATAGTGGCCAGATCCTTGAACGTGTAAGGCAGCCCCACCACGATCATGCCGTGATGCAACAGCGTGTGGTGGAAGGAGGTGATGGTGGTTTCCTGGCCGCCGTGCTGGCTGGCGGTGCTGCAGAAGACGCTGCCGACTTTGCCGACGAGCGCTCCGCCGGTCCAGAGCGCTCCGGTCTGGTCGAGGAAGTTGCGCATCTGGGCCGCCATGTTGCCGAAGCGGGTGGGCGTACCGAACAGGACGCCGTCATACCGGGCGAGCTCGTCAGGCACCGCAAGCGGTGCGGCCTGGTCGAGCTTGAATCCCGACGCACGCGCAACCTCCGCGGGAGCGAGCTCGGGCACGCGCTTGACGGTGACGTGCGTGCCCGGCACACGCGCCGCCCCTTCGGCCTGCGCATTTGCCATCGCCTCGATGTGTCCGTAGCTGCTGTAGTAGAGGACCAGGATCTTCGGCATGGCGACTCCTTAGTTAGACGACCAGCTGGGCATGACGGTGCAGGAACGTCCGGCAGAGTGCGGTGTAGCCGGCCGGGTTGTCGAGATTCGGCAGGTGGCCGGCATCCGGGACCGAGGCCAGCTCGGCGCCGGGCAGCTGCGCGCACAGCCATCGCGCGGCGCGCACTCGGCTCTCGAGATCATGCACGCCGGTGAGGATCAGCACAGGCGCGCGCAGCGACTCGAGTCGCGGGGCCGGCGGTTGCCGGCCGCCGAGGCTCGGGTGGACGAGATCCTCGCCCTGGTAGCGGGCGATCATGGCCGCGAGGAGGCGGCGTGCGGCGGGAGCCCGGGTGCGCAGCTGCACGAGCGGATGGCGCGCCCATTCGCGCCGGAACGCCTCCATCCCGCCTTCCATCACCAGCTGCCGGTAGCGCGCAAGTGGAACCTCCGGGTCGCGCGCCGACAGATCGAGGGCGGGCGGTCCGTCGAGGATGAGCGCCCCAACCCGCTCGGGCGCGCTGCAGGCGAGGTCGAGCACCGCGCGCGCGCCTTGCGACATACCGACGAGGGCCACGCGCTCGAGGCCGAGATGCCGGCAGAGCGCGGCGAGGTCGGCGCCGTCGCGCCGCGCTCCGGCGGAGCCTGAGCCGGGCCGCGCACTCGAGAGTCCGTGACCCCGGCGATCGAAGCGCACCAGGCGGAACTCGGCGCGCAGCGCGGCGACCTGTGGATTCCACATCTCGAGGTCGAGCGTCCAACCGTGCACCAGCACCACCGGCGCGCCGGCGCCTTCGTCGCGATAGCGCAGCCGCGCCCCGGCGAGCGCGAAGAAGCGGTCCGCGCCGCCGCGCGCGCCCGCCGAAGCCGGCGCCGGCCTCGAGTCCCCGGGCATTGATTCTTTTTTCGGATAGCGAAACACTTTTCGCAATCAGGCTACCGATCCGACCACGCGTGCGTCAAGCGCCGCAATGCGCGCTGTAGCGTGCTCAGCGCTGCGCGCTCAGGGACAGCCAGGGCACGGTAGCGAGGTCGGCGGAGATCTGACGGCTCGCCTGCTGCAGCATGGCGAGCCGCTCGCGCACGAGCTTGCTGCGACTGATGCGCCGCGAGTGGCTCGATGAGTTGAGCGCGGCGACCACGCGTCCCTGCGCGTCGAGCACCGGCACGGCGAGCGCGATCACGCCGTAGGCGAGCTCGTCCTCGACCACCGAGTAGCCGCCGCGCCGGCACTCCTCGATGAGCGCACGGAGCTTCACAGGCTCGGTGACCGTGCGCTCGGTGAGCGCCTCGAGGCGGACGTTGGCGAGATAGTGCTCGAGCCTCTCCTGCGTCACGCCGGAGAGCAGCACGCGGCCCGTCGAGGTGGCATAGGCCGGGAAGCGGCTGCCGATGTGCGCCTCGAGGCGCAGCAGCGTCCGCACCGAGGCGCGCGCCACGTACACGATCTCGACGCCGTCGAGCACGCACAGCGCGGACGAGTCGGCCGTGTTGCGCGCCAGCTCCTCGAGGTGGGTGCGGGTGATCAGCTCGATGTTCATGGACTCGAGGTAGGCGGCGCCGAGCTCGAGCACCTTGGGACGCAGCAGAAAGCTGCGGCCGTTGCGGGTGAGGTAGCCGAGCTCCTCGAGCGTCAGCAGGCAGCGCCGCGCGGTGGCGGGCGGAATGCAGGCGCTGCGGGCAATGTCGCTCAGCGAGAGCGCCGCGTGATCGCGCGTGAAGGCGCGGATCACCGCGAGACCCTTGGCGAGCCCGCCCATCGCCTCGCGGCGCGGCGGCGTTGAGCGGCGACGCGGCATGGCGGGTAAGTCTATTTCGATATCCGAAAACGCGGTAGGGGCGATGCAGCGTATTGACGGTGCGGGAGCCAGGGGTGCAGTATCGTTTCGTATATCGACTGATATTTCGCTATACGAAATTCTAAATCCGGGGGGTACGCACGTGAAGATCGGCCGCCAGGATCGGCGCGCTACGGCGATCTCAGCCTCGAACGCCGAGACGATCGTCGTGCGCGGGCGCGACCTCACCCGCGAGCTGATCGGGACGGTGAGCTTTACCGAGCACTTCTGGCTGTTGGTGACCGGAGCGCTTCCCTCGGCAGCGCAGCGCCGCGTCCTCGATGCGACGCTGGTCGCGATTGCCGAGCACGGGCTCGTACCGAGCGTGCAGGCGGCGCGCATGACGCTCGCCGCCTCGCCCGAGGCCGTCCAGGGCGCGGTGGCGGCGGGGTTGCTCGGCTGCGGGTCGGTGGTGCTCGGGTCCTCGGAGGCGGCCGGACGCTTTTTCGGGGAGATCCTCGCGCGGCCGGAGGCGGCCACGGATCTCGAGCGCGCCGCGGGCGAAGTGGTGCGCGAGTACCGCGAGGCGCACCGCGCCATCCCGGGTTACGGTCACCCGCTGCATCGCGGCGGCGACCCGCGCGCCGCGCGGCTGTTCGCGATCGCGCACGCGGAGCAGCTCGGCGGGCGACACGTGGCGGTCGCGCAGCTGGTCGAGAAGCTGCTGCCGCGTCTCCTCGGCCGGGCGCTGGCGCTCAACGTCTCCGGCGCCATTCCCGCGGTGCTGCTCGACGCGGGCTATCCGCCACTCGCGCTCAAGGGGGTGCCGCTGCTGGCGCGCGCCGCCGGACTGGTGGCGCACCTGCTCGAGGAGCAGCAGCGTCCGATCGGTTTCGTGATGTCGCACGCCGCTGCGCAGGCCATCGACTACGACGGCGCGGCGCCGGCGGGATTTGAGCCCGGCGATGACGCCTAGCGGGACGCGCGGTCCATGAGCGCTGCACTGGACGGAATCCGCGTGCTCGAGCAGGGCACCTTCATCACCGGCCCCTGCGCCGGGATGACTCTGGCGGACCTGGGCGCCGACGTCATCAAGGTGGAGGGCCCGGAGGGGGACCCCTACCGCGCCTACCAGGGCGGACAGTACTCGCCGCACTTCCAGGCCTACAACCGCAACAAGCGCAGTGTCGCCCTCGACATGAAGCAGCCGCGCGACCGCGAGCTCTTCGAGAGCCTGGTGCGGCAGGCGGACGTCTACATCCAGAACTTCCGGCCCGGGACTGCCGAGCGCCTCGGCGCCGGCGTCGCGCACCTGCAGACGCTCAACCCGCGGCTGGTGTATTGCTCGATCAGCGGCTGCGGCGCGAGCGGTCCATACGTCGAGCGGCCGAGCTACGACTCGGTGGCCCAGGCACTGAGCGGCTTCCTGAGCGTGGTGGTCGACTACCGGCGGCCGCAGTTCCTCGGTCCCGCGCTCGCCGATGCCATCACCGGGCTGTACGCCGCCCACGGCGTGCTCGCGGCGCTGGTGCAGCGCGGCGGCAGCGGCCGCGGCAGTCATGTCGAGGTGTCGATGCTGGAGGCGATGGCGCACTTCGCGATCGAGCCCTTCGCGGCCTTCTTCGCGCTCGGCGACACACCGACGTCCGCCGACCGGCCGCGACTCGCTCAGGCCTACATCCTGCGTACCGCGGACGAGCGGCTGATCGCGATCCACCTCTCCTCGCTGGAGAAATTCTGGCGCGGCCTGGTCGCGGCACTCGACGCGCCGGAACTCGGCGGCGACCCGCGCTTCAATCCGCGCGAGCAGCGGATCGCCCAATACGAGTCGCTGCGGCTCGAGCTCGACGCGCGTTTCGTGAAGCAGCCGCTCGCTCACTGGCTCGAGCGCCTCAAGGCCGAGGACGTGCCGCATGCTCCCGTCAATCGCATCGACGAGGCCGTACGTGATCCGCAGGTCGAGCACCTTGGCCTCATCGTGCCGGTGCAACCGCCGCACGCGGCCGCTCGCGCCGTGCGCGGCGCCCTGCACTTCGACGGGGCTTGTGCGCACGCGGTGCGCGCGGCGCCGCTCCTCGACGAGCACGGCATGGCCATCCGCGCCGCTCTGGCGCGCGAGGCGGCCTGGCCGCCGGCGGCCGCTGCGGTGGAGCGCACCAACGCCGGCGGGGGACGCTGAACGATGCTGCAACCGCTGTCCACAATGCTGGTCGGAAGCTACCCGCAGCCCGAGTGGTTGATCGACCGCGCACGGCTCGCGGGACGTTTTCCGCCGCGGGTGCGCGCACGCGAGCTGTGGCGCGTGCCCGAGCCCTGGCTGGCCGAGGCGCAGGACGATGCTACGCTGCTGGCCATCCGGGCCCAGGAAGAGGCCGGGCTCGACGTCATCACCGACGGCGAGATCCGGCGCGAGAGCTACTCGAATCACTTCGCCACGGCGCTCGCGGGTGTCGATCTCGAGCATCCCGGCTCCGCCCTCGACCGCAGCGGTCACCCGAACCCGGTGCCGCGCGTCGTGGGGCCGATACGGCGCCGCCATGCGGTCGGCGTGCGCGACGTCGAGTTTCTCCGCCGCCATACCCGCCGGCATATCAAGGCGACCGTGCCGGGGCCCTTCACCATGGCGCAGCAGGCACAGATCGACTTCTACGGCGGCAGCCGCGAGCTGGCAGCGATGGACTACGCCGCGGCGGTGAACGAGGAAATACGGGATCTGTTCCGCGCCGGCGCCGACGTCGTGCAGCTCGACGAGCCTTATATGCAGGCGCGGCCGGAGGAAGCCCGCGCCTGGGGCCTCAAGGTGCTCAACCGCGCACTCGAGGGCGCCGGTGGAACCACCGCCGTGCACATCTGCTTCGGCTACGCCGCGATCATCCACGTGCGCCCGCCCGGTTATTCCTTCCTGCCGGAGCTCGCCGGGTGCCGCTGCGACCAGGTGTCGATCGAAACCGCGCAGTCGGGCCTCGACTGCGCGGTCCTCGGCGGCCTCACCGCCAAGGGGATCATTCTCGGCGTCATCAACCTCGCCGATCACGCCGTCGAGTCGCCGGAGCTGGTGGCGAGCCGCATCCGCCGGGCGCTGCCTTTCGTCGATCCGCAGAGGCTCCTGATCGCACCCGACTGCGGCATGAAGTATCTACCGCGCGAGTCGGACTTCGGCAAGCTGCAGGCCATGGTCGCCGGCGCGCAGATCGTGCGCCGTGAGCTCGCGACCGGCGCCGCGGGTGCCGAAGCCAGGTCATAAACAATCCGAACGGGGGGAGTAGCACATGTTCACTGTTACGCGCCGAATCATTCCCGGTCTCGTGGCCGCGCTCGGGGCCCTGCCGGCCGCTGCGCCGGTGTGGGCGCAGACCCAGACCCAGGCCGCCGAGCCGGCACTTCAGGAAGTCGTGGTCACCGCGCGCAAGCGCGAGGAGACCCTGATCAACGCGCCGGTGACGGAGAACGCCTTCACCCAGAAAACGATCGAGTCGGCCGGAATCGAGAGTCCCCGCGACTTCGTCGCCATGGTCCCGAACATGACCATGGTCGAGGTGCAGAACGTCGGCAACTCGTTCATCACCATCCGCGGCATCTCGCAGGCGCGCAACAGCGAGCCGTCGGTCGCCGTGCTGGTCGACGGCGTGCTCGAGACCAATCCCTACGAGTTCGACACCGAGCTCACCGACATCCAGGAAATCGAGGTGCTGAAGGGTCCGCAGGGCGCGCTCTACGGCCGCAGCGCCATCGGCGGCGCGATCCTCATCCGCACCGCCGATCCCGCCGATCACTTCGAAGGCACCGCCAGGGCGGGGGTGGGCAACGGCGTATCGGAGAAGGCGCAGCTGGCCGTCAGCGGCCCGATCGACGCGGATGGCAAGCTCCGCTATCGCGCCTCGCTCAACTACTACAACACCGACGGCTATCTGCAGAACACCTACCTGGGCCGCAAGGCCGACCCCTATCGGGACTACTCCGCGCGGCTGCGGCTGTTGTGGCGGCCCTCCGACCAGTGGTCGGCGGATCTGCGGGTGTTCCGCGATCGCGTCGAGACGACCGCCTATTACTACATCATTCCGCGCGCGGTGGAGGCCAATCCCTTCAGCAGCTTCAGTACGGCGCCGAACGCGAACGACGTTACCAGCCCGATCCAGACCAATAACCTCGGCACGGACAACCGCGACGTGACGGATGTCGCGCTCAAGCTCGACTTCAACATGGGGCCCGGCACCTTCACCGCCGTCTCGGACTACAACCGCACCAAGGAGATCGACACCGGCGACGCCTACGACTTCCGCCCCGTCACCACTTCCATCGCCTATAACTGCGGGCTGTGCTTCGTGCCGCCGCCCGGGCCGACGGCCGCCCAGGGCGGGCCGTTCGACCTCAGCCAGAGCCAGTTCATCGACGAGACGACGTACAGCCAGGAGCTGCGCTTCACGTCCAACAAGGTCGCCGGCTTCTCGTGGATCGCGGGTGCGTACTACGTGCATACGGAGCGTTTCATCTCCACCGACAACATCTACGACCGGGGACTCGGTGTCCCGGCCGTCTACCGCACGCCGATCGTCGATCCGACCAACCCGTACGCTACCAACACCAACGAATCGTTCCTCGCCGACTCGTGGAACAACACTGCCTGGGCGGTGTTCGGCGATGCCACCTACGAGCTCAGCAGGCAACTCGAGTTCGATGCGGCGATCCGCTACGACCAGGATCGGCGGCAGAACACCACCGACACGCCCGCCAGCTTCCTGCCGGCGGCCATACGCGGCACGGCGTTCACCGGCGAGGTGCGCACGCAGACCTTCGACGCGGCGCAGCCCAAGGGAACGCTGCGCTACAAGCCGACCGACAACGTGACACTCTACGGCGGCTGGAGCCGCGGCTTCCGCAGCGGCGGCTTCAACCAGACCGGCGTGGGCGCGATCGCCGCGGGCTCGGGTCACCTCGGCGTGCACGACATCTTCCAGGCCGAGATCGCCGAGACCTGGGAAGTCGGCGCCAAGAGCGAGTTCTTCGACCGGCGGCTGGCCGCGAACCTGGCGCTCTACACCACCGACTCGCACAACGGTTACTTCTTCTACTTCGACGCGACGACCTCGACCCAGAACCTCGGCAATCTCGACGCCCGCTACAAGGGCGGCGAGCTCGAGCTGACGGCGCGGCCGACCAGCTGGCTCGACCTGTACACGAGCTTCGGCTACACCGACGGCAGGATCACCCACATGGAGGACCCGAGCGTCGTCGGCAACAAGCCGCCGCTCCTCACCCGCAACACCGTCAATGCGGGCTGGCAGATCCACGAGCCGCTCGGCAGCGGAGTGAACGGCGTGCTGCGCATGGACTATCAGCGGATCGGCCGCACCTGGTGGGACCCGTACGATCTCACCTCGCGCAACCCCGTCGACCTGCTGGATCTGCGCGCCGGCCTCGAGGGCGAGCAGTGGTCGGTGACCGCCTGGTCCAAGAACCTCACCAACAAGATCTACAATGAGGAATTCTCGCCCGGGGGCTTCCTGTGGCGAGCGCTGCCGCGCCGCTACGGGCTCGATGTCGTTTACAAGTTCTAGCAGGAGGAATCCTCATGGCACCGCTGGCCAAGCTACCGTCAAGGCTGCATCACAATGCCTTTGTCACCGGGGACCAGGAGAAGACCCGGCGCTTCTACGAAGACGTCATCGGCTTGCCGCTGCTCGCCACCTGGTGCGAGTCCGATGAGCTCTTCGGCAAGGTCCGCACCTACGTGCATACCTTCTTCGGCATCGGCGACGGCGGGGCGCTCGCCTTCTTCCAGTTCGCCGACCCGTCAGATCAGGAGGAGTTCGGGCCGAGGATGCCGCCGACGCCCTTCCACCACATCGCACTCAACGTGGACGCGCAGACCCAGGCCGAGATCGAGGCGCGCATCGCCAAGGCGGGCATCGAGCCACCCGACACCTACGTGCTCGAGCACGGCTACTGCCGCTCGGTGTACGTGACCGACCCCAACGGCCTGATACTCGAGTTCACGCGCGACCATCCGGACGTCGCGAAGATCGCGCGCGATCGCAGGGCCGACGCGCACCAGTCGCTCAAGCGCTGGTTGGCCGGGGATCACACCTCGAACAACACCTATCGCTGAGAGCGGCCGCGGCGCTGCGGGTGACACTGATGCGCGAGTTCGACGAGCAGAGCATTACGCAGGCGGTGACGGCCACGCTCGCCGAATGCGACGACCCCCGGTTCACGCGCATCATGACCTCGCTGGTCAGCCATCTGCACGACTTTGTCCGGGAAGTGCGGCTGACGGAGTCCGAGTGGTTTACGGCCATTCAATTTCTCACGGACGTCGGCAGGACCTGCACCGACAGGCGCCAGGAGTTCATCCTGCTGTCCGACACGCTCGGGGTGTCGATACTGGTGATTACTCTCAACCACCCGGCGCAGGATGGCAGCGCCGAATCGACGGTCCAGGGTCCGTTCTACTGGGAGGGCGCCCCCGAGCTGCCGCGCGGCAGCAATCTTGCCGAAGGCGTCAAAGGCGAGCCGGCTTTTTATTCCGGACGCGTGCTCGGCACCGACGGCACACCGCTTGCCGGGGCGCTGCTCGACATCTGGTCGGGCGATGGCGAAGGCAACTACGACATGCAGATTCCCGGTGAGGCGCGCATGAAGGCGCGCGGCAGGATCCGCACCGATGAGGGGGGGCGCTACTGGTTCCGGTCGATCCGGCCGACCTTCTACCCGGTACCGACCGACGGCCCGGTCGGACGCATGTTGCGCAAGATGGGGCGCCATCCGTATCGCCCCGGACACATCCACATGATCGTCTCGGCGCCCGGACACCTCCCGGTGACCACCCACCTGTTCGTCGCCGGCAGCAAGTACCTGGATTCCGACGCCGTGTTCGGCATGAAGGAGTCGCTCGTGGCGCAGTTCGAGCGCCACCCTCCGGGAACCGGCCCCGACGGCGCGCGCCTCGAGACACCCTTCTACACGGTCAGCTACGACTTCAGACTGAAGCCCGCCGCTGCCTCATGAGCGCAACCCCGGGCCGCATCCTCACCACGCACGTCGGCAGCCTGCCGCGCAGCCAGGCGGTGACCGACGTGCTGTTCGCCCGCGAGCGGGAGGAACCGCGCGATCGCGGGCGCGACGCGGCGGTGATCCGGGAGGCGGTGGCCGAGGTGGTGCGCCGGCAGGTCGCCGTCGGCATCGATCTGGTGAGCGACGGCGAGATGAGCAAGATCAGCTATGCCACCTACATCGCCCGCCGGCTCGCGGGTTTCGACGGTGATACCCCGCGCGAGCCGGGGCAGGATCTGGTGGAGTTTCCGGGCCTGCTGCGCAAGCTCGCCGAGCGTGGCGCCACTGCCAGCTACCGCCGGCCGCGCTGCGTCGCCGCCGTCAGCGTCAGGGACACGGCGCCGCTCGCGACCGACGTGGGCAACCTCAAGGATGCGGCATCCGCGGCGCACCCCACCGCGACCTTCATGAACTCGGCTTCGCCGGGTGTCATCGCGCTGTTTCAGCCCAACGACTATTACCGCACGCAGGACGAGTACCTCGAGGCCCTCGCCTCCGCCCTGCAGAGCGAGTACGAGACGATCGCGGCGGCGGGCATCATTCTGCAGATCGACGCGCCCGATCTCGCCATGGGCCGCCACACCATGTACCGTGACCGCTCGCTCGAGGAATTCGAGCGGCTCGCTGCACGGCACATCGAGGTGCTCAACCACGCGCTGCGCAACGTGCCGGCGGAGCGCGTGCGCATGCACGTCTGCTGGGGCAACTACGAGGGCCCGCACCACCACGACGTGCCGATGGAGCGGCTGCTGCCGATCGTGCTCAAGGCGAAGCCGCAGGGCCTGCTGTTCGAGGCCGCCAATCCGCGCCACGCGCACGAGTGGGCCGTGTTCGCGCGCGCCAGTATTCCCGAGGACAAGGTGCTGATCCCCGGCGTGCTCGCTACCACCAGCAATTACATCGAGCACCCGGAGCTGGTGGCCGAGCGCGTGCAACGCTTCGCCGACATCGTCGGGCGCGAGCGAGTGATCGCCGGCACCGACTGCGGCTTCGGCACCTTTGCGGGCTTCGGTCCGGTGGAGCCCGACATCGCGTGGCTCAAGCTCGGATCCCTGGTGGAGGGAGCACGGCTCGCCTCACGGCGGCTGTGGCGCTGAAAGCGCATCGTGCCCAACGACCTGCCGCAGGCGCCGACTCCGTTTCGCTTCTACGATAACCGCCAGAAGTATCTCGCCTTCGTCACCACCTGCAACGAGAAATCCGCGATCGCGCGCCGCGCCGCGAGCGAGGTTGCGCTGCTGCGGCCGACGCCCCCGGCGCTGCGCATCTTCGATGCCGGCATGGGTGACGGCACGGTGATCTCGCGCGTCATGCGCAGCACCCACCGGCAGTTCCCCGCCGTGCCGCTGCTGGTGGTGGCCAAGGAGATCAGCCTCGAGGACGTGCGGCTCGGGCTCGAGAAGCTGCCCGACCGGCTGTTCGAGCACCCGGCGACGGTGTTCGTGGTCACCAACCTGAGCTACGCGGAGGCGCCCGCCCTCACACCGCACGACGCACGGGTCGCGGCCACGGTCGAGTGGCGCGAGGTGCGGCTCACGGGCTCGAGCGCCGACGAATACGCCGCGCAGATCGAGGAGCTCGATGAGCTGCTCGCCCACGGCTGGCAGACGCACCCGAGCCCGCGCACCGGCGGCCCGGTGGTGGTGCGGCCCGCGGTGCTGGTGATCTATCGCGAGGATCACGGGTTCCTGCTCGATGCCGTCATTCCGCGCGGGCCCGGCTGCGCCAGCCACTACGACCTGGTGCTCGCGTCGCAGCCGTGGCGGGCGCGGATGGGAGCCGGCTTCAAGGTACAGAAAGTGCTCGCCCCCCTCGCGCGCAGCCTCGCTGCGGGCGGGCGGCTGCTCGCGATCCAATCCTGGGGCCGCGATCCGGCCCTCGAGATCATCCGCCGGCTGTGGCCCGATGAGCAGCCCTTCCGCGTCGACCGCCACGCGCTGCTGGCGGCACTCGCGCAAGAGCTCGGCGGGGAGGCCGGCGAGTTCGAGCTGGGCGCGCCCTCCGACGAGCAGGCTGTGTTCCGCTATCAGATGCACACCCTCCCTTCGGAGATCGGCGACCGCATCGGCACCTCGACTCTGTTTGCCGCGTGGAACGCCGCGATCTACGTCAACCAGATCGAGGACGAGCGGCTCGACGCGGTGGTGAGCGGCGGCGCGTATCTGGCCGCGACCCGGCATGTGCTGCAGCAGCACGGCGGGCTGTGGTTCAACGACGAGGCCTTCGTGGTCGCACGCCGGCCGCAGTCTTAGGCGCGACCTACAGAGACTAGCGTCCCTTGCGCACGAACTTGTAGTCCCCGACGGTCAGCGCGCCCGGCGCCAGCTGCATCTGCGGCGCAGCGGCGGCATCGCCACCACTGTCGGGACAGATCTTCTGCTCATGGGCGGCGAGGAAGCCGTCACCCTTCTTCTTCCAGAGCAGCTCGCAGCCCTCGGGCTGCACGTCCTCCATCTGCACGGCGGTGAAGAGGTCCTTGCTCTGGTAGCCGTCGCGCCAGCGGACCGGGTCGACGAACTCGTACATGGTCTCGACGATGCCGCGCTTCTCATCGAGCCGGAAGCTGTACATCTTCTGGCTGAGGACGCGGCGCGGATCGTCGGCGGCGGACTCCTGCGCGTAGTAGACGTAGTGACCGAGCCGCGGGGTGTAGACATGAATGATGACCAGCGCCACCGCCTCGTGCGCCGGGTGCGTGCCGCTCCTCACGTCGGCTTCGGCCTGCGCGCGATTGTCGTAGCGCCCGGGGAGCATGGTGAGCATCAGCGTGAGGTCGGCCTCGGTGGCCGGCGGCTTGCCCGCGCAGCCGGCAGCGGCGAGCGCGGCGCAGCAGGCGAGCGCGGCGAGGATCCGGGCGCCGGCGCGCGTGCCCTCAGCCATAGGTGGCCCGCCACTGGGCGCGATACTTGAGCCCGAGGTCCATGAGGCGCTCGAGCAGCTCGCCATAGGGAGTGCCGCCGGCGCGCGCCGACTCGGCGAAATCCTCCGCTGCCTCGAGATTGGGATTGGCATTGGCCTCGAGCACGTACACCTGCCCCTCGGCGCTCACCCGGAAGTCCATGCGAGCATAGCCGGACAGGCCCAGTGCCCGGTAGATGCGCCGCGACAGCCGGTCGAGCGTCGCCAGCACCGCCTGCGGGAGGTCGGCGGCGGCGTGGGTCGTAATGCCGTACTTCGCCTGATAGCGCTTGTCCCACTTCACCTTGCGCGTGGCGATGGCGGCGAGCGAGTCCGGCATCGAGCCGAACACCATCTCCCACACCGGCAGCCGTGTGAGGCGCTCGTTGCCCATCACCCCGACGTACAGCTCGCGGCCCGCGATGTACTCCTCGACCAGGGCGTCGGACTTGATCTGCTCGTGCACGACGGCGATGCGCTCCCTGAGCCGCGCCGCATCCTCCACCACCGCGGCCTGGGCGATGCCGAGCGAGGCATCCTCGACCGTGGACTTCACGAACAGCGGGAACCGGAGCCTGCGCGGTACATGGAAGCGCGCGCCGCGGCGGAACACCGCGAACTGCGGCGTCGCGATGCGGTGGAAGGCGAGCAGCTGCTTGGCGAGCGTCTTATCGCGCGACAGCAGCAGCCCCCGCGGGTTGCAGCCGGTATAGGGCTGGCGCATCAGCTCGAGGAACGCTACCACGTGCTGGTCGTAGGTGACGATGCCGTCGAATTCCTCGAGCAGGTTGAAGACGACGTCCGGCTCCCAGTCGGCGATCGCGCTGCGCAGCTCCGTGAGGCTGTCGAGGACTCCCACGCAGCGCACCTCGTGGCCGAGGCTGCGCAGCGTCGAGGTGACGTCGTACTCGGTGCGCCACTCCTCGATTTCCCTGTCGCTGTGGCCTTCGAGACTCTCGGGTGGCACCAGGCTCGCGTGCACCACGACGAGCGTGCGCAGTTGCCTCATAAGGGCAGCTGCGGAGTCTCGCCCTGGGAATACAGTCCGGTGAGGCGCTCGAGCATCCAGCGCGAATAGCGCAGCGCGTCGCGGCGGTTGCCACGCACGTAGAGCCCGAGGTGCTCGCTGCGCTCGATCAGCATGGCGAGGACCTGCTCGACGCTGTAGCGCTCGGCCTTGAGCGCGCGTGCCACCACGGCGGTGAGGCGCCGCGCCTGCGCGCGCAGCAGCGTGGCCGCGCTCGGCGTGCTGCGGCGGGCACGCTCGTGGCTGAAGGCGCGCTGCAGCAGCTCGTCGGCGAGCCCGCGGCGGATCATCCGGTTGTGCCTGAGCTTGCGGCGGTAGTGCTGCGCCAGCGTGCGGGTGTTGAGGTCGAGAGGCTCGACGCGGATGCGGTTGCGCACCGGCGCTCGCCGTCCGCGAACGCTCGCGACGAGCTCATCGACCGCCCTGAGCTTGTGCAGCGCCGGCCAGTCGGCGTAGCTCTTGCGCCAGCCCGACTTCGGCGTGAGCCACACCGCGAAGGTCTCGGCGAAATCCTCGGCGGGATGGGCCTGCGCGTACCACTCGCCGAGATGATGTACGTAGCGCCGGCTGCCGGCGCGCGCGCGGTAGCGCGCCGGATAGGGAAGCGAGGCGGGTCCGAACACCTCGCGCCAGCGCCGGCGCCGGCGCAGCCGGTAGGCGTTGTCGATCGCATGCCCGGCCTCGTGTCGCAGGATGCGCATCAGCAGGCGCGAGTTTCCGCCCTCGGCCTCCTGCATCAGCCGCCGCTCGAGCCGTTCGAGCCGCGGATGCGCGAGGTAGAAGGGCATGGCGATCCCGGGAATACCATCTGGTGAGAACCACTCCTCGGAGAGCCACACGTGCGGGCGGACCTTGAGTCCGCGCCGCTCGAGATCGGCATACAGCTGCCGCACGTGCGCGGCGAGTGGCGAGCGTCTGATCGACAGCTTCAGATCGCAAAACCGCAGCTTAAGCAGCTCTTCGTCGCTCAGGCGCTCCCACGCGTGCGCGGACGCGCGCGCGTGCGCCGGGCCGCGCGCGGTGCGGCGGCGGCCGAAACTTGAGCGCACGGCAGGTGAGCGGCGGCCGGCGGCGCGTGTGGAGGACATAGGAGCGAGCGCGAATTCTTTTGCGGGCGGACGGCGAAGAGAAGCTTAGCCGAAGCCCGCGGGCGCTGTCTGCGGGCGTACCCGCAAAAACTCAAGGCTAACCGCCGAGCTCGAGCAGTGCGTGAGCGAGCAGCCGGTCTGCGAAGCCCTCGATCAGCCCCTGCTTCATCAGGCTGTTGCGCCACAAAGCGGGGATAGCGCTTGCAGTGTAGTGGGCGCCGGCGAGCGCGCCGGTAACCGCGGCGACCACGTCCGAATTGCCGCCGAGATTGGCGGCCGTGAGCAGCGCGTCACGGAAATTGCCGGTTTGCGTCAGCGTCTCGAGCGCCGTGCCGAGGGCGCCCGCGGCGGTCGCACCGCCTGCGGCGGAAGCGGCACGCCGGGCCGGCGGCGCCAGGGCGGCGCTCGAGACGATCTCGGCCGGGGGCCGGCCCGCGAGCGCCGCATGCAGCGCGCGGGCAAGGGCGCGGCAGGCGCCGAGCACGGCCGGCGCCTGGCCGGTGGTGCGCGCGGCCTGCGCCGCGTGGTGCTCGCCCTGCGCGGCATCCGCGAAGAAGTACATGACTACCGGGGTGACCCGCGACAGAGGCTCGGGATCGAGAACGTCCGGGTCGTGCGAGCCCGAGAATACCTGCCGCCGCCACTGCGCTAACGCGAGCGCACGGGCCGTGCCGGCCGTGATGCCGACGCACTGGCCGGTGGCGGACAGATATCCCTGCTGCTGCCAGCGGACATAGCGCTCCACCTGGTCTCGCGCGTCGAAGCCGCCGCGCTCGAGCAGGCTGTCGGCGAGACACAGCGCCATCGCCGTATCGTCGCTCCAGGCGCCGCGCGGCAGATCGAACGGTCCTCCGCCGATCAGGTCCCCGACCGGGACGAAGCGGCCCGGACGCTTGAACTGGGTCGCCGCGGCAACCGCATCGCCCAATGCGAGGCCGAGCAGCGCGCCGAGAAAGCGCTCGCGCAGGCCGCGCGCGGCAACGAGCGTCGAAGGCTCGAGCAGGGGGTCGGTGTCCGCCCCCGACGGCGCGCTCCAGCCGCGCACATACTCCACCTGGCCCGCCGTTTCGGGGACCGACGGCCACTGCGCCGAGCGCGCACTCTGCTGCCAGAGGCGATTGAGCTCCTCGAGCGCGCCCTCACCGCCGAGCCCCTGCTCCGCCAGGAAGCACCCGGCCACCATGCCGGTGCGGCCGATTCCGGCCCTGCAGTGCAGGTACACGCAGCGCTGCGAGTCGAGCGCCTCGCGCAGCGCGGCGAGTATCGCGGCCATCTCAACGCGCTCACCGGGCAAGCCGTGGTCGGGAAGGGGTCTGCGCAGGTGGAGGGCGCCCGGCGGCAGCTCGGCCTCGTAGGACAGGAGCTCCCCCGCCTCCGTGAGATCGATGAAGGCGGCAATCCCTGCCTCGGCGAGCCGCTTCAGCCGCTCGCGCGTCGCCTCGGGCGTCGCGCCGGCCGGGTATTCGCCGGCCAGGAGCCTGCCCGGCACGACCCAGTAGCAGTTGGCAAGCGGCAGCGGCGCGCCCGGGGGCGGTGAGGGTTCCGTGGGAGCCACGCGCACCTCAGGCGCGCGCGGTCGGAGGGGTAAACGCGGCCTCGAGGCTGCGCCCCTCGAGGGAGCGCTCCTCGCGCTCGCTCATGGGCGCTACGCGCCTCGACTCGAGGCCGGCGAAATCGAAGCGGCGCGGATCGGCGAGGTGCCCGGGCTCGACGCTGCGCAGCGCGCGGAAGATCGTCTCGGTGCGCCCCGGGAACTCCCGCTCCCAGCCGGCGAGCATCTTCTTCACCGCAAGCCGCTGCAGGTTCTCCTGCGAGCCGCACAGCTTGCAGGGAATGAGGGGAAAGCCGCGGCCGCGCGCATAGCGCGCTATGTCGCGCTCGGCAACGTATGCGAGCGGGCGGATGACGACGTGGCAGCCGTCGTCGGAGAGAAGCTTCGGCGCCATTGCCTTGAGCCGCCCGCCGAAGAACAGGTTCAGAAACAGCGTCTCGACGATGTCATCGCGATGATGGCCGAGTGCGATCTTGCTGACGCCCTCGCGCGCGGCGAAGCGGTACAGCGCCCCGCGGCGCAGCCGCGAGCACAGTCCGCACAGCGTCCGGCCCTCGGGCACGACGCGCTTCACCACACTGTAGGTGTCCTGCTCGATGATGTGGTAGGGCACACCGACGCCCTCGAGATAGCGCGGCAGGACCTCGGGCGGAAAGCCGGGCTGCTTCTGGTCGAGATTGACGGCGAGCAGCTCGAAGTGCACCGGCGCGCTGCGCTTCAGGGACAGGAGCATGTCGAGCAGCGTGTACGAGTCCTTGCCGCCCGAGAGGCACACCATGACGCGGTCGCCCGGCGCGATCATGCGAAAGTCCGCGATCGCCTTGCCCACCTGGCCGCGCAGGCGGCTGGCGAGGCGCTCGAGGGTACGGGAGGGCTTTGCGGCGGCGCGCATCACGTCTTGGATCGGCGCCGCGAGCGGCGCGCGGCATCAGGCCGCGGCCATGCTGGTGACGCTTTCCAGGTACTTTGCCTCGACGTAGCGGATGAAGGAAGTGGCCGAGAGTGGCTTGCCCGTGGCGCCCTTCAGCAGCTCCTGCACCGGCACCTTGGCGCCGAGGCCATGCACCTGCGTGCGCAGCCAGCCGAAGAGCCCCGTGAACTCGCCGCGCGCGAGCTGCTCATCGAGCGCGGTCACTTCCGCCCGCAGGCTCTCGTAGAGCTGCGCGGCGATCACGGCCCCGAGCGCGTACGAGGGGAAGTAGCCGAAAGAGCCCACGGCCCAGTGAATGTCCTGCAGGCAGCCCTCCAGGTCATTGGCCGGCCGGATTCCGAGACGGCTCTCCATGCCGGCATTCCACGCTTCGGCCAGGTCGCGCACGGCGAGCTCGCCGGAGAGCAGCTGTTTCTCGAGCTCGTAGCGCAACATGATGTGGAGCGGGTAGGTGAGCTCGTCCGCATCCACGCGGATCACGCCGCGCTGCACGCGGGTCAGATGGCTGTAGAGGTTCTCGGGGTGCCACTCGGGGCCGCTGACCCCGAAGTGCCTGGCAAGCAGCGGCTCCACGTACCGCACGAAGGGGCGGCTGCGGCACACCATCATCTCGATGAGCAGCGACTGACTCTCCTCGAGCGCCATGCCGCGGTCGCGCCCGACGGGCTGATCGCGCCAGTCCTGCGGAAGCCCGAGGTCGTACATCGCGTGTCCGGTCTCGTGCAGCGCCCCGAGCAGGCCCGAGAACACGTCCTCGGGAACGAAGCGCGTGGTGACGCGGATGTCGCCGGGCACGCCCTCGGTGAAGGGCTGCTCGCTCTCGTCCAGCCGGCCGCGGTCGAAGGGGAAGCCCACCGCCTTCATGACTTCGACGGTGAGCGACCGCTGCTTGCCGGCGGGAAATTTACCCGTGAGCGGCAGCGGGGCGCGGCCCTCCTGCACCGCGATCGCCTCGCGGATGAGCGACGGCAGCCGCCGCGAGAGCGCCTTGAACATGGCGTCTATGTCCGCGGTCGTGATGCCGGGACTGAATTCATCCACCAGAGCGTCGTAGGGAGCCAGGTTCAGTGCCTGCCCGAGGAGCGCCGCCTTGTCGCGCACCAGGTGCACGACCTCCTCGAGGTGGGGCGCGAAGGATTCGAACTTGCCCTGGGCGCGCGCCTCGAGCCAGCGCGACTCGGCGCGCGCGGCCGCCTTCGTCAGGCGCGCCACCAGGGTCACCGGGGTGGCGATGGCGTGGTCGCGCTGGCGGCGCATCTCGCGCAGGTTCGCGACCTGCCAGTCGGCCAGTCCCTGTGTATTGGCCTGGGCCCGGTCGAGAAGCCGGGTGATGCGCGGCGCCGTGAGCAGCGCGTGATGTTCGGTCTCGAGCGCCGCCAGCTGCTCACCGCGGACGTCAGCGCTGCCGCGCGGCATCATCACCGCCGCGTCCCAGCGCAGGAGCGAGAGTGCGCCACGAAAGGCATGCAGGCGCTTGAATTCCTGCTCGAGCTGCTTGTAGGGCGGGGCGGACATGATTCTTCGTCGCGCGCCCGAAGCGGGTCAGGCCGTCGGGCACGCAGTTGAGAGAGCTTCGATCGACGTACGGGGAAACGAAGGGAAGTCTACCACTTCCCGGCCCTCTCCGCCCGGAGATTTTGACAGTTTATTTAATTAAAACAGATACTTACGCAGACAGTCTGCGAGCTACCCGGGGTCTGCGACCCCGTTGCGGGGCCGGAAGGATTATGTCGCCCCCTGCCCAGGCCAGCATGGCGCGCTTGCGCTCCTCGCCCCACCGGTACCCCCCGAGGGACCCATCCGAGCGCAGCACGTTGTGGCAGGGGATGAGCCATGCGACCGGATTGGCTCCGACCGCGTTGCCGACGGCGCGCTCGGCCCCCGGGGCTCCGGCCGCCTCCGCCACCGCCTGGTAGGTCGTCGGACCGTCCGCGCCGACCTCGAGCAGCGCCTGCCACACCTTGAGCTGGAAATTGGTCCCCCTGACCGTGAGCCTTATCGGCGCGCCCTCGGTGCGATCGCCTGCGCCGAAGATCTCGAGCGCGGCACGCTGCGCGTCCGTGTCGCTGCGCGTGAGGTGCGCCCGCTCCCACCGGGCCGCGAGGGCAGCAGGCGCCGCGCGCTCGCTGCGGCGGTCCTCGAAGCCGAGGTGACAGATTCCGCGCGCCGTGAGCGCGATCATCGCCGTGCCGAACGGCGTAGCGCTGAAGCCGTAGCGGATCTCGAGGCCCGCGCCGCGTGCCTTGAGCTCACCCGGGGTCACCGCATCGAGAGTCACGAGCAGATCGTGGAGGCGCCCGGGACCCGAGAGACCCACCGCGTAGGCCGTCTCCAGCACCGAGGTGTCGGAATCGAGTGCGCCGCGCGCGGCGCGTGCGGTGACGAACGCCAGGTACTGCCGGGGGGTCACGCCCGCCCAGCGCCGGAACAGGCGGTTGAAATGAAACTCGGAGAGCCCGGCCGAGTCGGCGATGGTCGCGAGCCGCGGCTGCTCGCGGTAATGAGCGTCGATGAAGCGTATGGCGCGCGTGATGCGCCGGAAGTCACGGCTGTCGACGAAGCTGTCGGTGTTTGTGCTCATGGTTGGTGAATGATAGGCGCACGGCGCCGCTGCGCGACCCGATTCTTGCGGCCCCGCGCGGAGGTCCGCGAGCCTCCCAAGGCCCGTCCGGACCTTGGGTTACACTGCCTCAGCAGGCGCAGATCCACGGGCAGGCGTGCCGGCAGTGGGGCCAGCGGGCAACCGTCACGCCCACGCCGATCGACACCGCGAGCAGCAGCACCAGCGTCAGCCCGATCAGGAAGCGCCGCATGCGCCAATCTTAACCTGACACGCAACAGCCAAAACCAATGAGTGCCGCGCCGGGCAACCTCGCCATCTGCCTGCTCGCTTCGGAAGTGGTGCCGCTCTCGAAGACCGGCGGCCTCGGCGACGTCGCCCACGCGCTCGCCAAGTACCTGCACGCCGACGGGCATGACGTGCGGCTCTTCACGCCCTGTTATGCATCGATCGACCGTGCCGCGCTCGCGGCGCGGCCCGTCGCGGCGCTGCAGCAGGTGCCGCTCGAGCTGGGCAAGCACGCGTTTGTGTTCTCGGTGCTCGAGGCGACGCTGCCGGGCGCAGGCGGCGCGCCGGTCTTCCTCATCGACTGCCCGGCGCTGTACGCGCGCGCCAGCCTCTACACCTCCGACACGGACGAGCATCTGCGCTTCATCGCTCTGACGCGCGCGGTGCTCGCGAGCTGCGCTCGTCTCGAATGGGCGCCGCAGATCCTCCACTGCAACGACTGGCACACGGCGTTCGCACCGCTCCTCCTGCGCACCGAGTATGGCCGCGAGGCGCCATTCGCCGCGGCGCGCACCGTGCTCACGATCCACAACATCGGCTATCAGGGAATCTTCCCCGCCGCCGAGATCGCCGACCTGGGGCTGTCGCCGGGCGACACGCCCCTCCTGCACCAGGACGATCTGCGCGCCGGGCGCATCAATGCGCTGCGCCACGGCATCCTCTATGCCGATGCCATCACCACCGTGAGCCCGACCCACGCGCGCGAGATCTGCACCGCTCAGTACGGGATGGGCCTCGAGGACAGCCTGCGCGCGCGCGCCGCCGCGCTCACCGGGATCCTGAACGGCGTCGATTACGACGAATGGGATCCGCGGCGCGACCGCTTCCTGCCCGTGCATTACGACCCGGAGCACCTCGCAGGCAAGGCGGCGCTCAAGCGGCAGTTTCTCGCGCGCGTGGGTCTCACGGCCGCGCCCGAGGTGCCACTCGCCGGCATCGTCAGCCGTCTCGCCGCGCAGAAGGGCATCGAGCTCATGTTCGAGACTCTGCCCAAGGTGCTGAGTGCGCGCCCGCTGGCGCTGGCCGCGCTCGGCAGCGGCGAGGCAAGGTACCAGCAGTTCTTCACGAAGCTCGCGCGCTCCTTCCCCGGACGCGTGGCGTTCCAGAGCGGCCACGACGAGGAGCTCTCGCACTGGATCGAGGCGGCGAGCGACCTCTACCTCATGCCCTCGCGCTACGAGCCCTGCGGGCTCAACCAGATGTACAGCCTGCGTTACGGCACCGTGCCGGTCGTGCGGCGCACCGGCGGACTCGCCGATTCGGTTGAGCACTACGACGCAGCGAGCGGCACCGGCACGGGCGTGGTGTTCAACGATTTCGACGCGCCGGCGCTCGAGTGGGCGCTCGATACCGCGCTCGACCTGTACGCGCAGCCGGCGCACTGGTCGCGCCTGATGCGCAACGGCATGCGCCAGGACTTCTCCTGGCAGCGTGCCGCCGCGGAGTACGTCGGCGTCTACCGGCGGCTCATTGCAGGCTGAAAGTGCCGTGCTGCTCGAACGGAATCGACTGCAGCCAGCCCTCCGACAACGAGATTTTGCCGCTCAGCCGGTAGGGGACGCTCGCGAGCGCGTCCGGTCCGCGCGACAGCAGCCGCACCAGCGTGCCCGCCACGTTGGTGGTCACGTTCATGTCGAACTCGGCCTCGCCGAGCGCCGGCACCACGAAGCTCGCCGCCGAGTCGCCGGTCGCGAGCGGCTGCCCGTCGACCTCCAGCGTGTATTCGATCCCCTTGATCGGGAGCCTGCGGTCGTTGGGGTTCTGCACGTGCATGCGCACCTTGAGGCGCTGCGCGAGCAGATCGCTCCCCTCGACCCTTACCCCGACGATGGTGAGAGTCGGAGTCGTGAGCTTCGGCGCGAGTGCGCAGCCGCCGCCAAGCAGCGCGACCGCGGCGGCGGCAGCGATGAATCCAATGCTGAGGCACATGGATGTGCCCGCCGCCGCAGGCGGCGGGCGGCGCGCCGAAACCCGTGCGCCGAGCCTTGCCACGAAGTGCTCGGCTGCTGAGGTGATCGGGACTAGTGCGTATCGAGCCGCGCTTTTGGCGCGCCGCCGCGAGCATCGTGACAGGGCGAGGCGCGCAGCGCCGAGCGGGCGCACAGGGATGTGCGCCCAGGGCTTGCGCGCAGCAGGACAGCGCAGCGCAATGTCCGATGCGAGCTTCATACTACAACCGCCCGTAGACTGCGTTGAGTGCGGCGAAATGACGCGCGAGATCCGTGCTGAGCCCCGCGGGCGGCAGCCGCCAGCTCCAGTTGCCGCTCACCGTGCCGGGCGTGTTGAGACGTGCCGCGGAGCCAAGACCCAGGAGGTCCTGCGCCGGAACGATGGCGAGTAGCGCCACCGAGCCGAGCGCTGCGCGGATCAGGGCCTCCGGCATCGCGCTCGCAGCGCTGCCGAGATAGAGGTTCACGCGCGCGGCGCTCGCCGCGTCGAGGCGCGCGTACCAGCCGAGCGTCGTGTCGTTGTCGTGAGTGCCTGTATAGACGACGCCCGCGCGCTCGTGCAGGTACGGCCGATGGGGATTGGCCGCGTCGCCGTCGAACGCGAACTGCAGCACGCGCATTCCCGGCAGGCCGAAGCCGTCGCGCAGCGCCTGTACGTCGGGCGTGATGACCCCGAGGTCCTCTGCCGCGAGCGGCAGGTCGCTGAACTCCTCGCGCAGCCGCGCGAGCAGCTCCATCCCGGGCGCGCTGTGCCAGGTGCCGTCGCGGGCGTCGGGCGCGCCTGCCGGTACCGCCCAGTAAGCGGCGAGCGCGCGGAAATGATCGAGGCGCAGCAGGTCGAGGCGCGCAAGCTGCGCGCGCACACGCCCGACCCACCAGCGATAGCCCTCGCGGCGGTGCGCGTGCCAGTCGTACGCCGGGTTGCCCCAGAGCTGGCCGAGCTCGGAGAAATAGTCCGGCGGCACGCCCCCGACCACCGCCGGCGCGCCGCTCGCCGTGAGCTGGAACAGCGCCCGGTGTGCCCAGGTCTCCGCCGACGACGGCGCGACGTAGAAGGGCAGATCGCCGAAAAGGCGCACGCCCCGGCCGCGTGCGTAGTCGCGCAGGCGCTCCCACTGCACGTGAAAGGCGTACTGCTCGCGCGTGAGCGCCGCGAGCTCGGTGGCTTGGACCGTGCGCGCCGCCGCGAGCGCCTCGGGCTCGCGGTCGCGCAGCTGCGCGGGCCAGTGCCAGAAGGGCGCGCCGCCGTGCGCGCGGGTGAGCGCCTCGAACAGCGCGTAGTCGGGCAGCCAGCTCGAGGACTCGGCGAGGAACTGCGGATCGGGCGGCGCAGGGGGAAGCTCGTCCGGATCGAGGAACGCCGCGTTCCCCGCCCAGTCGGAGCGCACCCAGTAGGGCGAGCCGTCGGTCCCGGGAGGCCCTACCGGCAGGATCTGCCACACGGAGAAGCCGGCCGCGGAGAGCCAGTCGACGAAAGCGCGGCCGCCGCGGCCGAGCGGTGCCTCGAGCGCCGACAGCGGCAGCAGCACCCCCGCGCGACGCCGGTCGAACACGGGCAAGCGCATGCCGGCCACGCGCGCGCTTACCCGCTCAGCCGCCGCCAGCGCGGCGCATGACCCCGCCGTGCTCGGGCGCGCCCGCGCCAGTGGAGATCGGCTGCGCGAGAGCCGCCGGAGCCTCGACCCCGAGCCGCCGGTAGAGCGTGACGAGCTGACGGCGATACAGCCGGTCGAACTGACTCACCGACTCCGCGGGATTGTAGTCTCCGAACCACCAGAACCAGTCGGAGCTCTCACACAGCGCCAGCTGCCTGCCGGCCGCCTCGCGCGCCCCGGCGTCGACGCCTGAGCTGCTCGCGGCGCGATCAAAGACCTCCTTCGCCTCGCACAGCAGGTCCCAGGCGCGGTTCTTGGCCGGATCGCCCATCCAGGTGGCGAGTGTTCCGTGCACCCAGCTGCCGGCCACCACCTGCGGCAGCGGGGCCGGCTTCAGGCCGCGCGCCAGGCATGCGGAGAGCGTCGTCAGCTCGATGAGCGGATGGTTCGCGAGCAGCGCGTAGAGCCCCCTGAGGAAGTAATAGCCGTTGAACGGGTAGTGCTCCCAGGCGTTCTCGCCGTCGAGCGCGATGAGCACGGCGTGGTTCGAGTCGCCGTCGTAGCCTCGCGCGAGCTGCGCCAGCTCGTTCGCCAGGTTGTGAGCCGCGTCATCGCCGTGCCAGGTCGCGTAGGTGAAGCCGATCAGGTCGGAGAGATTGTCATCCCGGAAGAAGCAGTCTATTCCTGCGCCCCGGGGGCGGTACGGACGGTTGTAGCTGCGCGGCTCGCGCGCGGCCTGCGGGTCGCTCAGGGCGAGGCTGTTGTGCAGCACCGTTCCACCGCTCGCGGCCCAGCGGAAGCCCTGGCTCGAGAGCAGCTCGAGCGTCGCGTCGCTCACCGCGCCCTCGGCCGGCCAGCACCCCGCCGGGCGCATACCGAAGGCACGCGTAAAGACCCGGACCGCCTCCCCGACATGCCACACGGCGCGCGCGTTGCCGCCCGGATAGCCGGCGTGCCCGGGCAGCGCCATGGCGGGCAGGGCGTCGCGCGCGCAGTTGAAATCGAGCAGCAGCGGAATGATGGGATGCGCGTAGGGGGTGACCGACAGCTCGCACTGGCCCCGCGCGGCGAGCGCGCGGAAGCGCGGGATTACCTGCGCCACCAGGCCGCCGATCAGCGTGAGCAGCTCGCGGCGCTGCCCGGCGCTGAAATCCCGCCCGCGCTCGGTGAGCTGCGCTACCAGCGGCTCGGCGCGGCGCACCGTCTCGCCGAGCCATGCCAGGTGATACCACACGGCGAGATCGTGGATGAAGTGATCCGAGGCGTAGCCGACCCGCTCGGGCGTTGCCAGCGTGTCGGCGATGGTCGCGAGCTCGAGGTACGGCCCGAAGCGCTCGATCATCTGCTTGCGCTGCGCACGCAGGCAGGCGTTGAGGAGCGCCAGGCGCGGCGCGCCCTCGGTCGGCAGGGGGTCGGGACCCAAGAGCGCGAGCACCGGATCGGGGAGCGGCGCCCCGCTCGCGAGGTGCGCGGCGATGCGCGCGGCGATGTCCTCGAGCTGCTCGAGCAGCACGGGCGAGAAGTTGACTACGGCGCGCGCGGCGGGGTTCGCCTCGAGGTGCGCCGCCATGTCGGTGTAGTCCTTGATGGCGTGCAGGTAGGTCCAGGGAAGGGTGTACTCACCCGTGATCGCGTCGCGGTACTGCGGCTGGTGCATGTGCCAGAGGAGGACGACCGGCAGGCGCGCGGCGGATGCCACGGATGAGCCCCTCAGGGACGGAGCTTGCGCAGCATGTCGGGCGTGACCAGCACCACGCCCTTCTCGGTGACGTGAAAGCGCTGGGCGTCGGCGGCGCGATCGACGCCGATCGTGAGCCCCTCGGGGATCACGCAGTCCTGGTCGATGATCGCGCCGTTGATCTGGCAGCCGCGGCCGATCTCGGCGTGCGGCAGCACTACCGCGCGATGGATGGTGGTGCGCTCCTCGACGCGCACGTCGGAGAACAGCAGCGACTCGCGCACCACGGCGCCGGAGATGATGCAGCCGCCCGAGACCATGGAGTTGACCGCCATGCCGCGCCGCCCATCCTCATCCAGGATGAACTTGGCGGGGGGCTGCTGCACCTGGTAGGTCCAGATGGGCCAGTCCTCGTCGTAGATGTTGAGCTCGGGCCTGACGTGCACCAGCTCGATGTTGGCGTCGTAGTACGCATCGAGCGTGCCGACGTCGCGCCAGTAGCTCTGCGCGCGCGTCTTCACGTCCTGGAAGGGATAGGCGAACACCTGGCGGCTGGAGTTGATCGCCTCCGGTAGGACGTCCTTGCCGAAGTCGTGGGAGGAGGCGTCGCTCGCGGCGTCCGCGCTCAGCATGCCCTCGAGGAGCGGTGCGTTGAACACGTAGATGCCCATCGAGGCGAGGACGGCGTCGGGGCGGCCGGGCAGCGGATCGGGCACCGCCGGCTTCTCGGCAAAGCGCGTCACGCGGTTCCACTCGGTGGCGGTGAGCACGCCGTAGTGCCGCGCCTGGTCCGCCGTTACCTCCACCACTCCCACGGTGATGTCGGCGCCCTTCTCCACGTGGTAGGCGATCATCGGGCCGTAGTCCATCTTGTAGATGTGGTCGCCGGCGAGCACCAGCACGTGCTTGGGATGGTGCGAGGCGATCAGCTCGTTGTTCTGGTACACGGCGTCCGCCGTGCCGCGATACCAGTGCGCGCCGGTCTGCTGCTGCGCCGGCACCACCTCGACGAACTCGCCGAACTCGCCGCGCAGGTAGCTCCAGCCGTGCTGTACGTGCTGGATCAGCGACTGCGCCTTGTACTGGGTGAGGATCGAGATCTGGCGGATGCCGGAGTTCACGCAGTTCGACAGCACGAAGTCGATGATGCGGAACTTGCCGCCGAAGGGCGTCGCCGGCTTGCAGCGGTTCAGCGTCAGGTCACGCAGCCGCTCGCCGCGGCCGCCAGCCATGATCACCGCGAGCGTGCCGCCGGTGAGGCGGCTCACGTAGCGGCCGGAGGAGGCGCGGGCGGGCTGGCGGGCCATGGCGGGTACTACAGCGCCAGCCGCGGCTGCCGCGCAACCGCGGAGCGCGCGCCGCTCACAGCCATTTCATCAGCCCGAGCTCGCAGGGGTGGGCGAGCAGCTCGTGAAACGGGTAGATGCGGATCTCGGTGGCGAACTGGCCGCACTCCGGCGGCTCGACGTCGAGCGCAAACAGGGTCTCGCCATTTGCTGACTCGTCGGCCGCGGTGAGTACGCTGCGCCACAGGCCGTCGCGGGCGGTGACCCCGTAGGAGGACAGCGGCGGCGGGGTGCGGTCGGCCTGCGGCAACAGCCGCCGGGCGAGAAACTCGACCCGCACGTCGGCGGGCGCGAGCCCGTTGAGCGCCACGGCGACCGCAAGACGCAGCCGCTCGCCGCGTGGCAGGTCGCGCGAGGAATCGCTGACGAGCTTCAGACTCACCTTGGGCCAGGCCGCCCGCACGCGCTGCTTCCAGTCCGCCAGCGTGCGCGCCCCGGTGAAGCTCGCGTCGGCCAGCCGCCGGTATTGAGCGACCGACGGCTGGTAGAGGCCGCGCATGTAGTCGAACATCACCCGGCGCATGTTGAAGCGCGGGATTACGGTCACCATGGCACGCTTGCTGCGCCGCACCCATTCGGGCGGACACCCGGGAGAGGTCTTGTCGTAGTAGAGCGGCACCACCTCCTCGGCGATGGTGTCGAGGATCATGTCCGCCTCGAGCGCATCGCGCCGGCCGGGGTCGGCCACGTTGGCCGGCGGGATGCCCCAGCCGTTGTCGTGCATCCAGCCCTCGGCCCACCAGCCGTCGAGAATGGAGAGGTTCAGCCGCCCGTTGATGGCGGCCTTCATGCCGGAGGTGCCGCTCGCCTCGAGAGGCGCGATCGGGTTGTTGAGCCAGACGTCGACCCCGGCGACCAGGCTGCGGGAGAGCTGCAGGTCGTAGTCCTCGACGAACACCACGCGCCCGAGGAACTCCGGGCTCATCATCAGCTGGCGGATTTCGCGCAACACCTGCTTGCCGGGCTCGTCCGCCGGATGCGCCTTGCCGGCGAACAGCAGCACCAGCGGGCGATCCGGATCGTTGAGCAGCCGCGCCAGCCGCGCCCGGTCGAGCATCAGCAGCGTCGCGCGCTTGTAGGTGGCGAAGCGCCGCGCGAAACCGATGGTCAGTACCCCGGGGCGCTGCGGATCGAGGTAACGGGTGACGTGCCGCAGCTGCGCCGGGGACAGGCCCTTGCGCTCGTACTCGCGCTGCAGCCGCTCGCGCACCGTAGCGAGCATGCGCGATTTCACGTCCTGGGCGGTCGCCCAGTAGCGCTCGTCCGGCACCCGCTCGATCGCGCCCCAGAAATCGGGGTCGCGCAGCCGCTCGCGCCATTCCACGCCGAGCTCGCGATCGAAGAAATCGGTCCAGCGCTGATGCAGGAAGGTCGGCACGTGCACGCCGTTGGTGATGTAGCCGACCGGGTTGTCCTCCGGGCGCACCTCCGGCCACTCGTCCGCGCACAGCCGCGCCGAGACCCCGCCGTGGACGCGGCTCACGCCGTTCACGTGGCGCGCGCCGTTCAGCGCGAGGCGCGTCATGTTGAATAGGTGCGGCACCGAGGGAGCGCGCGCCAGATCGAGGAACCGCTCGAGCGGGATCCCGAGCTCGCGGATGAAATCCCCGAAGTGCGCCTCGACCAGCTCGTGCCCGAAAGCATCGTGCCCGGCGGCCACTGGCGTGTGGGTGGTGAAGACGCATGCGGCCGCCACGGCCTCGAGCGCCGCGTTGAACGGCAGTCCGGCCGCGAGATGCTCGCGCAGCAGCTCGAGGATGAGGAACGCCGCGTGACCCTCGTTGAGATGCCAGACTGCCGGCTGGACGCCGAGCGCGCGCAGAGCGCGCACGCCGCCGATGCCGAGAATCATCTCCTGGCGGATGCGCGTCGAATCGTCGCCGCCGTAGAGCCGGTGCGTGATGTCGCGATCCGAGGGGGCGTTCTCCGCGCAGTTGGTGTCGAGCAGGTACACCGGCGCGCGCCCGGCCTGCGCCTTCCAGGCGCGGGCCACCACGTCGCGCCCGGCGACGCGTACGCTCACCTTGAGCCATTCGCCCGCCGCGGTACGCACCGGCTCGACCGGCAGGTCGCGCGGATCGCGCTCGCGGTACTCGGCCTGCTGGTTGCCGTCGTTGTCGACGGTCTGGGTGAAATAACCCTGCTCGTAGAGCAGCCCCACCGCGACGAAGTTGGCGCGCTCGTCGCTCGCCGCCTTGCAGTAGTCCGCGGCGAGCACGCCGAGGCCGCCCGAGTAGACCGGGAAACTCTCGTGGAAGCCGTACTCGGCGCAGAAGTAGGCGATAAGCGGCTCGTCCGCTCCCGGCGCGCTCACCCGCACGTAGGCATCGAGGAGCTCGAGCGCCGCCTGGTAGCGCTCGCGATAATCCACATCGCGTGCCGCACGCTCGAGCGCTGCCTGATCGACGCAGCGGATCATCAGGCGCGGGTTGCCGTTGGTCTGCTTCCAGAGGTCGGGACCGAGATCCTCGAACAGCGCGCGGATCGGCCGGTGCCAGCTGAAGAAGAGGTTGCCGGCCAGCTCGGGAAGCCGCGCGAGAGTCTCAGGAATGACCGGCGTGACTTCTAGCAGCGAATTTCTCATCACCGGCCTTCAAGCGGAGTGCAGCGCGAAGTCTAGCAGCAGGACAACCGAAGCCAATTCCGCGGGCCGGCGGGGGATCCCGGCGATAAGAGCCGGGAATGACCTTCGGTTGCTGCAAAGCACAGGTATATTCACAGTACTAATTGACATCTAGTATTCTTTACTTCACAGTATTAGCAAATGGACGATAGCCAGGCACGTAAGTTTCAGAAGGACCTCAACGCAGGTCTCGTGGCACTGGTGCTGCTCGCCGTGCTCGACCGCAGTCCCGAGGACCTCTACGGCTATGAGATCGCCAAGCGGCTGCAGAAGGCCAACGAGGGCGAGGCGCTCTTCAAGGAGGGCACCATCTACCCGGTTCTGCGCGCGCTCGCGGCGGGCGGCCTCCTCACGAGTCGCGTCGTGCCTTCCTACTCCGGCCCCCCGCGGCGCTACTACCGCATCACCGAAGAGGGACGCTCGCTCCTTTCGCAGTGGAGCGGCATCTGGCGCCAGACACGCGGCTTCGTCGACCGATTCATTGAAGGAACCGAATCATGAGTGCTCATGCTCCCCGCTCGATCGATGAATACCTGAAACAGCTGCGCGCCGCGCTCGAGGGTCAGGACCCGGCGCTGATCCAGGACGCGCTCTACGACGCGGAGGAGTACCTGCGCGCCGAGGTCGCGGCCCATCCGGGCAAGTCGGAAGCCGATGTGCTCGAGCTCATCGCCAGCACTTACGGCGCCCCCGAGGAGGTCGCGGCCGCCTACCGCGATACGGAGGCCAAGGTGCGCGCCGCGTTGAAAACCCCGCTGCCCGCGGCGGCCGGCGCGAGCGGCTGGAAGCGCTTCTTCGGCGTGTATCTCGATCCGCGCGCCTACACCTCGGTCTTTTATATGCTGCTCGCGCTCGCGACCGGCATCCTGTACTTCACCATCGTGGTTACGGGTCTGTCGCTGTCCTTCGGTTTCGCCATCCTCATCATCGGCATCCCGTTCTTCCTCGCCTTCATCGGCATCACGCGCGTGATCGCCCTCGGCGAGGGGCGCCTCATCGAGGCGGTGACCGGCGAACGCATGCCGCGCCGTCCCGTGCACCCGGGTCCGCCGGCCGGCTGGCTGACGCGCATCGGCGAGATGCTGAGGGACGCACGCACCTGGACGACCCTCCTCTACATGCTCCTCATGCTGCCGCTCGGCATCGTGTACTTCACGGTCACGGTGACCGGCCTGGCCGTTGGCCTGGCATTCACCTCCCTGCCCCTGCTGGTGCTGGCGAGGTGGCTCGGATGGGATGCGAACGCCACGGTGTTCTCGGACGATGTACACATCGGCGGCTGGGCGCTCTCCGACCACTCGATGGTCTCGGCCCTGATCCTGGGCGCCATCGGCGTGACCGTAGTCACGCTGCTGATGCACGCAGCGCGTGCGATCGGGCGCGGGCACGCGCATCTGGCCAAGGCGCTGCTCGTGGTGCCGGGCGCCTGACACGCGGCCGAAGGCCGGTTCCCGCCTTTGGCGCGCCGCGCGAGGGGCGGCACAGGCATGTGCCGATCCCGAGCAATTCAAGTTGAGCGCGATAAACTGCGCCGGATGCCGCGCTTCGCCCAGGTAGTCGCAGGTGCGCTGAGCCTCGCCGCCGTGCTCCCCTGCGGCGCGTTGCCGGCGCCCGCCAACGCCGCACCGCCGATCGTCATGCCCCCGGGCAGCGCTCCTCCGCCGCCGAACGCGCCGCCGCCCACGCCCGCCGGCTGCCTGCCCACCGGCAACGGCTATCTCAGGGCGCGCATCCGCGGAGCACTCAATCTCGACATCGACTGGCGTAACGCCGAGCTCGAATGCGACGGCGGGCCGCGGCCGGATGGCAGCGGTATCCGCATGAGCTTCCTCGGACCGAAGCTCGCGAACGGCCGGCGGCTGCGCATGGTGTTCGGCGTGAGCGCGGCGCGCGAGGGGCGCAGCGGCCGCGCGCTGCCGACCAATCTCACCGTGATCGTCGAGGGCGCACAGCGCCTCTACACGACCCGCGGCGACGAGCACTGCACCGTCGACACGCTCAGTCAGCAACGCCTGCGCGCCCCGGGCGCGGCGCGCCGGTACCGGGTGGTCGCGCGCGGCTTCTGTGTCGCCCCGGCCACGACGCTCAACAATGCCGAGCACATTCTGATCAGCAGCTTCGATTTCGCGGGCAACGCCGTGTTCGGGGACGACGCGATCCGATGAGGAGGACCATGGAGTTGCACACCCTGCGCGCCGCGGTCGCCGCCTTGGGTCTGGCCCTCGGCGCGCACGCGCGCGCCGACTCCCCGCCGCTCGATCTCGCGACCTTCCCCCGGGCCGCGCTCGAGATCGTGCAGCGCGCACCGGATGCGGTGCGCCGGTTTCGCTTCGACGTGTGGGTGGCGGACACGCCGGCACGCGCCGAACAGGGCCTGATGTACGTACGCGACCTGCCCCCCGCGCGCGGCATGATATTTCCGGTCGCCCCGGCGCGCGTCGTGTCCTTCTGGATGAAGAACACCTACATCCCGCTCGACCTGTTGTTCATCACCTCGGGCGGACGCGTGGTGAAGATCACCGAGCGCGCGCCGCCGCTCAGGCTCGATCTGCTGAGCTCCGACGTCCCGGTGGGCGCGGTGCTCGAGCTGCGCGGCGGCGAGGCGGGGCTGCTGGGAATAAAGGTCGGGGACCAGGTCAGCTGGAAGCCGGCGGGAAAGGCGCGCGCGCCCTAGGCTCCCCCGGCGGGCAGCGCGTCGAAGGACACGGCGGTACGCGGCTGCGAGCCGAGAATCGGGCTCGTGCCGTGCCACATGTACGCCGGAAACAGCACCAGCTGGCCGGCGCTTGGCTGCACGACGCAGCCGACTTTCGCCCCCGGCGTCGGGAAACGTGGCTCGCCGAGCCTGAGCCAGCCGCTCTTGAGCTCGGCGTCGCCCGACTCCTCGGGCACCTGCACGTAGTAGGCCGAGCTGATCCAGCCCTGGTGGTGAAAGTGATTGACGTGAAAGCCGCCACGCGTGAGCTGCACCGACCAGGCGGATGCGATCTGTACCGTACCCTGATTGCGCGCGCTCAGGGGGTGCCCGGCGTCGCCGCCGAGGGCGGCGAGGTAGGCGCGCAGCGGCTCCTCGAACGAGCGCAGCAGCGCGCGGATCACCGGGTCGGGATCCATCACCAGGTTGCGGGTCGTCACGCGGCCGCTGCGCAGGCTCTCGGAGTACAGGCCGGTGCTGGCGCGGTAGCGCGTCGCGAGCACCTCGAGGAGCGCGGCATTCAGCTCCTGCATGGACGCGAAGCCCACCGGCGGCCGCAGCTCGTAGCGGCGCACCAGGCGCTGATAGTCGTACAGCTCCTCGTAGAGCGGCTGCCCGAGGAGGCGCGCCGCGAGCGCTTCGTAGGCGATCCAGCCCTGGCCAAGCGGCATGCGCGCGCGCTGCGCACGGATGAACGCCAGCGCCTCCGCGGGCCGCTCGCGCGACAGCAGGATCGAGACCAGATTCTCGACCACGCCCGGATCTTCGGCGAGCGCCGCGGCCGCTTCGAGCGCTTCGGTCTCCGCTTCCGCGAGGCGCCCCCCCTCGCGCATGACGCGCGATAACAGGTAGCGCAGCCGCGGCATGGGTCCGGCGCGCTTCACCTCACCGCGCACCAGCCGCTCGGCGACGTCGCCCTGCCCGGCCTCGAGCAGCAATCCGGCGAGCGATTCCTGCAGGCTCGGGTCGTCGCGCGCCTCGAGCAACGCGGCAGCGAGCGAGCGCGAGAAAGCGGGATCGCCTAGCGCCTGCCGGATCCGCGCAAGATGCAGCTGCGCACCGGCGTGGCGCGGCCGCAGCTTCACCGCCGCGGCGTAGGCGCGCTCGGCCTCCTCGAGCCGGCCGAGCTGGCCGAGCGCGCGGCCGCGGGCCAACTCCAGCTCGAAGCCGCGCGCGCCGAGCGCCTGCGCACGCGCGAGCATCGCGAGTGCTTCCTCCGTGCGCTCGAGCCGCGCGAGCACCGCGCCGAGCCGGCGGTTGAGGGGCGCGCTGCCGGGCTTGAGCGCGAGCGCCTGGCGGTAGGCGCCTTCGGCCTCGGGCAGCCGGTTCGCCCTGGCGAGCACCAGCCCGAGCGCCGCCCAGCCGTCCGGACTCGCGCGGTCGGAATCGACGAGCGTACGGCTCTGGATCTCCGCCTCACGCGCCCTGCCCAGGCCGTCGAGCGCCTGCACCAGGCCGAGGCGCGCGCCCCGCGCCCCGGGCTGAAGCTGCAGCACCCGGCGGTAGACCCGCTCGGCTTCCTCGAGCCGGCCGGCACGCCGCAGAAACGTGGCGAGATTCACGCGCAGCCGTGTGTCGGCGGGATCGAGCTCGACGCTGCGCCGCAGGAGCTCCTCGGCTCCCTGGCGGTCGCCGCCGCGCGCGCGCACCAGCCCGAGCAGGTGCAGTGCCTTGGCGTTGTTGGGCGCCGCGGCGAGCACCGTACGGCACATGCTTTCCGCCTGCGCGAGCTCGCCGCGGCCGAAGGATGCGGAGGCCTCAGTGAGCTGAGTGTCCAGTTCGGCCGCGGTGCGCACGCGGCGAGTCTAAGGCAGGGGCTTCAGGGGCAACTACTTGATCGGCTCAGACGGCGTGCCGGCGGGCTGCTTGCGCTTCTTGCGCTTATGCAGGATCGGCTTCGAGACCGGCGTGCCGTAGACGCGACTCTTCGTGTGGTGGGGCGCGAACGAGCTCGCCTTCG
>DAHUXE010000078.1 GCA_027307325.1 Gammaproteobacteria bacterium | reverse complement strand
GCGAGCGCGCCGCCGGCCGCGCCTGAACCGGCCGCTGCTGCGGCGGGCGGTGAGCGGCCGGGCAAGCTCGTGCCCTTCTCGCAGCTCGGAACTCCCACCTCCTACCGTCCCGACCTGCCGGCCATCGACGAGCCCGGATTCTCGCGTGCGCACGCGGGCCCCTCGGTGCGCAAGTTCGCCCGCGAGCTCGGCGTGGACCTCGCGCGGGTCGAGGGCACGGGGTTCAAGGGCCGCATCACTCACGAGGACGTCAAGGCCTTCGTCAAGCGTGCGCTCGCCGCTCCTGCAGCTCCGCCGGCCGCTCCGCCGGCCGTCCTGGCGGCGGGCGCGAGGCCGGCGCTCCCCGCCCTTCCGGTCGTCGATTACGCGCAGTACGGTCCCGTCGAGACGCAGCCGCTCACGCGTATCCAGAAGATCTCGGGTCCGCGCCTGCAGGCAGCCTGGGTGAACATCCCGCACGTCACCCAGTTCGACGAGGCGGACATCACCGAGCTCGAGGAGCTGCGCGCGAGTCTCAAGGACAAGGCCCAGGCCGCCGGGGTCAAGCTGACGCCGCTCGCCTTCATCATGCGCGCCTGCGTCAGGACGCTTCTCGAGTTCCCGCGCTTCAATTCCGCGCTCGATGCCGAGGGCGCCAACCTCATCGTGCGCAAGTTCATCCATATGGGGTTCGCCGCCGACACGCCCACCGGCCTCGTGGTGCCGGTGGTGCGCGATGCGCACCGCAAGGACGTCTATGAGCTCGCACGGCAGCTCGGCCAGTTGTCGGAGAAGGCGCGCGCCGGGAAGCTGCCGCCACTCGACCTGCAGGGCGGCTGCTTCACCATCTCGAGCCTCGGTGGCATCGGTGGCACCGCCTTCACGCCCATCATCAACCCGCCCGAGGTGGCGATTCTCGGAGTCTCGCGCTCCGTCATGCGGCCGGTGTACCGCGGCTCGGGCTTCGTGCCGCGCCTGATGCTGCCCCTGTCGCTCTCGTACGATCACCGCGTGATCGACGGCGCGATGGCGGCGCGCTTCACCACCTACCTCGCCCAGACGCTGGCCGAGCCGCGCGGCCTGCTCGAGGCGGTGCTGTGAGCCGCGTCGAGCTGCTGGTTCCCGATCTCGGCAACTTCAGCGACGTCGACATCGTCGACGTGCTGGTGAAACCCGGCGATGCCATCGCCGTCGACACGCCGCTGGTCACGCTCGAGACCGACAAGGCCTCGATGGACGTGCCCTCGACCGCCGCCGGCACCCTCACCGAGGTGCTGGTGAAACGTGGCGACAAGGTTTCCAAGGGCTCGGTTCTCGCGCGCGTCGAGACCGGGGCTGCCGCGGCGCGCTCCGCCACCGACGGCGCACCAGCCGCGACGCCGACCGCACCGGCAACAGCTGCGCCCACCGCGCCCGCCGCGCGTGCGCCGGCGCCACCGCCGGCCGCGCGCATCGAGGCCGCGGGCGATACGGTGCGCATGCCTTCGCAGAAGGGCGGTCCCGGCGAGCGTGCCGGCACCGACTACAACAGCTCGACGGAGCTGCTGGTATTCGGCGCCGGGCCCGGCGGATACACGGCGGCGTTCCGGGCCGCGGACTTAGGTATGAAGGTAACGCTGGTCGAGCGCTGGCCGGAGCTCGGTGGCGTATGCCTCAATGTCGGCTGCATTCCCTCGAAGGCGCTGCTGCACGCCGCCAAGGTGATCGAGGACGCCGCCGAGATGACGGGGCGCGGCATTGTGTTCCGGGCCCCCGACATCCATCCGGGGAAGCTGCGCGAGTGGAAGACCTCGGTGGTGCGCAAGCTGACGGGCGGCCTGCGGGTGCTCGCGCGCCAGCGCAAGGTGGAGGTGGTGCAGGGGAGCGGGCGCTTCGTCGGCCCGAACGTGCTCGAGGTCATGGGCACGAGCGGCTCGCAACGCATCCGCTTCGAGCAGTGCATCGTCGCCGCGGGGTCCGAGCCGATCGGGCTGCCGGGCCTGCCCGCCGATCCGCGCGTCCTCGACTCGAGCGACGCCCTCGAGCTCCCGGAATTCACCGGCGGGCTGCTGGTCGTCGGCGGCGGCATCATCGGACTCGAGATGGCCTGTGTGTTCGACGCGCTCGGCAAGCGCGTGAGCGTCGTCGAGCTCACGCCGCAGCTCATGCCGGGCTGCGACCCGGATCTGGTGCGGCCGCTCGAGCGGCGCATCCGCGGGCGCTACCAGCAGGTCCTGCTCGGCACCAGGGTGTCCGCAGTGGATGCGCAGCCGGCGGGACTGCGCGTGAGCTTCGCGGGCGCGAAGGCCCCGGAGCCGCAGATCTTCGACCGGGTGCTGGTCGCGGTCGGGCGCGCGCCGAACGGCCACAGCGTCGGCGCCGAGCTCGCCGGGGTGAAAGTGTCCGAGCGCGGCTTCATCCCCGTGGACAGGCAGATGCGCACCAACGTGCCGCACATATTCGCGATCGGCGACATCGCCGCCCCGCCAATGCTGGCGCACAAGGCGATGCACGAGGGCAAGGTCGCCGCCGAGGTAGCCGCCGGACACAAGCGCGCCTTCGATGCCCGGGTGATTCCGTCCGTGGCCTACACCGATCCGGAGATCGCGTGGGCGGGACTCACCGAGACCGAGGCGAAGGAGAAGGGTATCGCCTTCGCCAAAGGCAATTTTCCCTGGGTGGCGAACGGCCGCTCCCTGTCGCTCGGCCGCGAAGAAGGCTTCACCAAGCTGCTGTTCGATCCCGCGACCCATCGCGTGCTCGGCGGCGGCATCGTCGGCACCAACGCCGGCGAGCTGATCAGCGAGATCGCGCTGGCGGTGGAGACCGGCTGCGACGCCGCCGACATCGGTCTCACGATTCACCCGCATCCGACGCTCTCGGAGACCGTAGCCGGGGCGGCCGAAGCGTTCGAGGGCACGCTCACGGATCTCTACGTGCCGAAGAAGAAATAGTCTAACCCCCGGGCGTTGCCTCGAACGCTCAAGTGTCAGGAGCATTTGGCCGGCGCGCAGCCTAAGCTATGCGCGCTGCGGCGGCGCACGTCCCGGGGGGTCACTCCACATGCCGACACGTCTCGAAGCCATGCGGAGCCGCCGGCGCGCGTCACTGCGCTGCGGATTCACCCTGCTCACGATCGCCGCCGCCGCCGCCGCCGCGGCCGAGGAGAGCGTGCCCCCGGCGCTGCACGGCTGGGAGATCTGGGTGCTGCACGGGCACGAGAATCACCGCTGTCCGTGGCTCGCGCCGGGCCGCGCCGTCGACGATGCGCGGATCTGTGCATGGCCGGGCACGCTGGAACTGCAGGTTGACGGCCGCGGCGGCCGCTTCAGCCAGCGCTGGCAGATGGGCACCGACGGCTGGCTGCTGCTGCCGGGAGGCCCGGAGCAATGGCCGCAGGAGCCGACGCTCGACGGTAAACCGGCCTCGCCGGTCGCCCGTAAGGGCGTCCCCGCGCTGCGTGTGTCGGCCGGCGCGCACACGGTCGCGGGCATTTTCGCCTGGGCGCGGCGCCCCGAGGTGCTGCCGCTCCCGGCGGACGTCGCGCTCGTGGCTCTCACGATCGACGGCGCGCGCATCTCCATCCCGCAGCGCAACGCCACGGGCCTCGTGCTCGGAGCGCAGCCGGTCGCGCGCCAGGACAACCGCGTCGATGTGCGCGTCTTCCGGCTGCTGAGTGACGAGCTGCCCGGCGTTCTGACCACGCAGGTTCATCTGGCAGTCGCAGGCGAGGCGCGCGAAGTACGCCTGGCGAGCTCGCTTCCCGAGGGGTTCGTTCCTACCTCACTCGAGGGCGAGCTTCCCGCGCGTCTCGATGCCGACAACACGCTGCGCGTGCAGGTGCGGCCCGGCGAGTACGGCATCACGCTGACGGCGCGCGGACCGAGTCCGCTCGCCGAGGTGCGCCTCGGCCCGCGCGCTGCCCCCTGGCCGGCCGAGGAGATCTGGAGTTTCCGCGGGAACGACCGATTGCGTGTGGCCGCCGTCGAGGGCGTGCCGCCCACCGATCCGGCGCAGGCCAACGTGCCCTCCGACTGGCGCGGGCTGCCCGCCTACCGCATGCATGCAGGCGCGGTGCTGCGGCTCCTCGAGCGCAGCCGCGGCATGTCTCCTCAGGATGCCAACCAGCTGCGACTCGAGCGCACGGTGTGGCTGGATTTCTCCGGCGCCGGCTTCACCGCCGTCGACCACATCGCCGGCGAGATGCGCCAGGGCTGGCGGCTCGAGATGAGTCAGCCGTTTGCGCTCGCGAGCGTGCGCACGGCAGCGGACGAGTCCCTGCTGGTGACTTCCGGCATCGCACCCGGCGCGACGGGCGTCGAAGTGCGGCAGCCTCAAGTGGATCTGACCACCGTCGCGCGGGTGCCGCGCGCGGGCGGCGCACTGCCCGCCACCGGCTGGCGCCAGCGCTTCACCAACGCGTCGGGACAGCTGGTCGTCGGGCCCGGCTACCGCCTGCTCGCGGCCGTCGGCCCCGACTCGGCGCCGCAGGCATGGCTCGAGCGCTGGCGGCTGCTCGACATCTTCGCGGTGCTGCTCATCGCGACTGCCGCAGGAAGGCTGATCGGTCTGCGGGTCGCGGCGGTCGCCATCGCGGCGGTGGTTCTCACCTACCAGGATCTTGGCGCTCCCGTATGGCTATGGCTGAACGTGCTGGTGGCGCTCGCCCTCATGCGCGCGATACCGGAGGGCCGGCTGCGCCGGCTGGTCGCCGCCTACCGCGTGCTCGCCCTCGCGCTGCTCGTGGTCGCGCTGGTGCCGTTCCTCATCGGTCAGGCGCGGCTCGCGGTCTATCCACAGCTCGAGACCTATCTCTCGGGCGGGCTGGGCGCCACTGCGCAGAGGTACGAGCGACAGCGAGCCGCGAAGGTGACTAATGTCCCGGTCGAAGCGAAACGTGCCGGCGCGCCGCCTCCTGCCCAGGCTGAGGCCCCGGCGGCAGCCGCCTCGGAGCTGGCTGGCAGCGTGTCCGCCATGTCTCTCCCCGTCGAGGAGCTTGCGGTTGCCGGTATGCGCCGCGAGCCGTCCGCCGCCTACGAGCCGGGTGTGCTCGTGCAGGCGGGCCCCGGCCTGCCGCAATGGCGCTACCACGTCTACGCGTACAGCTGGAGCGGCCCGCTCGAGCCGAACGCCACCGCGCGCTTCCTTCTCAGTCCCCCGTGGCTCACGCGGCTGTGGCGCATCGCGGGCATCGCCCTCTCGGTTCTGCTCATTCTCGAGCTCACGCGTGGTGACATCGCACGGCTTCCGGAGTGGCTGCGCCGTCTGCGGCCCGGCCCGGCTGCCCTGCTGGCGCTTACCGCGGCCGCGGCGCTTGGGGCCGCGCCGCAGGCGCGCGCCGACAGCACGCCGGCTCCGGCGCTGCTCGGGGAGCTGAAATCGCGGCTGCTCGAGCCGCCGAAGTGCGCGCCCGACTGTGCCGACGTGCTCGACGCACAGGTGAGCGCCGACTCATCGCGCCTGCAGATCGCGCTCACCGTGAGCGTGCTCGACCCGCTCGGCATCGCCCTGCCGGGCGCCGAGCCGAACTGGGTGCCGGATACCGTGCAGGTCGACGGCGCGGCGGCGGGCTGGGTCTATCGCGGTGCCGGCGGCGTGCGCTACGTGAGCGTTCCGACGGGGAAGCACACGGTACGTATCGCAGGCTCCCTCGAGGGGCTGCAGGGCCTCGCGCTCGCCTTCCCGATGGCCCCGCACGTCATCGAGGTGAGCGCCACCGGCTGGGACGTCTCGGGGGTGAACGCACGGCGTCTGGTGAGCGGGGCTGTCGGGCTCGTGCGCCGGCGTGCCGCGCAGGAAAGCGGCGGCGGCGCGCGCCAGGAGGAGTTCCTCCCGTTCGTCGAGGTCACACGCACCTTTCACCTGGCACATGACTGGACCATCGATACCAGTGTCGAGCGCGTCGCGCCGCCATCGAGCGCTTTTACGGTGCGCCTGCCGCTGCTGCCACAGGAGTCGGTCACGAGCGCCGGGCTCGAAGCGAAGGACAACGGTGTGACTCTCGGTCTCGCGGCAAACGAGGACCAGACCGCGTTCAGCTCGATCATCCCGATCAGCGATACGCTCGGGCTGGTCGCGCCCGAGGGCGCAGCCTACAGCGAGCACTGGAGGTTTGCCGTCGGGCCGACCTGGCACGTGGACGTGACAGGAGTGCCAGCGGTTGCCCCCGGCGAGGACAGGGACGCGACGTATGAGTATTACCCGCGCCCGGGCGAGCATCTCGCGGTGAAGGTCACCCGCCCGGAGCCGGTCGCCGGCGGCACGCTTGCCTTCGATCGCGTCGAGCTCACGCTGAACGCCGGTAAGCGCTCCGCAGATGCCGGCCTGGTGTTGTCGTACCGCAGCACGCAGGGCGGACGGCAGCTCCTGCGTCTGCCGGCCGACGCCGAGGTCACGCTGGTGCGCAGTGACGGCGACACGCTCGGACTGCGGCCGGAGAACGGGGAGCTGTCGCTGCCCGCCCTGCCGGGCCGACATACCTGGACGGTCAACTGGCGCAGCGCCGGGGGCGCGGCGGTCGTGACCCGCGCGCCCGCAGTGGCCCTCTCGGCGCCGGCCAGCAACCTGCATATCGACCTGCGCGTTCCGGCAGACCGCTGGGTGCTGTACGCCTTCGGCGCTGGCGTAGGTCCGGCGATCCTCTACTGGGGCGAGCTGGTCGTCTTCATCGCCGTCGCCTGGCTTCTCGGGCGCTCGCGGCTCACGCCGCTGCCGGCGCGCGACTGGCTGCTCCTCGGGCTCGGGCTGTCGACCTTGTCGTGGTCGGTGTTCGGGCTGTTCGTGCTCTTCGTCGCGCTGTTCCAGTGGCGCGCGCGCAGCAGCCCGCCGGCGGAGCTGCACCGCTTCAATCTCATGCAGGTGGGACTCGCAGTGCTGGCGGTCGCCGCGGTGCTCGCCGTGGTGGCGGCGGTGCCGGGGGGACTGCTCGCGCGACCCGACATGCGTATCAGCGGTGGCGGTGACTACGGCGCACTCGGGTGGTTCGTGGACCAGACGCGGGATACTCTGCCACGCCCCGCCGTAGTGTCAGTCTCGCTGTGGTGGTACAAGATCGCGATGCTCGCCTGGGCACTGTGGCTGTCGTTCGTGCTGACACGCTGGCTCAAATGGGCCTGGGAGGTCTATGCGCGCGACGGCCTGTGGCGCACGGCCGCTTAGCTGCCAGGCCGGCCTTCAGGGACGCGCCGCAAGAATGTCATCGAGGAGCGCCGGCCCGGCCGCAATGCGCTGCAGGTGCGGGTATCGAAGCCCTCCCTGGTAATCCACGCTGGCGACCACATAACGATCGGCGGCCTTGAGGATGAGCCCTATCGGCGCGGGCGAACGCTGCGCCGCCGCGATCGTGCGCTTCAGCAGATCGGCACTGTAAGCCGCCCCATTGACGGCCAGGATCTGCATCCCCTCCCTGAGGCCCGCCTTGAACGCGGGACTCTTCCAGGTGACGGAGGTCAATGTGCCGTCCTTGTCGTCTATGTCCATGCCGATGGAATAACGCAGCAGGACGACCTTGCGCTGGGTCTCTGTTGCCTTCCAGTGGTCACTCGGCTTGTCGTCGTATACGAGCTCGTAGCCACCACGCCTGAACCCATCGAGTGGTGCGGCGCGATCGACCGCGTCGAGGCGCTCGCGAAGAAACGATGACCAATCGTACGGCTCGACCGCCTGCAGCGCCGCGACGATATCGGCGAATGTGTAGGTCAGTGGTGCAACGCGGCCGTCGTCCACACTGAAGAATCGCCTGGCGAAATCATCGAGCGACCGCTGCCCGTGCGAGCGCTCGCGGATCAGGGTATCCGCCTCCAGCCAGAACAATGCCGACTCGTCGTAGTAGTCCTCGAACCGCTGCCATGTGTCCCAGGATAAGGGGCGGCGCAGATTGATGATCTCGTCGTTGGTCGTGTCCTGCAGCGGACGCCAGCGGCGGCCGGGGAGCGTCGAGTAGTACGCGGCAAAGTCAGCCAGCTCGTCGAGCGCCTGTGCCTTGCTCCACAGACCCGCCCGCGCGGTCAGCACGAAGCCCCAATACTCCGTCTGCCCCTCGTATACCCACAGCAGGCTGTTCTGCATGGGCACTTCGTAGCTCGGCGTCCACAGATCGGCGGGGCGGCGGAACTTGCCGTTCCAGGAATGAGTGTATTCGTGCGCGAGCAGGTCGCGACCGTGGGGTGTTCCGTCCCAGTCGGCAAAGTAGTTGGCGTCGGTGACGTCCTCGCTGGACTCGTGGTGCTCGAGGCCACTCCAGGGAATCTGGTCCGTCAACGCAAACAGGAAGTCGTAGTGGGCGTAGTGGCGCGAGCCAAAGAGCTTGTACGCCTGGGTCACCAGAGCGCGATGGCGGGCGATCGCCGCGGAATCCGTGGGCAGCAGGTCCGCCCGGTCGGCGAACACGTCCAGGTGCACCCCGGTGGCCGCATCGAGCTCGATGCGATCCGCATAGTGGCCGGCAAACACCGGGCTATCGATGAGCTTCTCGAGCGAAACGCGCGCAAACGTGGTGCGCGCGCCGTCGCGAGCCTGCACGTCCAATGCGGTCCCTATCGTCCATCCGGCCGGCACGGTCAGACTGGCCGCGACGGGCACCTGGCGGGCGTAATGCCCGGCGGGATACAGGACGACATCATTCCATTCGAGAATCAACAGCTCGCGGCTCATCTGCTGCATGCCGACCCTGGCGCTCGTCGGGGAGAGATAATCGAAGTCAATGTCCACACCGTGCGATCCGGCAGGCAGGGCGAGCCGGAAGGCATAGACATTCACGGTGTCGCGCGCCCAGCGGATCGGTTTGCCGTCTGCCGTCACGCTCATGCCGGCAAGCCGATCGATCGGGCCCTCGGGCGCGTGGGTGCCGGGCAGCCATTTTGGATACCACAGAACGGGGTCGGCGCCGAGACCGGTTATGTGCTCGTGAACGTGGACGATGCGTCGCTCGACGTCGCTGGCATCTGCGCTGAGCTGAATCTCGCCGGCAAAGGCTCGATCCACGGGCGCCGCAATCTCCGGCTGTGGAGATGCCGGAGAGCGAGGCGCTGCCAACATGGCGAACGCGGCCAGCAAAACGGCTGCTGCGACGTGGTGGTATGCGGTCTTCATGTGCCCCCTCGGTGTTACTTCGGATGTTACCGAATGCCCGTGCGGCGGCGAGCGCCGCTTCAGCGCCGTGCGCGCTTGCCGCCGCGGCGGATGGCGGCACTGATCCCGCTGCGCTTCGCCGCCGGCGTCTTGTGCTTGTACTTGCAAAGATCGCGAATGATGCACGTCGGGCACTTCGGTGTGCGCGCGGTGCACACATAGCGCCCGTGGAGGATCAGCCAGTGATGCGCATCCTTGCGGAACTCCGGCGGCGTTGCGGCGATGAGGCCCGCCTCGACTACGCGCGGCGTCTTGCCCGGGGCCAGCCCGGTGCGGTTGGCGACCCGGAATATATGGGTGTCGACCGCGATCTCGGGCTGACCGAACACCATGTTGAGAATGATGCTGGCGGTCTTTCTGCCGACGCCGGGCAGCGCCTCGAGCGCGGCGCGATCGGCAGGCACCTCGCCGCCGTGTCGCTCCACGATCTGCCGGGCGAGCGCCGCCAGATTCGCGGCCTTGGTGTTGTAGAGCCCGACGCTGCGGATGTAAGGCTTCACACCCTCCGCACCGAGAGCCGCGATCCTTAAGGGCGTGTTCGCGACCGGGAACAGCACGGCGGTGGCGGCGTTCACGCTCTTGTCGGTGGTGTGCGCCGAGAGCATCACGGCGACCAGCAGCTCGAACGGCGAAGCGTGCACGAGCTCGGTCGTCGGCGTGGGGTTCGCGGCCCGGAGGCGGCGAAAGATAGCGGCGCGCGTGGCGGGTCGCATCACAGGTGACCCTGGCCCGCCTGCTTGCGCGCGGCGACGAGTGAGGCGCGCTGCCCGGAGCGCGCCGCGATGCGCGCGCCGCGGGCGGCGGAGCGTGCGCGGTTGTCCTCGGGAGCGGGTGCCGGCGGGGCCGCGGCGAGGCTGCCGCGCGGCACCATCGCGATGCAGTCGACGGGGCAGGGCGCGACGCACAGCTCGCAGCCGGTGCACAGGGCGAGCACCACGGTGTGCATCTGCTTGGCAGCCCCTACGATCGCATCGACCGGACAAGGCGGCAGGCAGCGGGCGCAGCCGATGCAGGCCTCTTCGTCGATCTGCGCCACGAGCTCCGGCCCTTCGCTGCCGTTGGCCGGATTGAGCGGCAGCGGCGCTCGGGCGAGCAGCGTGGCGAGCGCGGCAATGGTGGCGGCGCCTCCGGGCGGGCACTGATTGATCTCGGCGAGCCCGTCTGCGATGGCCGCGGCGTAGGGCCGGCAGCCGTCGTACCCGCAGCGCGTGCACTGGGTCTGCGGCAGGAGGGCGTCGATGTCGTGCGCGCGGACCATGTCCGGCGACCGCGAGGCTCGCAGCGCCGCGCCTCAGGTGATCTTCATGCCGGGCGCCGCGCCGCTGTCCGGCGCGAGCAGGTAGAGGCCCGGACCCGCGCCGCTCGCCGCCAGCACCATGCCCTCGGACACCCCGAACTTCATCTTGCGCGGCGCCAGGTTGGCGACCATCACGGTCAACCTGCCCTCGAGCGCCGCCGGATCGTAGGCCGACTTGATGCCCGCGAACACGTTGCGGGTTTCCGTTCCCAGATCGAGCGTGAGCTTGAGCAGCTTGTCGGCGCCGGCGACCGCCTCCGCGTGCACGATGCGCGCCACGCGCAGGTCGACGCGCCGGAACTCGTCGATGGAGATGGCGGTGCCGGCGAGGCCGGATGCCGACGCCGACGCCGACGCCGACGCGGACGCGGACGCGGGCGCGGCGCGCGTCGCGGCGGTCTTCGAGCTGCCCGCCGTCGTGGCAGGGCTGGCGGCGGCGGCAGGCACATCGCTCTCGAACAGCGCCTCGAGCTGCCGCGGCTCGACGCGCGTCATGAGGTGCTCGTAGGGGTTGACGCGCTCGGGCAACACCGCCGCATCACTCCAGCGGAACGGCCGCTCGAGCCCGAACAGCTGCCGCGCGACGCGCTCGGCGACCGCGGGCAGCACCGGTGCGAGCCGCACGGAGAGGAGCTTGAAGCCTGCGAGCGCGCGCGAGCACACGTCCTGCAGCTCCGCGGCGCGCTCGGGATCGCGCGCCAGCACCCAGGGCTGCCGCGCATCGAATTCCTGATTGATGTGGTCGGCGACGCCCATGACGTCGCGCATGGCCTTGCCGAGCTCGCGGCTCTCGTAGCTCTCGCGAACCAGTGCCGCCTGCGCCGCCGCCCGCGCGGTGAGCTGCCCGGTGTCGCCGCCGTAGCGCAGCGCGCCGCCGAAGTGCCGGGTGATGAAGCTGGCCGCACGGCTCGCGATGTTGACGTACTTGCCGACGAGATCGCTGTTGACGCGCGCCAGGAAGTCTTGCGCGTTGAAGTCGAGGTCTTCGACACTGGCGTTGAGCTTGGCGGCGATGTAATAGCGCAGCCACTCGGCGTTCATGCCGACCTCGAGGTAGCGCAGCGGGCTGATGCCGGTGCCGCGCGACTTCGACATTTTCTCGCCGGAGACGGTGATGAAGCCGTGCACGAACACGTGGTTCGGCACCTTGTACGGCGCGCCCGCGAACCTGAGCATCGCCGGCCAGAACAGGGTGTGAAAGTAGATGATGTCCTTGCCGATGAAGTGGATCTGCTCGGTGTCGGGCGCGGCCAGAAACTCCTCGAAGCCGCGCGTCTCGCCGTTGGCCCGCGCCTTGCCGCTGGTGAAGTAGTTCTGCAGCGCCGCGAGATAGCCGATCGGCGCGTCCAGCCACACGTAGAAATACTTCCCCGGCGCATCGGGGATCGGGATGCCGAAGTAGGGGGCGTCGCGCGAGATGTCCCAGTCGCTCAAGCCGCGGTCGCCGCTCCCCGAGAGCCACTCGCGCGCCTTGTTGACCACCTGCGGCTGCAGCCGCCCGGGAGCGGCGAGCCACGACTCGAGGAAGCCGACGCATTTCGGGTCCGACAGCCGGAAGAAGAAGTGCTCCGAGCTCTTCAGCACGGGCGTGGCCCCCGAGAGCGCGGAGTAGGGGTCGATGAGGTCGGTGGGCGCGTACACCGTGCCGCACACCTCGCACGCGTCGCCGAACTGATCGCGCGAGTGGCAGTTGGGGCACTCGCCCTTGATGTAGCGGTCGGGCAGGAACATGCCCTTGACCGGGTCGAAGAACTGCTCGATGTCCTTCTTGTATATGAGGCCGGCGCTCTTCAGACGCGCATAGACGTCCTGCGACAGGCGGGTGTTCTCCGGCGAATCGGTCGAATACCAGTGATCGAAGCTGAGGTGAAAGCCCGTGAGGTAGCGCTGCCGGCCGGCGGCGATGCGCGCCACCAGCTGCTGCGGGGTCACGCCCTCGGCTTCGGCCTTGAGCATGATCGGGGCGCCGTGCGCGTCGTCGGCGCACACGAAGTGCAGCTGATGTCCCTGCATGCGCTGGAATCGCACCCAGATGTCCGCCTGGATGTACTCCATGATGTGCCCGATGTGGAACGGGCCGTTGGCGTACGGGAGCGCCGTGGTGACGAAGATCCGCCGGGTCATCCGGCTAGTCTACCGTCCCGGCGGGCGGTGCGCCGCGCTGTCAGCTAGGCCTCGCGGAACTCCTCGAACTTCGCCTTGTTGATGGCCTTCTTGTAGGCCTCTTTGCCGGTGATCTGGCGCGAATCGAGCAACTGTTGGATCGCCGTGTCCATGGTGCGCATGCCGAACTGGCCGCCGGTCTGCATGGCGTTATCGAGCTGATCGAGCTTGCCCTGGCGGATGAGGTTGCCGGCCGCGGGCGTGTTGACCAGGATCTCGAGGGCCGCCACCCGGCCCTGGTGGTCGGCGCGCTGCAGCAGCTGTTGCGAGACCACGCCGCGCAGCGAAGTCGACAACATGGTGCGCACGTGCGACTGCTTGTCGGAGGGGAAGACGTTCACCATGCGGTCGACGGTGGCGGCGGCACCGTTGGTGTGCAGCGTCCCCATCACCAGAATGCCCATCTCCGCGGCGGTGACCGCGATGCTCATGGTCTCGAGATCGCGCAGCTCGCCGACCAGCACCACGTCCGGATCCTCGCGCAGGGCGGAGAGGACCGCGGCCGCGAAGCTCGGACTGTGCACGCCGATCTCGCGCTGGCTGATGAGGCAGTTCTGTCTCTCGTGCACGAACTCGATCGGGTCCTCGACCGTGAGGATGTGGCCCTTCACGCGCTGGTTGATGTCGTCGATCATCGCGGCGAGCGTGGTGGACTTGCCCGACCCGGTCTTGCCGGTCACGAGGATCAGCCCGCTGTTGGCGCGGCACAGCTGCCGCACCGCCTCGGGGAGCTTCAGCTCATCGAGCGTCAGCGCCTTGGAGGGTATCGCCCGGAACACCCCTCCCATGCCGTTCAGCTGCCGCATGACGTTGACGCGGAAGCGGCCCCGGCCCTCGAGCGTGTAGGCGAAGTCCGCGCCGTCCTTCTTCTCGAAGCGGTCGACCGCGGTCTTCGGCATGACCTCGTAGAGCGCCGTCTTGACGTAGTCGGCGGACAGCTTGTCCGGCCGCAGGGGGTTCAGATCGCCGTACACGCGGATGCGCGGCGGATCGCCGGCGATGAAGTGCAGGTCCGAGCCGCGCTTCTCGACGATTTCGATCAGAAAGGGGTCGATCTGTGCCACGGTGGCTCCCTCGGCTGGCCTAGCCGGACGCCTGGGTGGCCGCCGGCGGGGCGCTGTCCATCTTCGGCAGCATGCTCGTGTCGGTCACGAACTTCTGGAAGTTGCGCTTCTCGGTGGCGTAGTTGTAGGCGTCGTCGGGATCGATGGTGCGTGCGCTGATGGCGGCGAGCAGCGCCTGGTCGAGCATTTGCATGCCGAGGTCGCGGCCCATCTGCAGCTGGCTCGGGATCTGGTGGGTCTGCTCGGTCTGGATGAGCTTGGCGATCGCCTTGGTCATCATCAGGATCTCGCACACGGCGCGGCGGCCGTGGGCGTCGGCGGTCTTCACCAGCACCTGGGTCACGACGGCGAGCAGGCTCTGCGCCAGGAAGCTCTTGGTCTGCTCGCGCTCCTCGACCGGCAGCGCGTCGATGATGCGGTCGATGGTCTTGACGGCCCCGGTCGTGTGCAGGGTACCGAGCACCAGGTGGCCGGTCTCGGCCGCGGTCATGGCCATCGAGATCGTCTCGGCGTCGCGCAACTCGCCCACCAGGATCACGTCCGGGTCCTCGCGCATGGCCGCGCGCACCCCTTCGGCGAAGCTCGGAATGTGCGTACCGAGCTCGCGCTGTATGACCTGGCTCTGCTTGCTCGTGTGCACGAACTCGATCGGATCCTCGAGACTGATGATGTTGAGCTTACGGGTGGAGTTCAGGTGATCGATCATCGCCGCGAGCGTGGTCGACTTGCCGGTGCCGGTGGAGCCGGTCACCAGCACCATGCCCTGGTGGAAGTCGCACAGCCTGGTGACGATCGGCGGCAGAGCAAGGCTGGCGAGCGTCGGCACGGTCGAAGGAATGGCGCGGAAGGTCGCCCCGATGCCCGTGTCCTTGCGGTAGACGTTGACGCGGAAGCGGCCGCCCTCGGCGGACACGTAGGAGAAGTCGAGGTCGTTGCCCTTGGCGAAAGTCTCGTTCTGGGAGTTGGTGAGAATCTCGGCGATGTAGCCTTCCAGCTCCCCGGGCCGCAGGTCGCGGAACTTGATCGGCAGCAGGTCGCCGTGCATGCGCAGCATCGGCGGCACCCCGACCGCCAGGTGCACGTCCGAGCACCCCTGCTGCGTGCCGAGCTTCAGGAACGCATCTATACGTGCCACGCGATCACTCCGGACCAGGACTGTCGACCTGTTTAGCCCGCCGCGGGCCGCAGGATCAACAGCTTGAAGGCGGAAATTTGACGTAACGCACGAAGTTTCGCAAGGCGCACGCGGGGGGCGCCGCCGGCGCGGCGGAAGCGCTCCTCAGCTTGCCTCAACTGTGCGCTGGTTAACGGTACCGCTCGAGCGCGACCCGTAGCTCGTCCATGGTCTGGAAGCGCTTGTTCTTGTCGACCGCCATCGCCTTCATCACCAGGTCCGAAAGGCCCGGCGGCAGGTTGGGATTCAGGTCCTGCGGAATGCGCGCCTTGCCCTGCACGTGCTGGTACATCACCGACATGTGATCGCCCCGCGAGTAGGGCGGCACGCCGGTCAGCATCTCGTAGAGCATCACGCCGAGCGCGTAGATATCGGCGCGCTCGTCGACCTTCTTGCCGAGGATCTGCTCGGGCGCCATGTACTTCGGCGAGCCGATGACGTAGCCGGTCTTGGTGAGCTGCGTGTCGCCCTCGCGCTGCGCCGCCGCGACGCCGAAGTCCACGATCTTCAGCAGCCCCTCCTGGTTGATGAGCACGTTGGCGGGCTTCAGATCGCGATGCACGATGCCCTGCTGGTGCGCCACCGTCATGCCGATGCAGATGTCGATGGCGAAGCCCATGGCGCGCTTCAGCTCGACCGGCTTCTCGTTGACCACCTCGCCGCCGAGCGTGTGCGAGGGGAAGTACTCCATCGAGATGGCGTAATTTCCCTGGATGTAGAGGAAGTCGTAGATGCGGATGACGTTCTTGTGGGTGATCTTGCGCGAGTAGCGCAGCTCGTGGACGAAGCGCTTCATCACTTCCTCGTCCTGCGAGACGTTCGGGTTGAGGAACTTGAGGATCAGGCGCTCGTCGACCACCGTGTCCTCCATCAGCAGCACGGTGCCGAAGGCGCCGCGTCCGATGCGGTCGATGTATTTGTAGCGTCCCTCGAGGATCTCCCCGGGCTTGAGCGTGTTTATGTCGAGCCGCGCCGCGGCCTCGGCCTGACGCCGCGCCTGGTCGTTGATCACCACCGTGCGGGTGGACTCGGGGCCGGCGCCCGGCGGCGGCCGCACGCCGCCCTGCGCCGGCGCGCCCGGCATGGCGGGCGGGGGGAGCGACGCGGAGCCGGGGGCGCCCGGCGCCGGGGTGAGGATGCCGGCGATGCGGTTGTCGAGCGCGGTGACCGCCGCGGCCGCCATGCGCGAGATGGTCTGGTCCTGCGAGGCGGCCTGGGCCTGCAGCTCCTTGCGCACCTGTTCGGCCTGGGCCTCGTCGGCGACCTTGGATAGCGCCTGCATCGCCTCGATGCGGATCTCGCGCTCGGGACGCGACACCAGCGGCAGCAGCTCCCCGACCAGCTTGCTGTCGCCCAGCCGGCCGAGCGCGCGCACCACGATCGGCAGGGCCTTGCCGTGGCTGCCGGTATGCAGCATTTCCATCAGGCGCGGCACGGCGCGCTTGCTGCCGATCTCGGCGAGCGCGTCCACGGCGCGCTCGCTCACCCACCAGTCGCTGTCGCGCGTAGCCTGAATGAGAGAGTCGACCGCACGCTCGTCCTTGGTCTGGTTGAGGATCTCGATGGCGGCCCGGCGGATGTCCTCGTCCTTGTCGCGCACCAGCTGCAGCACCGCGTCGATCACCTTCGGGCCGCCTATCTTGCCGAGCGCGTCCGCGGCACGGCTGCGTACCCACCAGTCGCTGTCCTTGAGTGCCCCCAGCAGGTACTTGACCGACCTGGCGTCACCGACCTCGTTCAGCACCTCGACGGCGGCGCGGCGCGAGTTCTCGTTCTCGTCCTTGAGCACCTCGATCAGGTAGCGGATCGTGTCCGGGTGGTTGGCCTTGATGACCACGTCCACCGCCTTGTTGAGCACGTCGATCTCCGGATCGCGCAGCAGCGCGCACACCCGCTCCACGTCGATGGGACCGTCCATGCGCTGCAGCGCCGAGAGGGTCGCGCTGCGGATCAGCTTGTTGGAATCCTTCAGCAGTCCCTGCAGGGTGCTCTGCACTTCCGGGGTGTTGAAGCGCCCGAGCGTGTTGATGATGTGCACGCGTGCGATCGGGTCCTTGCCCTGTACCCGGCCGATGAGCTCCGGGAGCGCGCTCTGGTCGGCGATCTCGCCGATGATGCGGAACAGCGCCGCCTTCTCGTTCGGCTCCTGGACGTAGGCCGCGGTGAGGAGCTCGCGCACGGTGAAGCGCGCTTTCTGCGCAGTGATGACCTCGAGCAGAGCCGACTTGGAGATACCCTGGGTATTGAGCGCATCGAGCAGCAGGTGCGCGGGATAGTTGCGGTTGCTGGTGAGCGCCCAGGAGATGGCAGAGATGACCCGCGTGCTGCCCTCGATCAGCCCCTGCATGAACTGGGGGAAGGTCTTCTGACTGACGAGCGCCGCGAGCACTTCGACCAGCGACATGGTCGCGGCCTTGTCGGCTTCGGGGAGCGCCGCAAATATCGACTCGATGGCGCCCGGGCCGACCTGCTTGAGCCCCGCCACTGCCTTCTGCGTCGCGGGGCTCGCCGCGTCGCTGGAGGTGCGGATCTCGTGGATCAGCCGGTCGGCGCGCAGATTTGTGAAAAAGCTCATGCGGTCAGTCCGGCTCCCGGGCCGCAGCGGCGGGCTCCTGCATGCACCGCGCGCAAGTGGTTACCCGTGCGGCCGGGCAGGCGCTGGCGGGTCCAATGTGGGGCGCGGATGTAATTCAAGGGCGCAGAGCGACGGCTCGGGCAATTATGCCACAGCCCAGCAAGGCGGCCGGGTTAGGTACAATTCGTGTCCGGATTCACCGGACCCTCAACAAATGACCCCCGAAGCCCCCGTGAACGCCGTGCGCACCGCGCTCGACGCCTACATCGATCCGTACCTCGGCGAGACGCTCGGTTCGGCGCAGGCGGTGCGCGACGTGCGCGCCGACGGCGGAGGCTACCAGGCGAAGATCGTCCTCGGGTATCCCGTCGGTGGCTACGGGGAAGAGCTCGCCGCGGCACTGACTGGAGCGCTCGCCACGGCGGGAATCGACGCCCCTCTCGCGATCGAGCTCGAGGCGGCGATCGGCGCTCACGCCGTACAGCGCGGCTTGAAGCCGCTCGGTGAGATCAAGAACATCGTCGCCGTTGCCTCCGGCAAGGGGGGCGTGGGCAAGTCCACCGTGGCGGTCAATCTGGCGCTCGCCTGGGCGGCCCAGGGCGCGCGGGTCGGGATACTGGACGCCGACATCTACGGGCCGAGCCAGCCGCTGATGCTCGGGCTCGCGGGCGAGCGGCCGGCCATGGCCGACGGCAAGCTGCTGCAGCCGCTCGCCGCCCACGGCGTGAGCGCCATGTCGATCGGGTTCCTCGTGGATGCCGAGCAGCCGATGATCTGGCGCGGACCGATGGTTACCCAGGCGCTCAACCAGCTGCTCGGTCAGACGCAGTGGGGAGCGCTCGACTATCTGGTGGTCGACATGCCGCCCGGCACCGGCGACATCCAGCTGACGCTCGCCCAGCAGGTGCCGGTCGCGGGCGCGGTGATCGTGACCACGCCCCAGGACATCGCGCTCGCCGACGCCCGCAAGGGGCTCAAGATGTTCGAGAAGGTCGCCGTGCCGGTGCTCGGCGTCGTGGAGAACATGAGCGTGTACGTCTGCCCGAAATGCGGGCACACCGATCACATATTCGGCGCCGGTGGCGGGGCGCGCATGGCCGGCGACTACGGGGTGAAGCTGCTCGGCGAGCTGCCGCTCGATGTCCGCGTCCGCGAGGAGGCCGACGGCGGCCGGCCGACGGTGATCGCGGCTCCCGAGTCGCCACGCGCGCGCTGCTACCTGGAGATGGCGCGCCGCACCGCCGGAGCGCTCGCGGTGCGCGCGCGCGATCGCAGCCGCGTATTTCCCAAGATCGTCATCGAGGAGAATTGAAGGCGCTCATGAGCATCAAGTCCGACAACTGGATCCGGCGCATGGCGCGCGAGCACGCCATGATCGAGCCATTCGAGCCCGGACAGGTGCGCGAGGCGAACGGTCGCAGAATCGTGTCGTATGGCACCTCGAGCTACGGCTACGACGTGCGCTGCGCCAGCGAGTTCAAGATCTTCACCAACATCAACTCGACCATCGTCGATCCGAAGAACTTCGACGAGAAGAGCTTCGTCGATTTCCGCGGTGAGGTGTGCATCATTCCGCCCAACTCGTTTGCGCTGGCGCGCACGGTGGAGTATTTCAGAGTCCCGCGCAACGTGTTGGTTGTAACTCTCGGCAAGAGCACGTATGCGCGTTGCGGGTGCATAGTGAACGTAACGCCTTTGGAGCCCGAATGGGAAGGTCACGTGACGCTGGAATTTTCCAACACCACGCCGCTCCCCGCCAAGATCTACGCCAACGAGGGCGTGGCGCAGATGCTGTTCTTCGAGTCGGATGAGGTGTGCGCCACCTCCTACAAGGACCGCGGCGGCAAGTACCAGGGCCAGCGGGGAGTGACGCTGCCGAAGACCTGAGGCGCAGGGCGCGCAGCAAGCTGTGCCGCGGTGCGCGTGCGACTCTCACTCGCGCTTCAGGCTGCGGATCTCCATGGTCCACTGCACGTCGTCGCCCCTGGTCTGCTCGACCCTCATCGGGATGTAGCCTTGCTGCGGCGCGCACCAGAAGCGCGTGATGCGCGGCGAGCCGGCCTTCTGCGCGCGGTACACGACCGTGGCGACGGAACCGAAGGGTGTCTGCAGCGTGGCAACGCCGTCGCGCGCGAACTGGTACTCGCGCGTGCCGCTCTTGTCGAGCATCCGGAAGCTGCCCGGGGTACGGCCCGCCAGCAGCTCGACCATGAGCGCGAGCTGCACCGAGCCGTCGTCCTGCATACCCGGCAGAAGCGGCTGGTCCACCCGCGCGCCCTCGAGTGTGCCGGTGACCCGGGCGGTTCCCCAGTCGTAGCTCAGGTCGGTGGACCTGGCGCGCTCGCCGCCCAGGGAGCGAAAAGTCAACGGCAGCACGCCGGATTCCGTCAGCCGCACGACGCTCACCTGGCGCGGCGGGAAGATCCCGGCGGCGAGCCGGCCGATGCCGCGCGGCGCGCTGCTCGAGCTGGTGGTCCATGTGTCGCCGCTGTGCTCCAGCGTGAGGTCGGAGACGGCGACCACCATGCCATGCCAGACCCCGGAGTAGCTCGCCTGGTAGGGCTTGAGCTCCTCTGCCCCGGCCGTGCCCGTCACGGCCGCGCCCGCGAGAGCGAGGAGCGGCAGCGCGCTGCGCACGCTCAGCGCCCGCCGGGCTGCGGCCGCGTCACGGCGCCACGACGGCACGGAAATCCTCCAGCAGCGGCGCCATGAGCCGCCGCCCGTCGAGCCACGCGGCGCCGTCGCGCCAGGCGAGCCGCCGGTCGGCAAACCAGCCGAGCGCGCGCGGGTAGATGACGTGCTCGGTGGCGAGCACGCGCGCGGCGAGGGTCGCCTCGGTGTCGCCGGGCGCGACCGCGACCTGCGACTGCAGCACTACCGGTCCGGCGTCGAGCTCCGGGGTTACGAAGTGAACGCTCGCGCCGTGAACCGCATCCCCGGCGGCCAGCACGCGGCGGTGGGTGTCGAGGCCGCGGTACTTCGGCAGGAGCGACGGGTGGATGTTGAACATCCGGCCGAGATAGCGCGCCACGAATTCCGCCGACAGCACCCGCATGAAGCCGGCGAGCGCCACGGCGCCAGGGCGGTGCCGCTCGAGGGCGGCGCCGAGCTCGTGCTCGAAGGCGCTCCGCTCGCCCCGGTGCACCAGCGCGCGGGTCTCGAGGCCGCGCGCGCGTGCCGCGTCGAGTCCGGGGGCGCCGCCGCGATCGGCGATCACCACCGCGACGCGCGCCGCGAGGGCGCCGCTCGCGCAGGCCTCGGCAAGCGCCTCCATGTTGGAGCCGCGCCCCGATATCAATATGGCAATGCTGAGGGGCGTGGCGGCGCTCATTCCTGGATGTACACGCCGCGAGCGCCGGCGCGCACCTCGCCGATGATGCGCGCGGTCTCGCCCTGGGCGCCGAGCAATTCGACCGCCGCGGCGGCGCGCTCCGCAGGTACCACCGCCACCATGCCGATGCCGCAGTTGAAGGTGCGGTACATCTCCGCCTGGTCGATGTTGCCGGCGTGCTGCAGCCACTCGAACACCGGGTCGCGGTGCCAGCGGCGGCGCTCGAGCACGGCCTCGAGCCCCGCGGGCAGCACCCGCGGGACGTTGTCGGTCAGGCCGCCGCCGGTGATGTGCGCCAGCGCGTGCACCGGCAGCGCCTTGAGCAGCGCCAGCAGCGGCTTCACGTAGATGCGCGTCGGCGCGAGCAGCCGCTCGATGAGCGCACGGCCTTCGAGCATCGTCGCGGCAGTGGCGCCGGCCGCCGCCACCAGCTTGCGGATCAGCGAGTAACCGTTGGAATGCGGTCCGGAGGAGGCGAGGCCGATGATGGCGTCGCCGGGTGCGGTGCGCGTGCCGTCGATGATCGCATCCTTCTCGACTACGCCGACGCAGAATCCCGCGAGGTCGTAGTCCTCGCCGTGGTACATGCCCGGCATTTCCGCGGTTTCCCCGCCCACCAGCGCCGCTCCCGCCAGCACGCACCCTTCGACGATGCCGCGCACCACGGCCTCGGCCACCGCCACGCGCAGCTTGCCGGTGGCGTAGTAGTCGAGGAAGAACAGCGGCTCCGCTCCCTGCACCACGACATCGTTGGCGCACATCGCCACCAGGTCGATCCCGATGGTGTCGTGGCGGCCGGTGTCGATCGCGAGGCGCAGCTTCGTGCCGACGCCATCGGTGCCGGCGACCAGCACCGGCTGACGGTAGCCCGCCGGCAGCTCGACCAGCGCGCCGAAGCCGCCGATGCCGGCGAGCACCTCGCGGCGCTGCGTGCGTCGCACCAGCGGCTTGATGCGCTCGACCAACTCATCGCCGGCGTCGATGTCGACGCCGGCATCACGATAGGTAATGCCAGGACGCTCAGTCATAAGATTTGCGCGCAGCGCACCGGCGCCGTCGGGTAAGGGGCGCGTGTGCTATTGTACATTCCGTCCACCGCCCGCGTGTGCGATCCGGACGATGTCGCAACCCTGTCCAAGCCCAACTGCCGCAGACCGACGCGTGCGCGCAGCGCTCGCGGCCCTCGTCGCGCTCCTCGGCGCGCTGCCCTTGTCCGCGTGGGCGCTGCGGCCGGTGCGCATCTACGAAGTCGATCTCGAGGAGCAGTCGCCGACCGCGGTGCAGAACGCCATGCGCCAGGCGCTGGTGCGCGCCACCGGCCGGCGCGAGTCCGCCGACGATCCGGCGCTCGCCGCCTTGATCGCCGACGCCGCGAGATACGTGAAGAGCTACGCATCCGGGCCGCGCGGCGAGCCGCAGGTCGTGTTCGACGGCGTGGCGGTCGCGCAGGCCATCGACACGGCGGGCCGCAGCGTCTGGGACCGCGAGCGTCCGTTCACGCTGGTGGTGCTGTATCCGCCCCTCGGGCGCGCCGACGCCGACGCGGCGCGCGCCGAGCTCGAGCGCGCCGCGACCGAGCGCGGGCTGCCGATCAGTGTGATACCGCTGACGGTGGTCGATGCCGCCGGCAACACGCTGGATGCGAGCGCGCTGATGCAGTCGGCGCAGCGCTATGGGGGCGACCAGGTGCTGGTGGGCCGTGCGGATGCGGCGGGCGTAGCCGCCGGGCAGCTGCAGTGGACGCTGTACACGCGCGCGCAGAGCGCGAGCTGGACCGGCCCCCTGAGCGCCGGCATCGATCACGCCGTCGATCTCGAGGCGCCGCCGCCGGGAGCGGCGGGCGAGGCCGAGGCTCCCGCGCGCGTGCGCATCGAGGGCGTCGCGGCACTCGCCGATTACGCCGCCGTCGAGCGGCTGCTGCAGAGCATTCCCGGCGTGCGCCGCGCACAGGTCGCCGAGATCGACGGCGGCAACGTCACTTTCGCGGTGGAAATACGCGGCGGGTCCGCCGCCCTCGAGCACGGGCTCTCGGGCTCGGCACACATGCTGCGCAGCACCTCCGGCGGCGCGCCGCTCGTGTATCGCTACCAGCCGCAGGGTTGACGACAGGCGCACCGACGTCCCGCCCCGCCGCATCGTGCGCCACCTCCCCAACCTCATCTGCCTGATCCGCATCGCGCTGATCTGGCCGATCGCCGCGGCACTCGCCGCCCGCGCGATGCCGACGGCGCTCGTGCTGTTTGCGGCGGCGGCGGTCTCCGACGGCCTCGACGGCTATCTTGCCAAGCGCTTCAACTGGACCTCGGAGCTCGGCAAGATTCTCGATCCGCTGGCCGACAAGCTGCTGCTGGTGACGGTGTTCGTCGAGGCGGCCTGGCTCGAGCTGATCCCCTGGTGGCTGACCGCGGCCGTGGTGGCACGCGATATGATGATCGGGCTCGGCGCCCTGGTCTACCGGCTGTGGTTCGGGCCGCTGCGCGGCCGCCCGACCGTGCTCAGCAAGATCAACACCGCGCTGCAGCTTGGGTACGTGATGCTGGTGACGCTGGACGCCGCGGCCGCGGTGCCACCGCGCGAGATGCTCGACGCCGCCGCGGCGCTCACGCTCGCGAGCACGGTACTCTCGGGGCTGCACTACGTCGTTAGCTTCACGCGTCGGGTATGGACACCGGCGCGCCCCGCTTGAGTCCGATGCAACAGCTGCCGCTCGGTCTGCGGCTGCCGGACCGCGCCCGGTTCGAGAGCTTTCTGCCGGCACGCAACACCGAAGCGCTCGCGCACGCGCGCGCCGTCGCCGCCGGCGAGGCGCGCGGCGTGACGTGGCTCAGCGGGCCGGCCGGAGCCGGCAAGACCCATCTGCTGCAGGCGATCTGCGCCGCGGCTGGCGCGCGGGTGCGCGCCGGCTACGTGCCGTTGCAGCAGGTCGCGCATCTCGGCGCGGAGGTGCTCGACGGGCTCGGTCAGCTTGCATGCCTGTGCCTCGACGATCTCGAGCGCGTGGCGGGTGAGCTCGCATGGGAGCGGCGCCTCTTCGGTCTGCTGCGCGAGACCGAGGAGGCGGGCGGGTCGCTGGTCGTCGCCTCTGGTGCGCCGCCGGCGCGGCTCGAGTGGGCACTGCCAGACCTGGGGTCGCGTTGCGCGGCGGGCGCGGTGTTTGCGCTGCGCGCGCTCGAGGAGGCCGAGCAGCACGCGGCGCTCGCGCTGCGCGCGCGCCTGCGGGGCCTCGAGCTCCCCGAGGAGACCTGGCAGTGGCTGCGGCGGCGTTACCCGCGCGACATGCGCCACCTCTACGAGCTGCTCGACACGCTCGATGAGGCCGCACTCGCCGCCCAACGCCGCCTCACCGTGCCCTTCATTCGCGACGTCTTGCGGCACCGCGCGCCGGCGGCGCCGCACTGAGCTGCACGGCGAGCGTGGCGACCCTGCGTCCGAGCGCCTGGGCGAGCGATTGCTCCTCGGCCGTGAGCGAGGGCGCCTGTTCGGAGCGGCCGACGTGCGAAGCGCCGTAAGGGGTGCCGCCGCTCGCCGTCTCGTTGAGCGCGCGCTCGGTATAGGGCAGGCCGACGAGATACATGCCGTGATGCAGCAGCGGCAGCATCATCGACACCAGGGTGGTCTCCTGGCCGCCGTGCAGCGTCTGCGTCGAGGTGAAGACGCCAGCGGGCTTGCCCGCCAGCGCTCCGCTCAGCCACAGGCTCGAGGTGCCGTCGAGGAAGTACTTGAGCGGCGCCGCCATGTTGCCGAAGCGCGTCGGGCTGCCGAGCACGAGCCCGGCCATCTCGCGCAGATCGTCGAGCGTTGCGTAGGGCGGCCCGCTCGAGGGCACCGCACGCGGCGGCGCTTCGCTCGCCGCAGCGACCGGCGGCACGGTGCGCAGCCGCGCACTCGCTCCCGGGACCGACTCGACTCCCCGGCATACGTGCCGGGCGAGCTCGGCGGTGGCGCCGCCGCGGGAGTAGTAGAGCACGAGGATCTCTGACATGTTGGAACGAGTCTCCGCAGCGATTGTCACCCAGCTCAAGTAGTATTATTGCTGTAGGGGACGCAAACTGGGTGTGATCTGCAAGAAGTGCCTGGTGGGCGGCCGTGTCCAGGGCGTGTTCTACCGCGCCACCGCGGCGCGGCGCGCCGGGGAGCTGGGGATTAGCGGGCACGCCCGCAACCTGCCGGATGGCCGGGTGGAAGTACTGGCGTGCGGCGACCGCGAGGCGGTTGAGGCATTCGTCAGCTGGCTGTGGATCGGCTCGTCCGCCTGCAAGGTGACCTCGGTCGAGGCGAGCGAGGCTCCGGTGAACGCGCCGCTCCCGGCCGGCTTTCATACCGTCTGAAAGAGAAATGGTGATGCGCAGGCACGGACTGCTGCTGGCTCTGCTCGCCGTTGCGACGAGCGGCGGCGTCATTGCGCCTGCAGGCGCGCAGCCCGCTCCGGAGGCGAAGCCCACGCAGCCCGCGCAGGAGCAGCCGGTCCCGCCGCCGCCAGCGTCTGCGGGGCCGACCGCCACGGAAGTCCCCGCCACGGAATCCCCCGCCGCCGTGCCCGTCACCGCCGCACCGGCCACGGCGCAGCCGGCCACGCCCGAGCCGCCACCGGCTGCCGCCCCGCTGGCACCGGCGCAGCCGCTCGCCGCGCCGCGGGTCGGCTTCTTTCATCACCATCCGAAGGGGCAGGCCTGGGTGGCGGCTGCCAGTCCGCTCGCCGTCCAGGCGGGGCTCGAGATTCTCACCAGGGGGGGCGATGCGATCGATGCCGCCGTCGCGGTGCAGACCATGCTCGGGCTGGTCGAGCCGCAGAGCTCAGGGATAGCAGGCGGTGCCTTCCTCATGTACTACGATGCGCGCAGCCGCGAGGTCAGCGCGCTCGACGGGCGCGAGAAGGCGCCGGCGGGCGCGCCCGCCAACATGTTCCTCGATGAGCACGGCAAGCCGCTGCCGTTCTTCGAGGCGGTGCGCAGCGGCCGCTCCACCGGCGTGCCGGGGGTGATCGCCATGCTGTACGCGGCGCATACGAAATACGGCTCGATGCGCTGGAAGGAGCTGTTTCAGCCGGCGATCCGCGCCGCGAGCCAGGGCTTCCGCGTGCCGGCGCGGCTGGCGATGTTTCTCGGCGAAGGATCGCCGTTCCCGCCGACCAACGAGATCCGCACGCTGTTCGCGCGTCCCGACGGCGAGTCTCTCGAGGCGGACGATCTGGCTCGCAACCCGGAGTACGCCAAGACCCTCCAGCGCATCGCGCAGGAAGGCCCGCGTGGCTTCTACTCGGGCCCGATCGCGCGCGCCATCGTCAACGCGACGCACGCCGAGCCTCTGCCCGGAACGATGACCCTGCAAGACCTCGCTTCCTATCGTCCCGAGTGGGACCAGCCGCTGTGCCGTCCGTTCCGCCACTACTCCGTCTGTGCTCCGCCGCCGCCGGCCGGCGGCGTCTCCCTGCTGGAGCTCCTCGGCGTGCTGGAGAAGACCGACATTGCCCAGCGCGGCCCGAACGATCCCCAGGCCTGGTTCCTGTTTGCGCAGGCGAGCCGTCTCGCCTACGCGGACCGCGACCGTTACGTCGCCGATCCGCATTTCGTCGCCGTGCCGGTCGAGCGGCTGCTCGATCCCGCGTACCTGCGCCTGCGTGCGCAGCTGATCGGCGAGCACGCGGGACCTGCGCCGTCGCCGGGTGACATCGCGGTGCCGCGCGGCCGGGATGCCACCACCGAGTCGCAGGGCACCAGTCATTTCGTCGTGGTGGACGCCGACGGCAACGTCGTGTCCATGACCACCACGATCGAATCGGTATTCGGCTCCGGGCGCATCGTTGGCGGTTTCGTGCTCAACAACCAGCTCACGGATTTCTCCTTCACTCCAACCGACAATGGCCAGCCCGTCGCCAACGCGGTGCACGGCGGCAAGCGCCCGCGCTCCTCGATGGCGCCGGTCATCGTGCTCGATCGCGACGGCAATTTAGTGGCGGCGCTCGGCTCGCCGGGCGGCTCGGCCATCACCGAGTACAACGCCAAGGCGCTCCTCGGACTGCTCGCCTGGAAGCTCACGATCAAGCAGGCGATCGAGCTGCCGAACCTGATCGCGCGCGGCGAGGCTTTCACCGGCGAGCTCGCCAAGTTCACGCCCGAAGTGCTCGCGGGATTGCGCGAGCGCGGCATGCTGCTGAAGTTAGGCCGCGCTGAGAACTCGGGGATTCAGGGCATCGTGCGGCTCCCCGACGGCACCTACGACGGGGCAGCGGATTCGCGCCGCGAGGGCGTGGCGGGCATGCTGGCGCCGCGTACTCATTCGATTGGCCCAAATCACAGGAAGTGATTTGGGCGGACATTACTTCGGTTGACGCCGGCAAAAAGCGTCGCTTTTGCCGGCTGCGCATCGGCGAGTGATTTTGGCGGACGTCTAGCGCGCGGTCGCGGTGGCCGGAAAGCCGAGGTCGTCCGCGCCGCTCCAGCGTCTCCACGCGGTGAGCACGCGGTCCGGGTAGTCGCGCTTGCCCGGGCTGCCGTTGTAGCGCGCGAGCGCCTTGCGCACGTCGTCGTGCTCGTGGCCGAGGTAGTAGCGCAGGATCGCGCAGCCCATGCGCACGTTCGGCGCGACGCGCACCAGCTCGTAGCGGCGCATCCCGAGCTTCTCCGGCCAGAAGGGCATCACCTGCATGAGGCCCACCGCCCCGGTGGCGGACACCGCCCAGCGGTCGAAGCGGCTCTCGATCGCGATCAACGCCATCACCAGGCCCGGCGGCAGGCGCGCTTCGCCGGTGCGGTGCGTCTCGCAATAGACCTGCTTGAGGATCTCGAGCCGCTCGGACTCATTCTTCACGATCGGGCGCAGCCGCGGCTCCATGAGGGTGTACCAGACCGCCGAATCGTACTGGTCGGTGAAGCACTGCGCCTCGGCGATCGCGTGCGTGACCACCTCGCGCAGCGCCGGATCGAGTTGCTGATCGGCACGCGCGCGCTCGCCGCCGAGCGCCAGGGCGGCCACGAACGCCGCGCCTGCCAGCCGCATCGCCTTACCCCAGACGAGCGCGTATGAAGCTGAGCGCCTCGCCGGCGGGGAACTCGGTGCTCTCCCGGTCGCGCCGGTGCCGGTACTCGAGTCTGCCGGCTTCGAGGCCGCGCTCCGCCACCACCAGCCGATGCGGAATGCCGAGCAGCTCCGCGTCGGCGAACTTGACGCCGGGGCGGGCGTCACGGTCGTCGAGCAGTACTTCGATCCCGGCATCGGTGAGCTCGGCGTACAGGCGATCGGTGGCGGCGCGGACACGGTCGGACTTCTGCAGGTTGAGTGGAACCAGCACCACCTGGAAGGGAGCGATCGGATCCGGCCAGATGATGCCGCGCTCATCGTGATTCTGCTCGATGGCCGCGGCCACGATACGCGTCACACCAATGCCATAACAGCCCATGTAAAGGGCGGTCTCGCGTCCTGCCTCATCGAGCACCAGGGCCTTCATCGGCTCGCTGTAATTGCGTCCGAGCTGGAATATATGGCCGACCTCGATGCCGCGCGCGATCTTCAGGCGCCCGCGGCCCGAAGGGCTCGGATCGCCCTCCACCACTTTGCGCAGGTCGGCGGGCGTGGCGCCCGGGACGTCCCGGTCCCAGTTCACGCCGGTGAGATGCTGGTCCTTCTCGTTGGCGCCGCACACGAAGTCGGCGAGCGCAAGCGCCGCATGATCGGCGTAGATGCGGCACTCGAGCCCCACGAGGCCGACGTAGCCCGGCTCGGTGCCCGTGGCTGCCTGTACCCGCGCGGCGTTCGCCAGCTGCAGCGGGCTCGCCACGCCCGGCAACTTCTGCGCCTTGAGCTGGTTCAGCTCGTGATCGCCGCGCACCACCAGCGCTACCACGGCGCCTTCGGTACCCTCGACGATCAGGGTTTTCACACAGCGCGCGGGATCGACCTTGAGGAAGCGCGCCAGGTCCTCGATGGTGCGTGCGCCCGGCGTCGCGACCTTGCGCCGCTCTTCGCGTGCGGCCGGGCGCGGCTCGGTGGGAGGCAACGCCGCGGCGGCCTCGAGGTTCGCCGCGTAGTCGTCCGCGTCGGAGAACACGATCGCGTCCTCGCCCGATTCGGCGAGCACGTGGAACTCCTGGCTGACGTCGCCGCCGATCGCGCCCGAGTCGGCGCGCACCGCGCGGAACTTCAGACCGGTGCGCGTGAAGATGCGCGTGTAGGCGTCATACATGGCGCGATAGCCCTCGCGCAGCGACTCCTCGTCGAGGTGAAACGAGTAGGCGTCCTTCATGATGAACTCGCGGGCGCGCATGACGCCGAAGCGCGGCCGCACCTCGTCGCGGAACTTGGTCTGGATCTGGTAGAAATTCACCGGCAGCTGCCGGTAGCTCTTCAGCTCGCGCCGGGCGATGTCGGTGATCACCTCTTCATGGGTCGGGCCGGCCACGAAATCACGCTGGTGGCGGTCCTTGATGCGCAGCAGCTCCGGCCCGTATTTGGTCCAGCGCCCGGACTCCTGCCAGAGCTCGGCCGGCTGGATCACCGGCATCACGAGCTCGAACGCCCCGGCGCGGTTCATCTCCTCGCGGATGATGCGCTCGACCTTCTGCAGCACGCGCAGGCCGAGTGGCAGCCAGCTATAGAGGCCCGCCGCCAGGCGCCGGATCAGCCCGGCGCGCAGCATCAGCTGATGGCTCACGACCTCCGCCTCGGCGGGGGTCTCTTTCACGGTGTTGATGGGGTAGTGGGAAAGGCGCATCGCTCTTGGGGCCAAAAAAACAAGGAGTTGGCATCTTAGCAGGAGGCCCCTGATAAAATGCCCGCCGATTGACCGGATCCCGGTCCATTGACGAGCCGAACCCGGTGGAGACACAGCCCGACCCCCACGCCCGGCCGCGCAGCCGGGCAATCTACCTGCTGCCGAACCTGCTGACGACCGCCTGCCTGTTCTCGGGCTTCTATGCGGTGGTGGCGGCGATCGACAAGCACTTCGCACCGGCCGGCATGGCCGTGTTCGCCGCCATGATCTTCGACACCCTGGACGGGCGCATTGCGCGGCTGACGCACACCGAGAGCTCCTTCGGCAAGGAGTACGACAGTCTCGCCGACATGGTGGCCTTCGGGGTCGCGCCGGCGATCGTGGCGTACCAGTGGGGCGTGGTGCGCATCATGGAGTTCGGCCACCTGTGGGGGCGCTTCGGCTGGCTGGCGTGCTTCTTCTATACGGCAGCGGCCGGGCTGCGCCTGGCACGCTTCAACGCGCGGGCGGCGACCGCCGACAAGCGCTTCTTCGAGGGTCTGCCGAGCCCCTCGGGCGCGGCCATCGTCGCGGCTTTCGTCTGGTTCAGCAGCGAGTGGCATGAGCCGGGCCTCACGGGGCTGATCGCCGCCTTCGTCGTGACCGCGACCGCAGGTGCACTGATGGTGAGCCGCTTCGGCTATCCGAGCTTCAAGCAGTTCAACCTCGACCGGCGCATCAAATTCGTCTACATGCTGTTCGTGCTGCTGTTCTTCGTGGCGATCGCCATCGATCCGCCGAGCATCCTGCTCGCGATGTTCGGCGTGTACGCGCTGTCCGCGCCGCTCCTGTGGGTGGGCCGGCGCATCCGGCGCGCGGTGCGCGGCGCGCCCGCGCCGAGCGGCTGAGGGCTGCGGGCATGGCGACCGAGCGGCGCCGGGAATATCTCGAGGCGATCGGCATCGACGTGTGGGTGCCGCGCACGCCGCCGGCAGCGCAGCCAGCCGCACCGCCGCCCCGGGAAGCCGCGGGCGAGGCGTCTGAGCGCTGGCAGGCGCTGCGCGCCGAAGTGCTTCAGTGCACGCGTTGTCCGCTGCATCTCACCCGCACCCAGGGCGTGTTCGGAGTGGGGCCGATGCGCTCGGACTGGCTGGTGATCGGGGAGGCACCGGGCGCCGAGGAGGACCGGCGCGGCGAGCCGTTCGTGGGCGCCGCGGGGCAGCTGCTCGATGCGATGCTGCGCGCCATCGGGCTCGACCGCGCGCGGAACGTCTACATCGCCAACGTGCTGAAGAGCCGGCCGCCCGGCAACCGCGATCCGAAGCCGGAGGAGGTGGCGGCGTGCCTGCCGTATCTCGTGCGGCAGATCGCGTTGCTGCAGCCGAAGATCATGCTCGCGGTCGGACGGATCGCGGCGCAGAGCCTGCTCGGCACCGACGCCCCCTTAGGAAAGCTGCGGGGCCGCGTCCATTCCTTCGGCGAGCTGAATACCCCGCTCGTCGTAACGTATCATCCCGCCTATCTGCTGCGCTCACCCGGCGAGAAGCGCAAGGCATGGGAGGACCTCAAGTTTGCCCGCAACCTGTATCAACAGCTCACGCAGGGAGCGAGGACCGATGGCCACCGCTCCTGAATTGCTCGGCGGATCGCCGGATGCGATGCGCGCGATGCGCGACGCCGACGTTCCCGAGGTCGTCGCGATCGAGCGTTCCTCGTACCAGTTTCCCTGGAGCGAGGGGATCTTCCGGGATTGCCTGCGGGTCGGGTACACCTGCCGCGTGGCGACTCTCGGGCAGCAAGTCGCGGGCTACGCCGTGATGAGCGTCGGCGCCGGCGAGGCGCACATTCTCAATCTGTGCGTCGCCGAGGCGTTCCGCTGCCAGGGCCTCGGGGCGCGGCTGCTGACGCTCCTGGTCGAGCGCGCCGCGGCCGCCGGCATGAAAGAGGCGTTCCTCGAAGTGCGTCCGTCCAATACCGCGGCCATCCGGCTCTACCTGGCACACGGCTTCGAGCAGGTCGGCATGCGGCGCGGCTATTACCAGGCCGTCGCTGGGCGCGAGGACGCGGCCGTGCTGCGGCTCGGATTGCGTGCCTCACGCAGCCGCTCGGGCTGAGACGCAGGCAATCCTCATGGCCGATCCGGCTGCCGAAATCCATCGGCGACGAACCTTCGCGATCATTTCGCACCCCGACGCGGGCAAGACCACCCTCACCGAGAAGCTGCTGCTGTTCGGCGGCGCCATCCAGATGGCGGGCACCGTCAAGGGCCGCAAGGCCGCCCGCCACGCCACCTCCGACTGGATGCGGCTCGAGCAGCAGCGCGGCATCTCGGTGACCTCCTCGGTGATGCAGTTCCCGTATCGCGACTGCGTCGTCAACCTGCTCGATACGCCGGGGCACGAGGACTTCTCCGAGGACACCTACCGTACGCTCACCGCGGTGGACTCGGCGCTCATGGTGATCGACTGCGCCAAGGGGGTCGAGGAGCGCACCATCAAGCTCATGGAGGTCTGTCGGCTGCGCGACACGCCGATCATGACCTTCATCAACAAGCTCGACCGCGACGGGCGTCCTCCCGTCGAGCTGCTGGACGAGATCGAGAAGGTGCTGGGCATCGGCACGGCGCCCGTGACCTGGCCGATCGGCATGGGGCGCGAGCTGCGCGGCATCTACCACCTCGCCGAGGACCGCATCTACGCCTACGCGGCGGGCGAGCGCGGCCGGGTCGGCGAGAACCGCACCATCGACGGCCTCGCGAGCGCCGCCGCGCGCGAGTTTCTCGGGGATATGGCGCCAGCCTTCCTCGAGGAGATCGAGCTGGTGAAGGGGGCGACCGGGAGCTTCGACCGTGAGGCCTACCGCGCCGGACGGCAGACACCGGTATTCTTCGGCTCCGCCATCAACAACTTCGGGGTCGAGGAGCTGCTCGCGGCCTTCGTGACACACGCTCCGGGACCGCTGCCGCGCGCCGCGCGCGAGCGCACCGTCGCCCCCGAGGAGCCAGCGCTCGCGGGCTTCGTCTTCAAGATCCAGGCCAACATGGACCCTCAGCATCGGGACCGGATCGCGTTCCTGCGCCTGTGCGCCGGCAAGTACACGCGCGGCATGCGCCTCTACCACGTGCGCATGGCCAAGGAGGTGCGGGTCGCCGATGCGCTCACCTTCATGGCGGCCGATCGTACGCAGGCCGAGGAGGCCTGGGCCGGGGACATCATCGGGCTTCACAACTACGGCACCATCAACATCGGGGACAGCTTCACCCAGGGCGAGCGGCTCGCATTCACCGGTGTGCCGAACTTCGCCCCGGAAATCTTCCGGCGCGCGGTGCTCAGGGATCCGCTGCGCATGAAGGCGCTGCAGAAGGGCCTGTCGCAGCTGTGCGAGGAGGGGGCGACGCAACTGTTCCGGCCGCTGCGCAACAACGAGCTGATCCTCGGCGCGGTCGGCCAGCTGCAGTTCGAGGTGGTGGCCTTCCGTCTCGCGGATGAGTACGGCGTGCAGTGCGTGTTCGAGCCGGTCACGGTGCATACCGCACGCTGGATCGACGGCGCCGACGCGCAGCGCCTCGAGGAGTTCCGCGCCCGCGCCTACGAGCACCTGGCGGTCGATCACGCCGGCGCGCTGGTGTATCTCGCGCCCTCGCGCGTCAATCTCCAGCTGACGATCGAGCGCTGGCCGGGGATCGTCTTCCACGAGACCCGCGAGCACGCCTTGTCCTGAAATTTCGTCCGGCGCTGCCGGGGGATCACGTACCAGATGCCCGCGCTCTGCGCGGCCGCACGGCGCGCTAGAAATCGAACATCGCCAGCAGGAATAGCGTGTCGTTGTCGGCCGCGCTGCGGCCCGCGCTATCGTAGTTGTTGCGGGTGCCGTTGAATTTGTCGTAGAGGGTGTACTGCACGATGAGCTGTATGTTCTGCAATGGCAGAAAATCCACCTGCAGAATCCATCCATCACTGTCCGGTTTGCCCGCAGAGCCGGTGATCGGTGCGGCGGTGTAGAGCTGCGGGTCCCGGCTGCCGGTGGTAGAGAAGTAAGCCAGAGAGAACGCCGTGAACGGCCGCAGCAGGAAGGTTCCGTCCGCTCGCAGGGTATTCAGCGAATCAGCCGGGTTGGACAGGCTTGCGGCGGAGCTCGAATCGAGGGTCTGCTGCTCACGGATGTAGGCGGCATGCAGGGTAAGCAGGTTGTCGCCCACGGGGTGTTCGAACTGCGCGTCGGCGCTGATATCGCGGTAGCGATCGTCAAGACCGCCGGCACCCGCACCCGAGATGCCCTGGATGAACTTCGCCTGGATCGCCGAAGCGCCGAGTTCCAGGTAGTCCGGCCCCAGGGTGCTCTGCCACGCGAATCTTGCGTAAGGCACCAGACCCTCCGTGGCGCCGGGCTTGACTATCGGCTGGGCCGCGCCGGTGGGCGCCGAGCGGTAGAGCGTGACGTCGGCATACCAGTGATTGTCCCAGAGGATATAGCCGCCGACACCGGCGACCAATCCGGAATCGGCCAGGGTTCCACCCAGAAGCGCGGCGGTAGCCGGCGTGGGCGCAACCTCGGAGTGCACATGAGGGAAGGACCAGACGTTGAGTGTGTTCCACGGGTCCTCGAGCGTCGGTGCGTTGTTGATCGTGAGCCCGTAGATTGCGTCCTTGCCCGCGATCTCGCCGCTGCCGACAACGCGAATGTCGGTGAGGTCGATGGAGAAGTGGTCGTCTGGCTGTGTGTACTCGAGATACGAGAACATGCCGACGTTGTCCCCGAGGGCGCCGGCGGCGAACAACTTCAACTTGGATGGAAATTGCACGTTGCCGTTCTGCGTACCCGGCTGACTCGTCTGGGTGAAGCTGTCGGCCAGGTCGACCTCCAGTGCAAACGCCGGCATGCGGTTGAGGCTCAATGGCGTGGAGGTCTTGCTCTCGATCTTGGGTAACGCTGAGAGGACGAAACCGCGCAGCTTGAAATCACGTCCGAAAGGAGTGAGCTCGGGCGCGACGGTATGGCATGACTGGCAGGGCAGGCCGGTCTGCCGCGCAAATACCGGGACCGCGTAGGCGCTCGGCAGACCGATGTTGAGAACCAGGAACGCAAGAAGAGTACCGACCGAAGCTCTAAGAACGCGAGACATACCAACTCCTCCCTGAGACGCGGCTTCGCCGCGGCGACGAAGAAACTTCTCGCGCGGTATGAAACCCGCGCGACCACCTTCTGTAGGTACGTAGTCGCAGGGCGAGGAGAGGTTCCGCCGGGAACCGTTCCGTTCAATCTCGAGTCTGCGCCGGCATCGCGCTGGAGGCGCGGGCGCCTGGCGCTCCGCGGGACCAGTCCGCGCCGTTTGTCGAATCTGGCAATTGCCGTCCAGCGCTCTGGCTCGCCTGGGTTGTCGGGTGGTACGGTAGGAACATCGCAAATGATGCCCGCGCTTCTTGTGCGACACAGGCGGGATCATGGAGGTGCTATGAACGACGTCCCCGCGGTCGCCGCGCCGATCACGCAGCGCGAGATCCTCATCAACCGGCTGTACGAGGCTTCCGAGCTCGAGCACAACCTGATGTGCACGTACCTCTACGCCGCCTTCAGCCTGAAGGACGGGGAGGGCGAGGGCCTGAATGCCGAGGAGGCGGCGGCGGTCGAGCGCTGGCGCCAGGTGCTCCTCGGCGTCGCGATCGAGGAGATGGGACACCTCGCGGCGGTATGGAACATCACGTCGGCGCTCGGCGCGACCCCGCGCTTCGGCCGCGCGAACTTCCCGCTGGATCCCGGCCTGCTGCCGGCCAGCATCACGGTGAAGCTCGCGCCGTTCAACGCCGAGACGCTGCAGCATTTCGTGTTCCTCGAGCGGCCGCGGGAGTCGACCGAGCCCGAGGGCGCGGGCTTCGTCTCCGAGCGCGTCTACGTGCGCGGGACGGACCTGCCGCACCTGACACCGATGGGCCGCGACTACGACACGGTGGGTGACTTCTACGCGCAGCTCGGCGAGGGGCTGCAGGCCTTCGTGCGTCACCACGGCGAAGCGGTCGCCTTCGACGGCGACGGCGCGCTGCAGCTCTCGCCGGCGGAGGTGAGCCTCGCCGGCTGCAAGCCGGTCATCTGCCTCAAGACCGCGCTCGCGGCCTTTGCAGCCATTGTCCAGCAGGGTGAGGGCGCGCCACGCGACTCGACGGGCTCCCACTACCAGAAGTTCCTCGGCATTCGCACCGAGCTGCGCGCGCTCAAGGACAAGAACCCGGCTTTCGCGCCCGCGTTCCCGGCGGCCACCAATCCGGTGCTGCGCCGGCCGCCGCGCCCGGAGGGGCGAGTGTGGCTCGAGAACCCGGACGCCTTCGCGACCGTCGATCTCGCCAATGCCTGCTACGCGCTCATGCTGCGCCTCCTCGGCTACTCGTACGGCGTACGGGGGCCAAGCAGCGAAAAGGCGCTCGCGGTCGATCTCGCCATCGGCCTCATGCAGGCGCTCGCGCCGCTAGCCGAGCGAGCGGAGCGGCTGCCGGCCGGACCCTCGAATCCACAATGTAACGCGGGCGTCACGTTCATCACCCTCAGGGACTCGAGCCCGCTGCCGCCTGGGCCGGCGGCCCGGCGCGTCTTCGTCGAGCGCCTCGCGCAGCTCGCCGAGGGAGCTGCCGTGCTGCGGGCGAGCGGCGAGCGCCGCGCGCGCGCCGCCGCCGATCAGCTGGCCGCTCTTGCCGCACGTGCGCAGCGGGGCTTCGACCTGAGTGCGCCCGATCCGTCGGCGGCGGATCAGCCGTCCGCCGCGCCTGCACCGCGCACTCCGGTCGCAGCGCCTGCTCCCGTGGCAGCGCCTGCCGCGCAGGTCGCGGACGGCATCGAGCGGGTGCGTGGTGAGAAGCTCGAGCTCAGCTTCGAGGCCAGGCGCTGCATCCATTCGCGCTTCTGCGTGACCTGGGCGCCGCAGGTCTTTCTCGCCAACGTGAAGGGTCCCTGGATCCATCCGGACGCGATGCCGGTGGAGCGCCTGGTGGAAGTGGCGCACGCCTGCCCCTCGGGCGCGATCCGCTATCGCCGTCTCGACGGGGAGCCGGACGAGTCCGCGCCGCCGGTCAACCTCGCCACGGTGCGCGAAGGCGGACCCTACGCCTTCCGCGCGCGCCTGGTGATCGACGGCATCCCGGCCGGCTTTCGTGCGACCCTGTGCCGCTGCGGCGCCTCGAAGAACAAACCCTACTGTGATGGCTCGCATCACGACATCGGCTTCACCGCGAGCGGCGAGCCGTCGAGCGGCAAGACCGACACGCTGCCAGTGCGCGACGGTGCGCTCCGGATCGACCCGCAGACCAATGGGCCACTGCGGGTGCGCGGCAATCTCGAGATCGTGAGCGGCACCGGCCGCGTCGTGGCGCGCGTCGAGTCGGCGAGCCTCTGCAGGTGCGGCGGCAGCGCCAACAAGCCCTTCTGTGACGGAACCCACGCGAAGATCGGGTTCCACTCTTCCTGAGCAGCGCTCTGCGGGCTGTTACTGCGCAGATGCCCCCAGTAGCGGAAAGCAGGTCTCACTCTGGCTCGCCTTGGACGGGTTGCGCCGATTTCCCACATCGCTGGCATCCCGCGTTGGCTTGCACAAGATTCGTCCTTCTTGCGCGACGTGTGCGCTTTCGTCGGCGGCCGCGACATCAATCACAACGATGCCTACTTTTTTCCCTGTCTCAACATAGCGGTAAGCGTCGGCGATCGCATCGAGGGGATATCTTCGATCGACGACCGCGCGAAACTGGCCCGCCTCCATGCGGGCTCTCAGGAACTCGACAAATGCGTGTCCGCTGCCTCGGGGCGGCAGGGGAACGAGAACCCTGTTGTTTCTTGCGATCGACGACCAGAGTATCAGCGGCAGGTACTGCCCCCAGGGTCCGACGTCTGTCGCCATAAACGTCCCCTTGGGTTTCAGCAGTCTGCGGTATCCAAAGAAGCTGGTTTTCCCGACCGCCTCGAAGACGAAATCGAAAGTCTCGCCGATGCGGGTGAAATCCTCTGCGGTATAGTCGATGGCGCGGGCCGCGCCGAGGGATTTGACCAGCTCCAGGTGTTGCGTGGCGACGACCGCGGTTACCTCGGCGCCATAGGCCTTAGCAAGCTGCACCGCCGCCGAGCCGATTGCGCCTGAGGCGCCGTAGATCAGGATTTTGTGGCCGCGCCCTACGTGGAATTTTCTTAGCCCCGAGTTCGCATAGAAAGCGCCCTCGCAGACCACCGCTTCGTCAAAGTGCGTGTTTGCCGGCATGATGGCGATTGGCGCTCTTTCGGGGATGCAGACGTATTCCGCGTGAGCGCCATTGCTCCGCGAGGGGCACATGCCGAAGACGCGATCGCCCGGCCTAAACGACATGACTTCGCCCCCCACGTCTTCAACCACGCCGGCGAAATCCAGTCCGAAAATTGTGCGCCTCGGCCGCTGCAGCCCGAAAAAGAACCGCCCGATGATGCGGGGTCGGAGCTCACCACAATCCGTCCGGTTGACCGTCGTTGCATGGACCCGGATCAAGACCTCGCCCACTCTGGGAGCCGGTTTCGGCGCATCAAGTATCTTTATGACGTCCGGTGATCCGTAACGTGTGATAACAGCCGCTTTCATGATTTGAGGACGATAGACCCAAGAGTAACGCCTGAGAAGCCAACAACGCTCCGTGTTACCGTCGTCATCGGACATAGGCACCGAGAGCGGGCATTCAGCGGTAGACCCCCGAACGGCTCTTAAGGGTCCGTTTCAAGCCACTCGCCTGTTCGCCTTCGAGCCTCGCGCCGTCGCTTGGAGGCCACGTGGGTATAGGGCGTAGTGACATCCGGTCAGCCCCGCGCCACCCGCAGCCGCCGCACGGCGCCCGCGAACTCCCCGATGTCGCGCGCGCGCGTGGCGGGCTGCGGCACGCCGTAGCGCAGCTGCGCGTATTGCGCGAGCAGCGCGTGCGCGCCCTCCTCGAGCGCGGGGCGTGCGGCGCGCAGCGCCTCCGCGTAGGCGAGCGGCCCTGGTGCGGGGCGCGGACGAGACCGGTGCGCGAGAGCTTGCGGCACAGCAGCGCGTACGCCCGCGCGACCGCGTCGGGGCGGCGCGGGCGCATCGACCTTCCCAGGTGCCAGGCGATGAGCCCGAGCCAGCCAAGGAGCACGAGCACGAACGCCCAGCCGACCGTGCGCGCATCGGGGGAGCGGATGCCCAGCCGCTCGAGCACATCGATCTGCGCCGCGTAGTCGAATCTCACCACCCGGTCGTTCCACCAGGCGTTGGCCGCGTCCCAGCGCTGCAGCAGATGCACCAGCCAGGGCGTTGCGCGCAGCAGCCGCGTCGTCGCCGCCATCGCCTCGGGCAGCAGCTCGAGCGCCCCACGCTGAAGGCGCTCGGGCTCGACCACCGCGGTCGGATCGACCCGCGTCCAGCCGCGTCCCTCGAGCCACACCTCCGCCCAGGCGTGCGCGTCCGCCTGCCGCACCATCAGATAGCCGCCGCTCGGGTTCCACTCGCCGCCGAGGTAGCCGGTCACGACCCGCGCCGGCACGCCCGCCGCGCGCATCAGCACCACGAATGCCGAGGCATAGTGGCCGCAGAAGCCGGTGCGCGTGCGGAACAGGAAGTCGTCCACCTGCTCGGTCCCGAGGCGCTCGGGCTCGAGTGAATACACGAAGCCCCCGTTGCGCAGGAACCCGAGCGTGGCCGTCACGACAGCCGCATCGCTTGCGGCGCGTGCGCGCAGATCACGCGCGAGCTCGAGCGTGCGCGGGTTGCGCCCGCGCGGCAAGGCGGTGTTCTCGAGCCGCTCCCACGCGGTGAGCGGCCCGGCACCCCGCGTGGCAGTGTACGACAGCGCTTCGAAGCTGATCGGATCCGAGACCGGCCGTGCGGCGAGCAACTCGTAATCGCGCGTGAGCGCCACGCCGGGATCGGGCGACTGCGCGGGCGTGTCGAGGGCGAACCACCAGTGCAGGCGACTCGGCTCGAGCGCCACGCGGTAGCGGTAGGGGCGCCCGGCGAATTCCAGAGCCGCGCGTGTGCGCCAGCCCCCCGCTCCGCGCGACCAGGTAGCGCCGTCGAAATAATGCAGCACCGGGCCGCGCCAGTAGCGCTCTTCGTTCGGAGGCAGCTCGCCCTCGAACCGGGCGCGGAAGGCGACGTCGTAGGAAGTCGAGAGCTTGCCGATGCCGCCCGGGCTCATGGTGTCGGAGAGCCCGGTGACCGCCTCGTCACCGCGCGGCACCGCCCAGAAGGAGCCCGCGAGGCGCGGGAAGAACAGGAACAGCAGCACCGCGAGCGGTAGAGCGAGGAGCAGCGTGCGGGCGGCGAGCACCACCGCCGCGCGCCCCGGGAGACGCGCGGAGGCGATCACGGCGAGCGCCGCGCAGGCGAGCCACGCCTCGCCGAGGTAGAGCGGCGCGCGTACCAAACTCTGGCGGTCGAGACACGCGGCCAGCAACAGGAACAGCCCCGCGCCCACCAGCACGAACCGGTCGCGCCGCCGGTGGGTCTCGAGTAGCTTGAGCCCTGCCATCAGGGCGAGCAGCGCGGTGCCGGCCGGGAGGCCGTTCAGGGTGCGAAAGCGCACGAGGACTGCGATCACGACCGCCGCGGCGAGCAGCGTGCGGGCGACGACGCCGGGCAGCGGCACCCGGCCGCGCGCGGCTGCCAGGCGCCACACCACGAGCACCAGGGCCGCGGCCGAAACCCACGTGGGCTGACGGTCGACGTGCAGCAGCATTCCGCCCGCGAAGGCAGCCGTCGCCCAGAGGAGCGCGCGCTGGTCTTGGCCTTCAGGCATGGAGTGGAGCCGCGGCGGCCGGCTGCGGGCCTGACGCAGCCGACGCTTCGATTCCGTAGAGCGCGAGCGCCGCCAGGCAGCGGTGACGATGCTCGGGTCCGCGATTCGGCGCGAGCGTAACGCCCGGGAGCGTCAGCCCGTAGCGCTCGCCGCCCGCCTCGGCGTCAATCACCCAGCGGGCGAGTTGCGAGAGCCGCGCCTCGACGTCGGGAATCCTGAGCTGTGCGAAGTCGAACAGGCACAGGTCTGCTCCCGCGGGGCTGTATTCCTTGACCAGCAGCGGCGCCCCGCGCGCATACGCCTTCCAGGCGACCTGGCGCGGAGAGTCGCCGTCACGAAAGGGCCTCAGGCCCATCCACTCGTCGAGGCCCGAGCCGTCGCGCGAGCTCGCGCCCGGGGTATGGCCGCTCGTGACGGGCCGCGGCAGTGAGCCGGCAGGGTGCGGATACACCACTACTTCAACGGCCAGGTGCACCCAGGTCCAGGTGCGAAACAGCCCGAAAGGATGCGAGGTCGCGAGAAGCAGCCGGTCGATGCGCACGATGCCGCGGCGCGCGGCTGTAAGCGGCAGCGTAAGGCGTGCGCGACCGTGAGGCGGAAGCTCGACGCCGGCGGGCGGCTGCTCGTCGAGCGCGGCCTGCACAGCGGGCCGCGCCCGCGGCGCGGTGTGCTCGAGGACGAGCTCGAGGACGCCCGCTCTGCGGGCAAACATCGCCGGCGCGCTCACCGCGACGAGCGTGATGCCGAGGAGGTTCCGATGGCAGTCGTTCATCGCGACCAGTGCGAAGCCGGCCAGCAGGAACGTGAAGAACAGCGCGAGGCTGTTGCCGTAGTTGAGGCCCGCGAGCAGCATCATGACCCACAGCAACCCGAAGCCGAGACCCGCGCGCGTCGGGAGGATGTAGAGGCGGCGGCGCGCGAGCGTCACGGGCAGCGCGTCCGCTCCCTGGCGGCGGCGCACCCAGGCGGCCAGGCGGGCGCTGAGACGGGCGCGCACCGTCGCCGCGAACGGCACTCTCATGGGCGAGCCTCGCCTGGAAAGGCATTTCCCGGGACGCCGTAAATCCATTGCGCTGCCCAGTCCCTGCTCCGCGCAAGCCCCGGGCGGCCATCCCTGGCCGCCCGCTCGCCGCATGCGCCGGGCCCCTGTTTTTCACGCCCCGGGAAATGCCTTTCCAAGCGAGTCTCCCCCGGGAGTTCCGCGCTGGCAGCGCGCGACCCGTGTCAGAGTGGTACCGGGACGGCGCGCAGGATCTCTGCGGCGATGAGCTCGCCGTCGGCGCTGCCGCCGGGCTCGCGGCGCTCGAGGCGGTGCGCGACCACCGGGGGCAGCACCGCCTGCACGTCCTCGGGCAGCACCGCGGCGCGCCCGGCGAGATAGGCCCACGCCTGGGCCGCGCGCAGCAGCCCCTGACCGGCGCGCGGCGAGAGGCCGAGCTTGAGATCGCTGCGCTCGCGCGTGCAGGCGATCAGCGCCTGGCAGTAGTCCAGCAGCGCATCCGCCACGTGTACGGCGCGCACCTCGTGCTGCACGCGCAGCACTGCGGCCGCGTCGAGCGCCGGCGGGATTTCCGGCAGCAGTTCACGCCGCTCACCGCCGCGCAACAGCTCGCGCTCGTGCGCCGCGTCCGGATAGCCGAGTGTCACGCGCATGAGAAAGCGGTCGAGCTGCGACTCGGGCAGCGCGAACGTGCCGAGCTGCTCGTGCGGGTTCTGCGTTGCGACCACGAAGAACACGTCCGGCAGGCGGTAGGTGGTGCCATCGGCGCTCACCTGGCGCTACTCCATCGCCTCGAGCAGCGCACTCTGCGTGCGCGGGCTCGCGCGGTTGACCTCATCCGCGAGCAGCAGCTGGGTGAAGACCGGGCCGCGGCGGAACTCGAAGCGCTGATGCGCGCGATCGAAGATCGAGACGCCGATGATATCCGCCGGCAGCAGGTCGCTCGTGAACTGTACGCGCTGCCACGCGAGTCCGAGCACGTGGGCGAGCGCGTGGGCGAGCGTGGTCTTGCCCACGCCCGGCACGTCCTCGATCAGCAGGTGGCCGCGCGCCAGCAGGCACGCGAGGCACAGGCGAATCTGCCGCGGCTTGCCGAG
>DAHUXE010000056.1 GCA_027307325.1 Gammaproteobacteria bacterium | reverse complement strand
CGACGTCGGAGAGGTATGACCGGGTGCCCGAGGGCGAAGCCGGCGCCGGCGGCTGCGCCGGCTCGGCCGGCGGTGCGGGCGCTTGAGCGGTGGCGCTCTCGGGTGCCTCGGCCCATGCGATGGCGCCGAGTGTCAGGCTGGCTGCGGTCAGCAGCGATGTCAGGACTTTTCTTGTTCGCAAAGCTCCATCCACGCGCCTGCTTTCGAGGCGCCATTCGCTCCATCGCGCGGAAACCGGAATGGGATTCTAGCGTGGCGGCGGCTCAGCTGCGTCGATACCAGGCGACGCCGGCCGAATCGAGCTCGCGAGTGAGGAGGCCGCGAGCCATGAGACAGTTGAGGTGCGCGATGCTCTCGCCGGTCGCCATGCCGAGCAGGTCGACGCCCACCCGGCGCCGGAACAGGAGACCGAAGACATCCACGGCGCGTTTCGGGGTCGTGAGCTCGGCTGCCAGGCGGGCGAGCCCCTCCTCGTGCCCCGCGATCAGCGCCTCGAGGCGCGCGTGCAGCCCCCTGAAAGGCTCGTTGTGCGAGGGGAGGATCAGCAAGTCATCGCTCAGCCGCTCCCTGATCGAGCCGAGCGAAGCGAGCCATTCGGAGAGCGGGTCCGCGTCGGGCTCGGTGGGAAACACCGAGACGTTGGAGGTGATCCGCGGCAGCACCTGATCGCCCGAGATCAGTACGCCGAGCTCCGGGCAATGCAGGCACAGGTGCTCGGGCGAGTGGCCGCGCCCGATCACGGCGCGCCAGGTGCGCCCGCCGATCGCGAGCTCCTCGCCGTCCATCACGCGCCGATAGCTGTCGGGCAGCGCATAGACGGCCTTGCCGAATCCCCCGAAACGCGCCCTGTAGTGCTCGAGCGCGGCAGCGTCCCAGCCGGCGGCGTGATAGAAGCGCACCCCGTCGGCCGGCGCCTCGCGTCCTGTGTCGGCGACCAGCATCCGGCAGGTGACGTACTCCAGGCGGGTCGTCCACAGACGACAGCCGTGCTGGCGTGTGAGCCAGCCTGCCATCCCGATGTGGTCGGGATGCATGTGCGTGCAGATCACCCGCACCACGGGGCGTGCACCGAGCGCGCCAGAGAGGGCGTTCTGCCAGTCCGCGACGGTGGCCGGTGTGTCCATTCCGGTGTCCACCAGCGTCCAGCCCGGTGCGTCCTCCAGCGCCCAGACGTTGATGTGATTCAAGGCCGGCATGGGCAGCCGCATGCGCAGCCACCGCACCCCCGGCGCGACCTCGAGCGCCTGGCCCGGCTCCGGGATCGCATCGAAAGGGTAGGTCAACGCTGCATCGACGGGCTTGTCCTGCATACGGGACAATGTAGGGGATCGCGCGGGCCCGGCAAAGGCCGGTGTCAGCCGCGTGCCCCGATGAGCGTTAGAGGGTTCATGATGCGAACAGCCCGGAGCAGACTCCTCGCAGCCGCCGCCGGTGGCGCCGCGCTCGCGATCATTCTCGCGGTCGCGGGGTGCAACGGCACCGGCTACAGCAAAGCGACCACCCCAACCACGCCATCGGCCACCGGCATCTGGACCGGTTCGGACACGGTCACGGGGCAGGGCGTGATCGGCTACATCGATACGGCCGGCACCGCGGTCTTCATCCGCGCCGACGGCATACAGTTCGTCGGCCCGACGCAGCTCTCGGGCGATACTTTCATCGCCGCGGTGATCGGCTACCCGAACTTCCCGGCGCCTTTCACGGATGGTTCGACCTACGGTCTCGGGACATTGAACGGCACGGTGGCGAGCGGCAGCACGCTCATGCTGACTCTCAGCTTCACGACCAACGGCGGCACCCCGCTGGCCGACTCCTGGTCGCTCACCTACAGCACGCTGAGCAACAGCGGCTCCTCTCTCAGCGTGCTCGCCGCCAACTACACCGACTCCGCGAGCGGCTCGGTGCTCTCGATCTCGGCTAACGGCGTCATGAGCAGCCAGAACGCCACTACCGGTTGCGTGCTGAATGGCACGGCCTCGATCATCAACAGCGCCTACGATATCTACCAGGTGTCGCTGACGTACGGGAATTGCACCGGGACCTACGCGGTCCTGAACGGCGTGCAGTTCACGGGCGTCGCGGTCCTCAATCCCAGCACCTCGCCGTCGCAGCTGACGATCGAGGTGGCGGGCGCCTCCGCGACCGGCAAATTCGCGCTGGTTCTCAATCTTGCGGTCAGCTGATCGCAGCCGGCAGATCATCGACCCTGGTGGATCCTTGACAGAACGCTGAGGGGCGTTCGAGAGTCCGGAAGGTGCCCGACAGCGAGCGCGCGACTCAAGGCCGGCGCGCTGGTCGTACCAGTGGTTCTGGTCGGCGTACACCGCCGGCCCGGTGCGCCGGCATGAGACGGGATTCAAAGTGAGAGCGGCAACTCCAGGTGCTGCGCGTACATCATGTCCCGATGCTCGAGCAGCACCGGATCGAGCGCTGCCGCCGTAACGGCATCGCAGCTCTCGAATGCAGCCCGCGTGCTGGCCGACATCGGGCACTGCTCGGGGGGCAGGGGGCGAAACAGCGCCATGAACGCCGCACCGTAGACATCGGCTGCGGTGAGTGAGCTGCCGAGGTAGTAGCGGCTGCCCCGCTCATGCTGCGCCTTGAGGCGCCGCGCCAACATGCCGAGCAGCGCCACGACTCGCGCCGTGGAGGCCGCGCCGGTTCGATCGGTGTAGCCGTACTTCCTGCCGAGGTACTTCGCGACGGCTTCGGGGAAGCCGCCTGTTTGCTGCAGACCCGCGTGTATCAGCTGCAGCCGGCGCGACCAGCCGAGGCCGGCTTCGCCGCACAGCTCGTGGCTCAAGCCGAAGAGCAGGGCGCGGTCGGCCGGATCCGCAGGTACCAACTGCGGCTCCGGTGCCAGCCGCTCCGCGAGCAGCAGGATCTCGGCCCAGCCGGCGCGCGGCCGCTCGTCATCGTAGATGGCCACCGGGCCGCTGCGCTGCCCCGCCCACTCCCGCAGCGCCTCGCTGTCGTAGACCAGGCGTACCGCGGCCCATTCGATGCCCTTGATGTGCAGGATCCCCTTGGCCGCTTCCCCCCAGGGACTTGGCACATCGCCGACGACCACCATGCGCAGACCACTGCGCTGCCGCGCCTCGTCCACGCCGATATAACGAAAAGCCACGGTCGCCTCGCTGGAGAATCAGGCTGGCAGGGATGGTATCAGGGCTCCTCGCCCGCCACGGCCTCAGCCTCGACCACCTCCGGCTCGAACGTCTTCAGTTCCGGCTGAAACCAGCGTTGTGCAATGAGGGTAGGAACGACGGCGCTGCCGATCACCGCGGTCACGAGGATCGTGTACTGGCCCTGGTCGATGATCCTGTTGGTCAATCCAAACAATGCCGCTATCGAGCCGAAGGTAAGTCCGGTCGACATGAGGAGAGTCGTGTACATCCCCACGCGCCGGTCGAATTCGTGGTAGACGGTGAGCGGCAGGATGCCGATGAACTTGGTAGCCATCTTGATGCCGAGGAAGATCGTTATCAGCACGACGGACTGCGCCACCGCGTGTGCTTCGACGAGCGAGCCCGCCTTGAGGAAATAGAACGGCGTGAGGATCGAGAAGGCGATGATGCGCATGCGGTGCGGCAACTCGTGCTCGGCCAGGAAGGTCGGCGCGAGCGCCATGCCGACGAGATAAGCCGGCAGCACGGCCTCGCTCCCCGCAACGGTGGCGAGGCCGCCGAGCCCGAGCAGTATCAGGGCCACGAACTTCGTTTGCGGCTCGCTGACGCGCGTGCCGAGACGCTTGAACATCCAGGGCGCATAGCGCGCCAGCACGATGAGCACCGCGGCGGTGACCGCCCCGAAGAGGAGCAGCTTGAGATCGTAATGCGCAAAGACGATCCCGAGGGCGAGCACCGTCCCGAGGTCGTTGATGAAGCAGGCTGCCAGTATGATCTTGCCGATCTCGGACTTGTTGAAGCCGGTCTCGATCATCACCGCATAGACGACGGCAACCGAGGTGGTCGAGAGCGCAATGCCCGCAATCTGCGCCTGCGGCCAGGGCCAGCCGACCCCCCAGTGGGCGTAGGCGAGGACCCCGAGATAGGGCGCGAAGAATCCCATCACGCCTATGGTCATGCTCGACCAGAAGTGCTTGCGCACGATGCGCGGGTCGATCTCGGTGCCGGCGAGGAAGGTGAGCAGGATGGCGCCGAAGCCGGCGAGGAAGTTGACCCAGTCGGTGATCTGCAGGCCGACCAGGTTGCCGGCCAGGGCTCCTACCACGATCTCGATCAGAGCGACGGAGATGGCGACGCGAATCGAGATCAGCGAGGCGATGAGCGCCAGCGCGAGCCACAGAGCCGAATGAAGCCAGACGCTTCCCATAGGGCATCGAACCTTGGTGCGGCGATCGCTGAGCACGGGCCGCACCGGGGGGCGGTGGGCTGCCGCACGCATCGCCTGCCGCCTGACGCCCTCGGGGCGCGGGGTAGGCATCATCAGCCTTGCGGCGGTTCGCGGAGGAATGCCATCTCCGGCAACAGGGGCGAATCTTAGCTGCTGGGCGGCGGTGCGTCACCCCGGAGGGCGCACGGGGCTGGCCGCTGCGTCATTCCTGCGGCGCGCCGCGCCGTGGGCGGCGGATCGCCCGCACCTTGCCGCTGGTCGCGCCGCCACAGAAGAACACGTCGCCGCCGTCGGATTCGAGGCCGGACACCTGCACCCCGGCCGGCATGTCGAGCTTCTCCAGCACCTTGCCTGTGCGGGGATCGACTCGTCTCAGGTCGCTCTCGCCATCTTCCAGCGTGCCGTGCCAGAGCTCTCCATCTACCCAGGTGACGCCGGTTACGAAGCGGTTGGATTCGATGGTGCGCAGAATCCTGCCCGTCTGCGGGTCGATCTGATGAATCTTGCGGTCACGATACTGTCCGACCCACAGCGTCCCCTCGGCCCAGGCGAGCCCCGAGTCGCCCCCCGCACCGGGTGCCGGAATGGTGGCGAGGACCTCTCCGGTCGCGGGATCGATCTTCTGGATGCGATCCTCCGCGATCTGAAAGAGATGCCGTCCGTCGAACGCCGTTCCGGCGTGCGCCGCGACGTCGAGGGAGCGCTCCGCCGCGCCGCTGCCGGGGTCGAAGGACCTGAGCGTCTCCCCTACGGCAAACCAGACCTGCCGGCCGTCGTAGGACACGCCGTGCACGTGGTGAACGCCGGGAAAAGTGTACTCGCGCAGGATTTCGGCCACTGATTGCTTCATGGCTGCATCCTAGTATCTAGGAGAGGGGAGCCGGGAGTAACAAAGTCGTCGTGAATCCCGCCGGCGGCGGCGTTACCCAGCGGCGTGCCCGCCCGCGGCCGAAGGCCTGCACCTTGCCGGCCGCCGCCAGCGTCTCGAGCGCGCGCTGCATCGTGCGTTGCCCCGTTCCGAGAGCGAGCGCGAGCGCCGAGCTCGACCATGACTCGCCGTCGGCGAGGCAGCCGAGCACCGCCGCGTTCTCATCTTCCACCGGCGGCGCGAGCACCACGACCTCGCGTGCCGCGCGCGGCGCCAGTGCGAAGCCGCGCTGCGTGGCGTTGACGCGCGCGAGCCCGCGCAGCTCGCGGCGCAGCCGTCCGACCTCGACCCGCAAGCGCGCGCGATAGGATTCGTCGGCACGTTTGCCGCGAAAAGCGCGGGCGACGAGGGCGTCCCGCGACACGTCGCCCGGCCAGGCCTCGCCGAGCGCGCGTGCGAGCGCGAACAGCACCGGGCGCCTCGCGAGCGACACCGCCCTGGAGGCGCCGCGCACGACGAGGCGGCATGCGTCCACGATCAGCGCCCCGGACGCGTGCAGCGCCTCGACACCCTCGAGCAGCAAGAGGCGATCCTGCCCGTCCGCTATCACACGGGCCGCGGGCGTCGTGAGTACCCGGGCGGCGCTCTCGACCTCGGCAGTGAGCGCGGGGATTGCCGCCTGGCGCGCAGCCTGCTGCGCTTCGCCCAGCGCGGCGCGCGCCACCCGGATCCGCAGGCGCCGCGTGGCGACGCCGGCAATCGCCAGCTCGTGGACCACCCGCAGCGCGGCCGGCAGACCCCGGGGATCGAGCGCGGCGAGCACCGCCTCGGCTTCGTCGAGGCGGCCGATCAGTACCAGACGCCGGATCGCGAGATACCGCGCGCGGGCGGCGTTGGCGCGGTCGCCGTGCTCCTCGAGTACGCGGCGCGCCGCCTCGAGCGGTTTCGCCGGGGAGTTGATTTCCCGCGCGGCGAGTGCGACTTCGGCCTCGGCCAGCACGCAACGCGCGCGTGCCAGCGGCTCGCGCGGGCCGAAACCGCGCGCGGCACGCCGCAACAAGACCTTGGCTCTGACAAAGTCGCCGAGCTGCGCCATCGCAATACCGCGCAGCGCCAGCGCCGGAGGATCGTCCCGCAGCGCGATGCGCTGCAGCGCGCCGAGAGGATCACCCGCGGCGAGCGCGCGTGCCGCCGCTGTGATCAGTGAGTCCACCGAAATCCCGACACACTTGTCACTCCCAGCCCGCCTCGGGCAACGACTAATTTAGCGCACAGCCGAGCTGCGAACACATGAGACTGCCATGGCTCAGATGATCGTGATCTACAAGACGCCCAGGGATCCCGCCGCCTTCGACAGGCACTACCTGGAGGTTCACGTCTCGCTGGCCCGCGAGCTGCCGGGGCTGCGCAAGCTCGAGACCAATCGGGGCCCGATCATCTCCCTCTACGGTGCCGGGGAGGCCCACGCGGTGGCGACGCTGCACTTTGACTCGCTCTCCGACATCAACGCCGCATTCATGTCCGGGTGCGGGCACGCATGCGCAGCGGACCGCCAGCAGCTCGTCGCTCATGCCAATGACGTCCAGGTGTTCCTGTTCGACACCCGGATTCTGTACGGCACGGGACACGCGTCGTGAAGCCCCTGGCACTGAAAGTAATCGCCGCCGGGCGTTGCTTCGGCCCGTATCTCGCGATCGAGCTGCTGCTGCCGGGAGGCTCGCTGCTCGCGCTGCTCCTGTGGCTCTACCGCAGCTACGCAAGAGCATCGAATCTCGGTCAGACCAACCAATTGAAAGGTGAATTCACATGAACATCGCCGGCAAGACCATCCTGATCACCGGTGCCAGCCGCGGCATCGGCCGGGCACTCATCGAGGAAGCGCTGCGCCGCGGAGTGAAGCGCGTGTACGCGGGAACTCGCGGGCCGCTGTCCCATGCAGACCCGCCCGTTACGGCGCTGCAGCTGGATGTCACGAGCGCCGCGGACATCGAGCGCGCCGCCGCCGCGATCGGCAGCCTCGACGTGCTCGTCAACAATGCCGGCATTGCGCCGTACGATGACCTGAGCAACCCCGAGGTCCTCGAGCGCATCTTCGCCGTCAACCTGTTCGGGATGCTGAACGTCACCCGCGCCTTTCTGCCGCTGCTCAAGCGCTCGCGGGGCGCCGTCGTCAACCACCTGTCCATGGTGGCGCTGGCGGCGCTGCCGCTGATACCCGCCTATTCGATCTCGAAGGCGGCCGCCCTCAACCTGACGCAGTCGCTCCGCGCCCTGCTCGCGGGCGATGGGGTCAGGGTGCATGGGGTGGTCCTGGGCCCGGTCGACACGGACATGAACCGCGGCCTCGACATCCCGAAGGCGAGCACCGAGTCCGCGGCGCGTGGGATCTTCGATGGACTCGAGCGGGACGAGGAGGAGATCTTCCCCGATCCCGCATCGCAGTCGGTCGCGGCCGGCTGGCGGCAGGGAGCCGCCAAGGCACTCGAGCGGCAGTTCGCCGCCTTCGTCCCGGGCAACGCCGCAGCGTAATCTCTCTCAACCCTCACGAGGAGCACATCATGAACACCAGCACTGGCAAATCGAGCATCGCCGACCACACGATCGTGTCCGAAGAGAAATGGGTCACCGAGCGCAAGCGGCTGCTGGCGCGCGAGAAGGAGCTGACGCACCTGCGCGACCAGGTCGCCCGCGAGCGGCGTGCGCTGCCGTGGGTGCGCATCGAGAAGAGCTACACGTTCGACACGCCCGAGGGCAGGCGCACGCTCGCCGATCTCTTCGAGGGCCGCCGCCAGCTCGTGGTGCAGCACTTCATGCTCGCCCCGGGGTGGGAGCAGGGCTGTCAGAGCTGCTCCTTCATGGCCGACCATACCGACGGCATGAACGTGCACCTGGCGGCGCGCGACGTCACGTTCGTCGCCGTCTCGCGCGCCCCGCTCGCCGAGATCGAGCGCTTTAGGCGCCGGATGGGGTGGAAGTTCAGGTGGGTGTCTGCGTTCGGCCGTGACTTCAACCTCGACTTCCATGTGAGCTTCACGCCGCAGCAGGAGAAGGGGCAGGTGCAATATAACTACGGCCTGCAGCCCTATGAAGGCGAGGAATTGCCCGGCATCAGCGTCTTCTACAAGGACGAGGCGGGCGAAGTCTTCCACACCTATTCCACGTACCGTCGTGGCGTCGAGGCCATGATGGGCACTTACAGCCTGCTCGATCTCACACCCAAGGGCCGCGACGAGAGCGACGGGGCGATGGCGTGGGTGCGCCACCACGACCGCTACGAGGCCGCGCCGGCCGTGAAGTCACGGTCGGCGGACGGCTCCTGTCACAGCTGACCAAGAGGAAGCATCCAAAGCTCGTGCAGCCGGAGAGAGCCATGAGAGACACCCTGAAGAGTTTCGGCCCCTGCCACGCGGCGGACTGTCTGGCGCTTGCAGCCGCGCCGACCTTCGCATTGATGGCGGTGGTGACGGGCATCCTCGAGGGCGCCCATCAGATGACGTGCGCGGCGACGATGCCCTTCGCGTCGCTCGGCGGAATGGCTCCGATGTACGTGCTCATGAGCGGCTTTCACTTCACGCCCTGGGTGAAGCTCATTTCCCGCTGGCGAAGCTGCGCCCGCCCTGTCTGACGGGGCGGGCGCGCAGGCGTGAGCCGCGCCTCTCCAGGCGCGCGTGGAGCGCGCGCATGCCCGGCTCGCCGGGAGCAGCGATTTACTCACCGGCGTAACCCGCTTCAAGCTGGTGCCGAACGGCAAGGACCAGGACGATGTCTTCGGCAGGTAGCCAACGGTACTTGGCGATGTATCCGTAGCGACCGCGAGAGAGGATGAGTTCCCGCCGGCCTGCTTCGGCGGGCCGGCCAAGCAAGGGATGATCGGCCAGGAGCTCAAAGGCCTTTCGTACGCTCAGAATCTGCGCAAGCGCCTTTGCGGGGTTCTCGGCGGCGATGAAGTCAAAGAGCCGTTCGAGGTCCTCGAGCGCCCTTCGGGTTATCTCGACCGTCGCCATGCGCGGGCCCTGGGACGCCGCGTCCTGGCGCCGGATGCCCGCGCAGTCAGGTAGTCAAAGGCAGCTGCGAGCCCAAACGCCTTTCCGCCCGAGAGCGCTTCCTCCTCTGAACGTGCTGCCTCGTGCGCGAACCGCGCCCGCAGCTCCGATCGCTCGGCTTCGCGAGCCAGCGCTTCGACCATGAACGCGTGGGGCGTCTTATTCGCGGCACTGGCCAGTCGCTCGATGCGGCGTTTGAGCTCGTCGGGGAGTTTCAGGCTGGTAGCGGCCATCGGCTGGTTCGTACTCACCGTTCAGGTAGTCATAAGGTAATACCGGACCGTCGGGGCGTCAAGGTGCGATCTCACCCCTGGCGCAGGGCGAGCGTGAGCGGCAGGCGCGCCGCGCGGCCGGCTGGCAGGAGGCTTCCAACGACGCCCATCGCGGCCGCGAACAGCAGGCCATAACCCAAATCCGCCGGCGTCACGCGGAATGCGAAGGAGATCTCCCCCAGGCTTGCCCATGCGCTGCCGCTCGCCCCGTTCATGAGCAACGAAAGCAGGCACCCCAGAAAGCCGCCGGCCATGGCGAGAATCAACCCTTCGAGCATGAACGCCATCAAGACCGCGCTCGGCGAGAAGCCGAGCGCCAGCAGCGTGCCGACCTCACGCGTGCGGCTGGCGACGATCGCGTACATGGTATTCATCGCGGCGAAAACCGCACCGATTCCCGTGACCACACCCACGAAAACCGCGAGGCTCCTCAGGAAACCGGCCAGCGGCCCCGCCTGGCTTTCGTAGTATTCCCGCTCCGCGGTCAAGGTGAGCGGATACTGAACACTGGCCCGCAGGTCCCGATCGAGGCCGGGCAGTGCCTGCGGGTCGCGCAGACGCACGGTCAGTGAGCTCTCCGAACCGGCGCGATTGAAGGCGGATGCCATGGCGGCGAAGTCGCCCCAGACTTCGCTTTCGAATGCGCTGCCTTCATCCGAGAAGGAGCCGGTGGCGGGCTCGCAGCTGATCGCGTTTGGCCGCCAGCCTCGCACGCACCAGGTCGCGCAGCGCCTCGTGAGCTGCATCCGGTACCCACACCGCCGTGAGGTCCCCGGCCCGGTAGCAGCGCGCGAGCTTCTCCGCCGGTAGGTCCCGCCTCGTAGCACACGCGCAGCTGCTCCGGCTTGCCCAGCTTGCCGACCAAGCGGCGCACCGACTCGGCACGGTTGGGGATCACCCCAAGACTGCGCACCTCACCACCCACCTCAGCTACCGCCACCGC
>DAHUXE010000057.1 GCA_027307325.1 Gammaproteobacteria bacterium | reverse complement strand
AGCGTTTGCGGTTAGGCGCCTCGGGCGCCGAGAGATTGTGGGCCGGCGGCGCCTGTCTTGCGTGATCGTGCGGCCCCTCAACTTCACCGTTAGGCGGTGTTTTTGGTGAGCCTCGGTCGCAAGACCAACCGCGAAAGCCAGACACTGCCTTGGCTCTTCGTCTTGTACGCCGCGGCGACTCTCCTGCACTTCGCTCACAATGCCGAGTACCTAGCTGAGTATCCGCATCTGCCACCGTCCTGGTCACGAGCCGATGTTTACGCCGCTTGGTGCTGTGTGATGGCGATCGGCCTGCTCGGCTACGTGCTGTATAGCCTCAGGCAGCGCACTATCGGGCTGACGGTTTTGGGCTTCTACGCGACTCTCGGTTTTGGGGGCCTTCTTCACTACACTCGAGCGCCCATGACGCACCACTCGGCGATGATGAATCTAACGATTTGGACTGAAGCTGTGGCAGGCGCGTTACTCTTGGCGAACGTAGTGATGCTGAGCCGCGTCGCCTCGGTTTCGATGCCGCCTAACAATCGTTGGAGGGCTCCGTGATGCGCTTGCGGATTGGCGCCTCGGGCGCTGAGAGATTGCGCGCCCTCGGCGCCCTCGGCGCCCTCGGCGCCATCGGCGCCCTCGGCGCCCTCGGCGCCATCGGCGCCCTCGGCGCCATCGGCGCCATCGGGCGCTTCTGTGCGGCCCCTCAACTTCACCGTTAGGCGGCAGCGTGGGCGCACGATTTGAGGTTCGCGAGGTACTTCGCTTCACCGCACGGCGTAAGGTTGCCCTGGCCGGGCACGTCCTTGATGGCATCGCCCGCGCCGGGCAGACCATCAACTTCAAGCTACCCGATGGTCTCTCGTGGTCCGCCAAAATCGCTTCGGTCGAGGTTGTCGACCGAATGTTCTCGGAGTCACTAGTTGGACTGCTGTGCGACGAGCGCGATCCAAGGGAGGCAACGCTCTACGCCGAACTCTGTCCTCCGGGGACTGTTGTTGAGCTCGGCGATGCCGCTGCCGCCTAACAATCGCTGGAGAGTCCGTGATGCTCAGTAGTGTCGCCGCGGGCGCTGGAAGACAGTGTGCGCCCGCGTCGCCTAGCCGGCGTGGTCGTGCGGCCCCTCAGCTTCACCCTTAGGCCGCACATGAGCAAATGGCGCTACACGCTATCTCTCTCGTTTCTTATGTCGCTCAGCGGCTGCATCGAGATAACCACGTATGTTTCGCCCTCTGCGTCGGGCACGGTGGTTGACGCCGCCACTAAAAAGCCCATTCAGGGAGCTACAATCTCGGTGGACGACCAGCCAGGGTTATTCGCGCAAACGAACTCCGACGGACGATTCTCCTTAGCGCCCACTACGCGCACGACACATATCTTCTGGCTCGCCCCTTACAGATCACTTCCTCCTCGCGGCACCGTAGTTGTTTCCGCCGACGGCTATGCTTCGAAAGAGGTAGTTGTTAATGGCAGTGCTGGTCCGCTTCTCGTCTCTTTGCTCAGAGTTCGCTAGTGCGGCCTAACAATCGTTGGAGGGGGCCGTGATGCGCTGGTGGTTGGGCGCGGCGGGACCCAGTCGAAATTGCGGGCCCGCCGCGCCTGTGACACGTGATCGACCGGCGCCTCAACTTCACCGTTAGATGTCATGGTTGTCGGCCCCAACTCTTCGTAGAGCGCTCGTGTTCGCACAAACGCGAGGGCAATATGCGAGCTCAGCCATCTCGCCTAAACTCAAGGTCCGAATTGCGCGTAGTGTCTCAGTTTGAATCTCGGGATTGGGAAGTGGAACTGTGGTTATTGGTCACATCGACAATGCGCCGCACAGGTAGTGTTCAACCTTACCTCAGCGTGACGTCGGCTCACGCTATTCTGAAGAGTGTGGGAGGGAGACTTACAGCGTGGCAAGACTTGTCTACGGATTGAGCCAGTCCCTTGATGGCTACGTCGACCACATGAAGCTTGGGCCGCCTGCACCCGCGGCCTTCCGTCACTTCATCAGGCTGGTGCGCGGCGCGACGGGCCTCATTTACGGTCGCCGCACGTACGAGATCATGCGTTATTGGGACGAAGATCTTCCTGATTGGGACGCGGAGGATCGCGAGTTCGCGGTGGTGTGGCGGAGCCAGCCGAAGTGGGTCATGTCGCGTTCCCTCAAGTCAGTTGGCCCCAACTCGACGCTTGTCGCGGATGACGTCGAGAAGGTGATACGCAGGCTGAAGGCCGAGCTGGCTGGCGAGATTCAAGTTGCTGGACCAGTCCTGGCGCAAAGCCTGAGCGAAGCCGGTCTTATCGATGAGTATCGACTCTACCTCCGCCCCGTCGTGCTGGGTGGTGGCAAGCCATTTTTCGCCGGCCCCCGGCCGCCGCTGCACCTGGTGGCCAGCGATTTGATCGCCGATGACTTGATTCGGGTGACGTACGTTCCTGCTTAATCGCGCGACGCGTGGTCGCGCCGCCCCTCACCTTCACCGTTAGACAACACGTGAAACCTCGGCGCAAGCGGCTGGCTCCCTCCCCGAAGCGCATAACGCCGCGCTATCGGCCAGCATCAGCTGGCGTAACTTTCGAACAGGTACGCACGATTGCTTTCAGATTCCCTGGAGTCGAGGATGGCACTTCATACGGGACGCCGGCCCTTAAAGTTCGCGGCAAGCTGCTCGCCCGGCTACATCAAAGCATTGACTGCCTCGTGCTTCGAGCGGACTTTCTCGATCGCCAGATTCTGATGCAGGCCGCACCTAGCGCGTTCTTCATTACGGATCATTACCGAGACTATCCTTGGGTCTTGATGCGGTTCTCTGCCGTTGAAGCGCGTGAGTTGCCGAGCCTCATAGAGCGTGCATGGCGATTGGTTGCTACGAAAACGCTGGTTAAAACTTATGATGCTAGCCGCGGTGGTTAACGTGTTGTCCAACAATCGTTGGAGAGATCTGTGATGTGCTTGGGGCTTGGCGCCTCGAGCGCTGAGACAGCGCGCGCACTCGGCGCCATCGGGCGCTTCTGCGCGGCCGCTCAACTTCACCGTTAGACGGCACATGCAACCACCGCCTGACACAATTGACGGAGACCTCATTAAGCTTCGACGCGCAAGGCCGACCGACGCTCAAGCGCTTTATCTGGCGGCGCGCGATCCGGAAGTGATGCGCTTCATGGACTGGCCGATGCCAACTGACCCAAGAGACACGGAAGCGCATCTCGAGAAGTTGTCTGGCGCTTGGGAGACAGGTTCCGAATATCAGTGGATCATCCTGGAGCGCCACAGTGGAAAGTGTGCCGGGAGCATTTCATGCCGACCTAAGGGCCACGCAGTTGACTTCGGTTACTTCCTGGCTCGCGATTACTGGGGCAAGGGAATGGCTCGTGAGGCGGCCTCCGCGGTTCTAAGCTGGCTTGCTACCCAACCTGAAATCGTTCGGATCTGGGCCACTGTCGACGCTGACAACATCAGATCGAGACGTCTACTTGAGCGACTTGGGCTGCAACTCGAGGGCGTGATGCGAATGGCAACCGTACGACCCAACATCGGTGGACCACCGCGCGACACGGCTGTGTATGCGCGCATCCAAGTGCCGTCTAACAATCGTTGGAGGGGGCCGTGATGCGACTGCGGCGCGGCGCCTCGGGCGCGGGAAGGGATTGTGCACCCTCGGCGGCTGATCGGCGGCACTGGGGCGCCGCGGGACCCAGTGGAGATTGCGGGCTCGGGGGGGGCCGGACAGATGGTCGGCCAGCGCCTCACCGTTAGAGGTCAGCCGTTGCTCGACTCCGGCGCTCCGGTTTGGCTTCGGCGACGAACATGAGCTACTTTTAGTCGACGGGCGTGTTTGTCATCGACGTTGCAAGTGCTCTGCTGATTTTTGCGCAGCTTGCCATCGGTCTCGCTGGCTTCTCTGCAATCTTGGTTGCCTTAAGCGGTAAACCCCATCAGTGGACACCTGTCGATGCGTTCCGAATCCGGAACATCCTCGCGTTCACCTTCCAATCGGTATTTCTGTCGCTTATGCCCTTTGTGCTAGCGTTTTTCTCGTTGCCAGAATCAAAGGTTTGGCAAGTTTCGCTTCTAATACTCGCGATAGCGACTTTGGGAGGCGTACTGCTGGTGCTAAGCGGTGTCTATCGACTGTCGCGTCCCGAACGCGCCGTTTTGAACGCTGTGGTGGTGTCCACAGTTACAGCCATACTGTGCGCTATGGCTGCAGTTGAACTACTTGCAGCATTCGGTATCGTCGGCCCAGGATCAGGCGTGTTTTTCCTTGGTCTGGTCGTTCTGTTGGGAATTTCGACCGTATTGGTGGCTCGGTTCCTATTTGCCCGGCCCGCCGACTAACGTGATCCGCAAGATGGAGATCTAAAGGTGACTCCGCTGCCGGGGCTGACCTCTAACAATCGTAGGCGGGGTCCGTGAGGCGTGGTCTGCTTGGCTCCGCGGGCGCTAGAAGACAGTGTGCGCCCGCGTCGCCTGGCCGGGGTGGTCGGCCGGTCCCTCAGCTTCACCGTTAGGCATCATGCAGCTCAGGGCGCCCCAAGGCAGTAGTGACGGTGCGTGGCTGGCGCTGCGATCTGCCTTGTGGCCGGACGCACCGATAGCGGAACAACTATCAGGAATGGCTGACGCACTCGCGCGTGGTCATTACGTGCGCCTCGCGGTGACCGCCCGCGGAGCGGCTGTAGGCTTAATTGAGGCTTCGAAGCGGGTGGACTACGTCAACGGCACAAGCAGCTCTCCGGTGGCTTTTCTCGAGGGTCTTTACGTCGTGCCGGCGTCCCGGCGCCAGGGCGTAGCGCGCGCCCTCGTCCAATCTGTCGTGCAATGGGCTTTGGCGGAGGGCTGCAGTGAACTTGCATCCGACTCGCTGCTTGACAATTCTGTGGCACACGCCGCTCACCGAGCGCTGGGGTTTGAGGAAACCGAGCGCGTGGTCTACTTTCGTCGCGGGCTGCATGATGCCTAACAATCGTTGGAAGGGTCCGTGATGCGTGGGTGGTTAGGCGCGGCGGGCCCCAGTCGAAATTGCGGGCCCGTCGCGCCCCTGACACGTGGCCGGCCCGCCCCCAGCCTCACCGTTGGGCCCCGATGAAACACCTTGTCGCGTTACTTGGCTCAATGCTTCTGGCTAGCTGCGCGGTCCCGGGAAGCTCCCTTGGGCGAATCGGTATTTCTGGCGCAATCGTTTCCGGCAAGCCGCTCGACTCAATCCAGGTCACGCTTCCCAAATCCTACGGCTTGGGGGGGCTCGACCTCGTGATGAATAAGCCTGAAGAATTTGGCAACAGCGACCGTACGGTAATCGTACGCATCGTAGGTGGGCAGTTCTCCTACGAGTTTCAACCGATCGTGTACCACATTGCTTTCTGGCTGCTACCGCCGTTGGGACCCTTTCCTCGTCATCCGCCGACACCATTTTTCACCGTAGCGTTTTCAGCCACTCCCGACGAGGTGTACTTGATGGGTTTTGAGAGGGGAGCGTTTCGTTACGAGGTCTACAGCCATTCGTCGCACGCGCACTTGGCGCACGATCACGCATCCTGGATCATTGAGAGCGGTGAGTACGTCAACGAACACGAGGCAGATCACGATCGCTGGGTCTTGCGCATCCGTGTGCGCGGGGCCTGACAATCGTTCGGGGGCCGTGAGGCGCGGTCTGATTGCCGCGGACGCCTGGGGACAGTTTCCGCCCGCGTCGCCCGGCTGGCGCGGGGGCCCGGCCCCTCACCTTCACCGTTAGAGGCTACGCGAGAGCACTTCCTATGTTCCTCGGACACCCGCTGCTTCCCGTCGTCGGCATGATTGCGATCACCGCAGTGGTTTGGGGCCGGCTCTATATTCAGCGCATAGGCGAGATGCGACGTCGTCGGATTCCGCCTGGCGACCTTGCCACCTCACGACAGGCGGCGGGCGTACTGCAGGACGTGACCGCGGCTGACAATTTTCGCAACTTGTTCGAAGTTCCGGTGCTGTTTTATGCGTTTTGTCTGGCTTTGTACGCGACTCAGCGGCAGGGCGCGCTCGTTCTTGGGGGGTGTTGGCTCTTTGTGGCGCTCCGCGCGGTACACAGCGCGATTCACTGCACTTACAATAATGTGATGCACCGTTTCATCGTTTACGTAGCAAGTACGGTGCTGCTATTTGCGCTATGGACGTGGTTTGGAATCGCGATTGTCTCTGGGGCGTAGCCTCTAACAATCGTTGGAGCAGTCCGTGAGAGGCAGCACGAGGGGCGGCGCTCACTTGCTCAGTGCGCCGTCGGCCTGCGTGCGGCCCCTCAACTTCACCGTTAGACAGCATGACCACCCTCTTCGCGATTCACGCTAGTAGCCGACGCTACGCCGCCGTGATGCTTTGGATCGCTTGGGGTGCAACGCTTTGGTCGACTTTTTCGCTGTATCTATTCACCGTGGTCACCGTGCGCACGATTGAGCTCTTGATGTTCTGGAGCGGACGCATTGCTCTTATCGGCGGCTGCTTTGGTCTCCTTTATGTGATTCTCGCCGCCCGCACTTGGAAGCTCATACTTAGTGGCTGTTGCGCTGCCATCGCCGGCTTTGTCTACTCCTGGTGGTTCTTGTACGCGTTCGGGAATCACTAGCGATATGCACATGCTGTCTAACAGTCGTTGGAGGGGGCCGTGATGCGCTGGTGGTTGGGTGCGGCGGGACCCGGTGGATATTGCGGACCCGCCGCGCCTGTGACACGTGGTCGCGCGGTCCCTCAAGTTCACCGTTAGAGCCCACGAATCCTGGTGTTCTTCGTCGTCAAGGGTCCGCTCGTCATCCTCGTGTGCACACTGGCGGTTCCGTTTATCTATCACTTTCTATGGCCAGGTGGTGTTGCGCGCTCGTCCCGCTTCTTTATGGTCAGCCTCACAGTTGCGTTGATCGTCGCGGCGGCTGCAATCTTCTGGTTCTCGCAAGTTCTGATTGGGATTGGCATTGCACAGCCTTCACCAGCAACCACCGCTGCCAGCGCTCGCGTTGTGCATTTGCTACGCATGCGACTTGCCGTGGCGCTCACCTTCACTACCCTGGCGCAGTATGGCGTTTGCTATCTCACCCAAGCGCTCCTTAGGAAGCAGACAGCAAGCGGGTGCCGTGGGCGCTGACAATCGTTGCGGTGGGGCGTAATGCGTGGTCTGTTTGGGGCCGCGGGCCCGCGCAGCCCTGGACACGTGCTCGTGCCGCCTGTCAACTTCACCGTCAGGTGCCGCGCTTTGCGGTGAAGCCGCCGTTCAATTTGTCGCTGAGGTGTTTCCCATGCGCTGGCTGTACCTCTTGCTCGCTGTTCTTGGCACCCTTCTGCCGTACTCCCAGTTCGTCCCATGGCTCGTCGAGCACGGCCTGAACGTTCGCTTGCTCTTCACGCAATTGTTTCTCGGCCACGTCAGCGCATTCTTTGGATTGGACGCAATCGTTTCCGCTCTGGTCCTGCTCGTTTTCATCTTCAGTGAAGGGAGGCGGCGTAAGATCGGTATGCTCTGGCTGCCTGTAGCGGCTACTTGCTTGATTGGCGTCAGCTGCGGCTTTCCGCTGTTTCTGTATCTACGGGAGCGCCAGCTTGGGCGCGTCACCTGACCATCGTCGAGGGGAGCCGTGATGCGTAAGTGGTCAGGCGCGGTGGGTCCCAGCCGATATTGCCGGCCCGCCGCGCCTGTGACACGTGGTCGGCCGGCCCCTCAACTTCACCGTTAGAACGCACTCATGGCGCCTGCACAACTTAAAGAGGGCACTGCTTACTACCGCCTTACCTTCGCGGATGAGGGCCTCACTATTCCGGGCGTACAGCCAATGATCTACGTCGGCACGAATATCTTTCCCGATGATGATCCGGCATCGGTCGTCTACTACTTTCAGGACACGATTTCGCATTCGTGGCGTGGCCCTGTAACAGACGCGGCGCATGACTCGAAGCATCCTGAGGTTGAGGCCGCAGTCTTTCCTCACACGGAGCGCGAGGTTCAACGCGACATTCTGACGCTCTCTCAGGTAATTGCCGCACTGACCGAGGCGCATAAACGCGCAGAGAGGCGACACTAGTGAGGAGGGGGCCGTGAGGCGTGGTCTGTTTGGGGCCGCGGGACCGTCGTCCGGCCCCGCAACTTCACCGTTGGACGCTCGATGACGATCAGCCTTTCGCGCGTACTGTCTCTCATCGTCGTCGCGGTGGCGTACGTACGTGCGTGGTCGATCCCCAACGGATTTTGGATCGTGACGCTGGTTTGTGGTCCGCTGCTCACTCTGATTTGGTTTCCTCAGCAGATTGATGACCTAACGTTCGGTGCCTGGTACCGGGGGTATCAGATCGACTCCCATACTCCGGGTATCGCCATTGCTGCGATGGGCTGGCTCTTCCTTCTGCTCTTCGCTTTGGCCGTGTTTCTGGCGCATCGCCCGGGAATAAGGTGAAGCTGAGTGGGTCGAACGCCTAACGGGCATTGGAGGGGGCCGTGATGTGCTGTTGGTTGGACGCGGCGGGACCCAGTCGAGATTGCGGGCCCGCGGCCCCTGTTTGGCGTGGTCGGCCGGCCCCTCAGCCTCACCGTTAGAGCGCCTATGTTCCCAGCTGGCATCGCCATCGTCTGTGCAGCTTCAATCCTCGCGGGCTACCTCTGCGGTCGGCTTCGGTTAATGCCTTTGGGACTGTGCCTGGCGTTAGTCGCCCCTGTCTTGGTCTCGTACATTCTGGCGTAGGCACTCATGTCACCACTTCTTCACCCCAGCGCCGAGGCACCCCTGGGATGGGATCTCGTGGCAACGATGGTTTGGTCCAGCTACGGCGTGCCGGCTTCAATTGTTGGTTATGCGATCTACCGCTGGCGCCAACGTCGGAAGGGCAATACGCTCTGACAGTCAATTGGAGGGGACCTGATGCGCCGGTGGTTGGGCGCAGTAAGATCCGGTCGATATTGCGGGCCCACGGCCCTATGACACGTGGTCGGCCGGCCCGTCACCGTTAGGCGGAACCCATGCGCGCCAACAATCGTTTTGGGCGCGTGACGCCTCTGCGGGCGGGCGCCTCGGGTCCCCAGCGTGTGAGCGGGATCTGACTCGGCTCAAGGGGCCCGCTTGCATGACCGCTACCGCACGCGCAGACTTCGCTGCCACTACTCTTACTCCCCTGTGTAGTGCCGCGTCGGGAAATCCCGGGAGCGCCATGCACCCGATCACCGTGCGAGAGATGAAGTTCGCCGTGCCCAGTGCGGACGAATTTCACCCACTGTGCGTCGCAGGAAGCTCGGTACTGTCCTACACCCTGCTGGCGACCGGGTTGTACGTAGCGTACTTGGAGCCGTTCTTCGTCAAGTCATTACGCCGAGTGATGGACCAGATCCGCGATGAGGCGCTCCGTGAGGACGCCGATCGCTTCTCACGTCAGGAGGCCCAGCACTACAGGCGCCATATGGATTTCAACAAGGCCGTCTTCAGGCACGGCTATCCTGGGCTGGAACAGCGCGTCGAGATGCTAAGGCGGGACTTCGAGGGGTTCCTGGGCAACAGGAGCGATCGGTTCCGGATCGGCTATATCGAGGGCTTTGAGTCCTTCACTACCCAGTTCGCGCTGCGCACCCTCGCGAGCGGCCTGTATGACCATCGCCATACCGTGCGCGCGGTTGGTGATCTGTTCAAGTGGCACATGCTTGAGGAGGTCGAGCATCGCAACGTCGCTTTCGATGTCTATGAGCACCTGTATGGTGACTATCTCTATCGGGCACGCATGTGCTGGGTTTCCCAACATCACATGTTCCGGTTCATCGCCGATTGCGCGGGGCTCATGTCGTCGGCCGACGTGGCCCGACACGGCGTGCGTTGCCGCATCACCGTGAGGCAGAGGGCACTGATTGCGACCAGCCGTCTTGGCATGCGTGCGCGCACGATGCTGCCCGGGTACACGCCTCATAAGCATGCCATTCCATCGAACATCGCGGAGCTCTCGGCGCACTTTACGCAGCTTGCGCAGCGCATCCATTAGCTCTACAGGCCATTGGGAAATTGGCCGTGGTGCCACCTGCATCTGGAGTAAACGCAATGCTTCAACTTAGACCAAACTGCGAATGTTGCGATCGAGACCTTCCGCCGCAGTCTTCGGACGCGTTCATTTGCTCTCTTGAGTGCACCTTTTGCCGGTCCTGTGCGGAACAGGTCCTGAAGGGTGTATGCCCGAACTGTGGCGGGGAGCTCATGGCTCGGCCGCGCCGTCCTGCCGACAAGCTCTCGCGATATCCCGCGTCGACTGAACGCGTCGTGAAGCCCGCAGGCTGTGCGGATGCTGCCTGATGATCGCTGGAGAGGGCCGTGATGCGTGATTGGGCAGCAGGGCCATACCGGGGGACGGTGCGTACGCCGTCGGATCAATGAGACGGCTCCACCGTCAGGCGTCTGCTCGATGTAGCTCGTGCATCTTTGCGGGAGGGCACATTTCATGGTTCGCTTGAGAGACTTCACGCTCGGCGCTGCTTGCGCCGCGATAGTGGCTGCAGTTGCCGAGTCGGCACCGACGCTTGATCCGGTCGCCCTGTCTCCGCAGCTTTACTCGGTGCGCTTCGAAAATGATCGTGTCAGAGTGCTGGAGTACCGCCTGAAGCCAGGTGGGAAAGAGCCCATGCATTCGCACCCGCCGGGGGTCGTTTTCGCGCTCGCTGACGCGATCGTAAGGACAACTCTGCCGAGCGGCGCCGTCGTTGCGTACCCGTCGCACGCCGGGGATGTGCTATGGCGCGATGCCGTTACCCATTCGGGGGAGAACGTTGGCAAGACCGAGGCGCACTACTATGCGGTTGAGCTCAAAGACGCACCGCGCTAGCCGACCTCGTCGTCAGAGAGCAGGGGAGCAGTTCAGTGCCGGTTGACGATTGGAGCGAAGTTGTCACGCACCCCGACCGCATTTCGGCGGAGGCCGTACTCGGCCTTCTCGCGCAGGGTGATGTGCCGGCTCGGATCGTCTCTGACGAGCATCTGCCCGGCCTGGGCTTGTTCTTTTCGGTTGTCGTGCCGTCGGAGCTGCTGCACCGAGCGCGACGGTTGCTCTCAGAAGCGCAGGTGTCGGACGCTGAGCTGACGTACCTGGCCACGAAAGAACCCCCGGATGATCAGGTGTAGTAGCGGTGGCCCCGTGCTCTCTCACGCGAGACAAGGTCGTTGTGCTGATCACCCCCATGGAGCTTCGCACATGAAGCGGACAGCAGGTTTTGCCGTGGCTGGCTTAGTGCTGGCGCTCGCGTTGTCTCTCGCGTCTGCACATCCCGATGGCGCACGGCCCGAAGGTGTCGCCGCCGATGCGTGGATTCCGCTGACGGCAGAGGCGGGCTTCGTCGTGACGGGAGCCAACTCGCAACTGACCAGACTCGGTGCGCAGCCGACCGTCACGGGCTACCTGATGGCCCGACGCAAGGGTAAGTGGGTACGCCTGGAGCCCGAAGCGGCGGGACACGTCATGCCCGCGAGGTAGCGCTCGGTCGTCCTGAAATTCGAATGCTGATCCGTGCCATCGCCGCGTTTGTCGCACTGCCAGGCGTGGTCGCTTTCGCAGCGCCGATCGCGATCGGGACTTCAGCGGGTCGCCCCGTGCAACATGGGGCCAGCGGCATCGCGATCGTTTGCCTGGGAACGCTGCTGCTGCTGTGGTGCGTGCGCGAATTCTACGTGGCGGGGCGCGGGACGCTGGCGCCGTGGGCTCCGCCCAGACAACTGGTGACCACCGGACCCTATCGGCTCTCTCGCAACCCGATGTACGTGGCCGTGGTTACGATTCTGATCGGCTGGAGTGTGCTTTGGGGCTCGCGCGCCCTGCTCATCTATACGCTGGTGGTGATGGCTGCGGTTCACCTAAGGGTTCTGGTGGCAGAAGAGCCCTGGGCGGCCGGCAAGTTCGGAGCGGAATGGGAAGCATACCGAGCCAAGGTGCCACGGTGGATCATCTAGCAGCCCCGCATACCTTTGCCGGCAGCTGTCACTGCGGCGCACTGGGCTTTGCCTTTCACACGAAGCTGCCGGTAGCGCAGTGGAGTGTCCGCGCCTGTCAGTGTCGGTTCTGTCGCGCCCACGGCGCGGTCACCACCTCCGATCCGGGTGGGCGGCTGACGTTTCGCGTCGAGCGTGGGGAGTCACTGCGGCGATATCGTTTCGGCCTGAAGACTGCGGACTTCCTGGTATGCAGCGCTTGCGGTGTCTACATCGGCGCGCAAATTGAGATTCCTCGCGGCGCCTTTGGCATCATCAATACGCGGGCGATGACGCCGCGCCCGACGGAGCTCCCCGCGGCGGTACTGGCGGATTACGATGCCGAAGGCCTGGGCGAGCGCCTCGGGAGACGCGAACAACGGTGGACGCCGCTCGAGCAGGCGGTCTGAGAAGTGTTGGCGGGGGCACTGCGGATGACAGAGACCTTCAGCAACGTCTACGACGATGCCGATCGCGCGCGGGCCTACGCGGAGCTCGAATTCCCGGGCACGTATTACCTGGCGTTTCGCGATATTCCCGCGCTCCTGCGCAAGCACGTGCGCGGCACGCGAGCCCTGGACTTTGGCTGCGGCACGGGGCGCTCGACCAGGTTCCTGCGGGACCTGGCCTTCGAAGCGGTCGGCGTGGACGTCTCGGAGCTCATGCTCGAGCAGGCCCGTGGCCGCGACCCGCAGGGGGACTATCGCCTGGTTGCCGACGGTACCCTCGCTCCATTCGGCACCGGCACGCTCGATCTGGTCCTTGCAGCGTTTACTTTCGACAACATCCCGACCGACCGGGAAAAGACCTCCGCGCTGCGGGAGCTTCGGCGTCTCCTCGTCACTCCAGGCGGTCGCCTCCTCGCCGTAGTGTCCTCACCCGCCATCTACTGCCACGAGTGGGCGTCCTTCAGCACCCGTGATTACCCTGACAACCGCGCTGCCCGCGACGGTGACGCGGTTCGGATCGTCATGCTGGACGTGCCGGACCGTCGTCCGGTGATCGATGTCCTGTGCAGCGATACGCGCTACCGGGAGCTCTTCGAGGCCGCCGGGCTGCGCGTCGTCGACGCCGTCAGGCCACTGGCGACCGGCGCGGAGCCGGTTCAATGGGTGAGCGAGACCCGGATCCCGCCGTGGACGCTCTATGTCCTCGGTGCCGCCTGAGAATGGTATGGCGCTCGATGCGCGTCCTGGAGTCCGATCGTGCACATCTGCCTTTGCGTGAAGAATAGACGCGGCTCCCACGAGGTCGCGGTGGCGTAATGGCCAGGACACCGTTACGGTCGGCGGCACTATCCTGCCTCGCGGTCTGGGCGGCGGTCTGGCTGCTGTTTCTTCTGCTCCGCTTCTCGTCCCTCGACGTCCGGTACATTCCGGGCGCGGGGCGCATTTTGCTCGGTGCGCTCGTGATCTCCTTCCTGGCCCCGATCGTGGCCGCGGGCCTCGCGGCCGCTGCGCTGGTGCGGCAGCCCAGGGTGCTGGTGAACCTGCTCGCACTTGCATGCGCGGCTGCCGCTCTCGTCGTCCAGGCGTTGGTATTCGCGAGCTCACGGTGGCTGTGATGCCCGGCCTGCGCTCGAGCGTACCGCGCATGGTCCGGGGGCCGTCGTCGTGAGCAGGCTGATGCGATTCCCGGGCGCCATTGCGCGGGATCCCGCGGTCGATGCGTGGCTCGCGAGCCGGCGGCCCGAGCTCGCTGCGATCGCCCGCGAGTGGTTCCTTCGAATGCGCGATTGCGGCGCCGACGTGCGGGAGCTGCTGCATGACGGCCATCCCACTGCGTGCGTGGGTGACGCGGCGTTCGCGTACGCCAATGCCTTCACGGCTCACGTCAACGTCGGGTTCTTCCATGGCGCAACGCTGCCGGACCCGGCGGGATTGCTCGAGGGGGATGGTAAGTACATGCGCCACGTGAAGCTGCGGCCCGGCACAACCGTGGACGCCTCCGCGTTGCAGGCGCTCATCACCGCGGCCTATCTCGACATCAAGACACGGTTGCGGAGCAGCCCATGAGCGAGGAATGCGTCTTCTGCCGGATCGTGCGCGCAGAGCAGCGCGCCAGCATCGTGTGGGAAGACGACCTCACCATGGCATTCATGGACCAGCGCCAGTTTCACGCCGGCCACACGCTCGTCGTTCCCCGGCGGCATCTCCTCGACGTGCGCGAGCTCGACCACGCGACCGGCGCCGCTCTCATGGCAGCGGTCGCGCACATTACGCGCGCGGTCGGCGCAGCTTTTCCGAATCAGGGGCTGAGCGTGTGGCACTCGATAGGCGCGGGGGCCGGCCAGGAGGTGCCGCATCTCCATATCCACGTGCACCCCCGGAGGCCTGGCGACGGCCTGCTGCGCGTGTATCCGAGCCTTGCGCCGCAGCCCGACCAGGCGACGCGCGACGCCTATGCGGACACACTGAGGTCTTACCTCGATTCACGGCAGGCCGCTTTTCCGCTCCCGAGTCCCGGGGACTAGCGGGTATTCGTCTCCGGGGAGAACGAATTCCATCCAGTCCCGCCCGAAGGTCTCGATGGGATGCTGAGTGCGCTCTTTACCGTTGCCGCAGCGCAGGTCGTCGGCCGCGCAATAGAGCTCGCAGCCCCAGCAGATTCGCTCGGGATGTGCGGGTCGCGCCGGTATCCGCCGGGTCATTCTGGCAAGCCGTCACCGCTGATCCAGTTGGGTCCTATCCTCCACAGGCCGACATCTGCCGGGTAGTCGGGGAATCTACGGATCACGCACCCCCGCGCAGCGGCGCTCCCGGGCGGGGCGCCGGTCATCGCGGGCTCGAAGCACTCGTTACGGTGGTACTCTCCACCGCCCGCGGCGATCCGGACGGCGCACGGGCGAGCAGCGCGGCATGGCGCCGATTTCCGGGACACCACGAAGGTACGGATATGCACCACTCCCGTCTTTGCGCAGTGCTCATCGATTGCAATACATCGGACGTGGACGCCGCCGCCCGGTTCTGGGCAAAGGCACTGGGTCGCGCAATGGACCCCACGCACCCGGGGACGCGCGGCAACTACCGCATGCTCGAGACCCCACCGGACGAGCCGATCGTGCAGATTCAGCGCGTGACCCACGACAGTCGCGTGCACCTGGACATCGAGACCGATGACATCCCTGCCGAGGTGGCGCGCCTCGAGAAGCTGGGCGCCACGGTGGTGAGTCGCCTCGAGCGTTGGGTCGTGATGCAGGCGCCTACCGGCCAGCGCTTCTGCGTCGTACGGATCCAGCGGCCCGGCTTTCCGAAGAACGCCAATCGATGGGAATAGACGCAACGCTGCTCTCACACGTGAGGACGGAGCACATCCTGGCCGTGGCCGGCCTCGTGTGGCCTTTCGCCTTCACCCTGTGCGCAACGGCGCTGCGCTGGAAGCAGCTACGCTTCCGGGCGGGCTTCCTGGTGGCGGGCGTTCTCGGTTGTTTCGGGCTGCAGGCATTCCTCGCCCGTCTGACCCGGTACATTTTCTGGACATACGTTGCACCGCTCGAGCCATATTCCTACTCGATGGCACTCCATATTACGGACCCGATCGTCATCATCCTGGCGAGTGTGGTATGCAGCGTGCCACTGCTCGCCTGGCTGAGTGCATTGCTCGCCATTGCGCCGGCTCTCGGGGACGGCGAGGAGTCTGCGAAGAGCTCCGCCACCAGGGCCCGCATCCGATGAGCCCCGTGCACCGGGACGAGATCCTGTGCGGCGATGCCGCCTCGCATCTGCAGCGGGCGGCGTCCCTGCTCGCCGCATGCGCGCGCCCGGCCCTGAGCGTCGGCGCCGGATCCGCGGCGGCCGAGCTCCACTGCGCCCTCACTGAGCTGGTGACGGCGGCCGAATTGTTCGGCTGCCAGCCTTCGTTCTGGCGCGCGGCGGCCGAGGCCGCGACGCTGCTCGGCCGCAGTGCCGACGCCGACACGTACCGCCGGCGCGCCGGTGGCGAGACCTGACTGCCGCTCGGTCGATCTGCAACGCCACTATCGGTGAGGTCGGGCACGCGTCCCTTCGGCCCCGCAGCGCCGCGGTGCAGCGAGCGGGTTGCGTGGCACCGCGGGCACCGCTCATCATTGCCCCGTGCCCTTCGGGCGGACAGGAAGCGGGAAGATTCGACCCTTGTCCTACGTTGCAGGTTTCAGGGAGGGAACTCACCATGTGGTCCTTCGCCGGCGCCTTTCCCGAGCTCGCTTTCGATCTGGCGTGGGAGCTGCGCGCGACGGGCCGTGCCGATCTCGCCCGCGAGCTGGAAGGCAGCACGGTGAAGGCCGTCAGTTACGACCCGGAGACCGACGCGGGCCTGGTCGCCCTGGAGGCGCAGCGGGTGCTGAACGCCGTGGAGCGCAATGTCGTAGGGCAGAAGCCCGGCCAGGTGATCGCGTTCGGCGATGCGCGCTACGCGTCCATGCAGCTCGATAACTTTGGGCGGGTGGTCGCGGTGGACCTGCAGGCGCCGCCCCGCGAATTGCGCTGGAAGCTCATGCGGCTCACCAACAGCCGGTGGTGAGGCGCGCCGCGGCGCAGGTCGCCGGCGCTGCGCTCCAGGCAACTGAAACGTGCCGAGATACGAGGTAACAGTTCAGGGGCGCGGCATCGCGCTGCCGCTCGCCGGCGACGTGGCCATCGGCTTCCTGCGGCTCGTGCAGCTTCGCGCCCGCGATCCCGTCGAAGCCGAGACTCGCGCCGTGGAGCTGGTCCGCTGCGACTGGGCTGCGAGCGCCGAGGCCGTCCGCAATCTCGGCGCCGCCCCCTGTCTCACGATCAGCCGCATCGGCCTGCTGCGCTGGTGGCACCGGCTACTCGGCGCTCCGCGGGGTTATATCTTCTTCTCGGAGGACGGCGTCCAGGTGCCGTCCGGCGATTCCCGCAGGCCGCGTACCGCCCGCGCGCATTGATCATCTGCGCGGCGCTGTTCATGATTGGGCGTGGTCTCAGCCATCGCCAGTCCCATCCGGCCGAGCCGGGCCGCCTTCGCCGCCGCGCTCGCCGGCCTCGGCATCGCCGGCCTGATCTACGGCAATTCCTCCGGGATCTGGGAGCCGCTCCCCAAGAGCCTGCCGGGCCGGTCGCTCGTCATGTACTCGTGCTCGCTCGTGGCGCTCGCGGGCGGCCTCGCGCTCGCGGTGCGCCCGCTCACCGTGCTCGCCTGCCGGATCGTGCTTCCCTTCCTGCTGCTGTGGCTGGTGTTGCTCAAGCTCCCCCCGCTGCTGCTCGCTCCGCAGGTCGTGGTGGGCTGGGAGTCGTTCGCCGAGACGGCCGCCCTGTCGGCCGGAGGCTGGTGCCTGTTCGCGGCCCACGCGGGCGCCTGGGAGCGACGCCACCTCGCTTTCGCCGTGGGCGAGAGCGGGGTGCGCGCGGCGCGCGCGCTGCTGATCGCGGCATTGCCGATGATCGGCGTCAGCCACTTCGCCTACCACGACCTCACCGCGAGTCTGGTGCCGAAGTGGCTGGGCTTTCCGCTCGGCTGGACTTACCTGACGGGAGCTGCGAGTCTCGCGGCCGCGGCCGGCATGCTGCTCGGCGTCGTGCCGCGTCTCGCGGCGAGCCTCGAGGCCGCGATGCTCTGGACCTTCACCCTGCTCGTGTGGGTGCCGCGCGTCGTCTCGCGCCCCCACGATGAGGGGAATTGGTCGGAGCTCCTCATATCGGCGGCGATCGCCGGCGGCGCCTGGCTGGTCGCCGGGACCTGGCGCGGCGTCCCATGGCTGGCGAGCGGCAGCGCTGCACGCCGAATAACTCTCGAGTGAGGACCGGAAGGCGGGATCAACCCATGCGAGTCACTTCACAAAGCTCGGCGCTGCGCCGCTGGAATCTCTGGGTCGGAGCGCTCATCGTCGCGGAAATCGGCTGGTTCCTGCTGTTGCGCCACGAAGTCGGGCCCGCCTTCAGGGCGCGTCCGCGGCTGGCCCTGCCGCCGCTCGCCGTCATCGGCTACGTCTACCTGCTGGGTGCCGTCTCCGTGTACCTCGACAACCGCGACTGGGATTACCGCATGCGCCAGCTCATCGTCGTGATGCTCGGCCTCAGCGTCGGGCTGTTCGTGTTCGCGCTGATGACGGTCACGACTGCGCAACTCGAAGGCGAGACGGGCTGAGGGTTACCACCATGGCTAAAGCATACTGGATCGCCGCGTACCGCTCGGTACGCGACCCGCAGGCGCTGGCTGCGTACGCCAAGCTCGCGCTCCCCGCGCTCGAGGCGGCCGGCGGCCGCTTCCTGGCGCGCGGCCTGCCGGCGCGCGTCTACGAGGGCGGACTCGCGCAGCGCACCGTCCTCATCGAGTTCGAGAGCCTCGCGCAGGCCCTCGCCGCGCACGATAGCCCGGCGTACCAGGAAGCGCTGCGCGCCCTCGGGGACGCCGTCGAGCGCGACCTGCGCATCGTGGAAGGCGCCTGAGCATCGAGGCACGCGACGCGCTCGTCGGCCTTGCCGGCGGAAGCATTTTCGTGCGCCGCTGGAACCCCGGCGGCAACCCGCGCCCGCCGATCGTTCTGCTGCATGACTCGCTCGGGTCGGTCGAGCAGTGGCGGGACTTCCCGGAGGCGCTCGCGGGCGCGACGGGCATGGAAGTCATCGCCTACGACCGGCTCGGCTTCGGCAGATCCACGCCGCGCCCGGAGCGGCCGCCCGTCGATTTCGTGACGGACGAGGCGCGGCGATTCTTCCCCGCCCTGAAGGGTGCCCTCGGCCTCACGCGCTTCGCGCTGCTCGGCCACAGCGTGGGCGGCGCGATGGCGCTCGCGATCGCAGCCGCCGAGCACGCCGGGTGCGTCGCGGTCGTCACCGAGGCCGCGCAGGCGTACGTGGAGGAACGGACCCTCGAGGGGATCCGCGCCGCGCGGGCGGAGTTCGACCGTCCCGAGCACTTCGCCAGGCTCAGCCGCTGGCACGGCGCGAAGGCGCGCTGGGTGCTCGATGCGTGGGCCGAGGTGTGGCTGTCGCCCGGGTTTCGCTCGTGGAGCCTCGATGAGCAACTCCCGGCGGTGATCTGCCCGGTGCTGGTGATCCACGGCGACCGCGACGCGTATGGATCGGTGGCATTTCCGCGCCGCATTGCGCGGGGTGTCGGCGGTCCCTGCGAGCCCGCGATCCTCGAGGGCTGCGGCCACGTTCCGCACCGCGAGCGCCGCGAGGAGGTGCTGCGCCTCGCGGCAACGTTCCTCGGGCGACTTTGAGCATCGCGCCGCCGCGTTGCGGCGGCGGACCGGCGGATCATCGTGCTCGAGCGTGGACACGGGAGGTCCGCCCATGGCGACTCACGGCTCGGCATCGACACAGGCGGCAGCGCCGCGCTTGCGGGAAATCCTGGCCGACGCGGCGCGCTACTGGGAACCCCGGCGCCTCGGCTACAACGCGCTGCTCGGCGCGATCTTCCTCGGCTGGGTCGTGTTCACCTGGCCGCATTTCCGCGGCGCCTTCACCCTGAGCGCCCTCGGCGCGCTCACGGTGCTCGCGCTGCTCGCGAACGCCTGCTATTGCGCCGCGTATCTCGTCGACATTCCACTGCAATACTCGCCGCTGCGCGCCGCGTGGCGCGGGCGGCGCCGGCTGCTGTGGCTCGCCGGCGCGATCCTGGCCGCCGCGCTCACCTGCTACTGGGTGGCGGACGAGATCTACCCCGGCGTCGCCTGAGCGCAGCAGGGTTGCGCGGGTGGCATACACGCTCAAGATCGAGCAGAAGCCGGGATACCTGCATGCCACGGTCACGGGGCGTAACAGCGCGGACACCGTGGTGCGCTACATGCGTGAGGTCATGCAGGAGTGCACGGCGCGGCGCTGCCAGCGGGTGCTGATCGAGGAGAACCTCGAGGGGCCGCGCCTCGGCACCATGGAGGTCTACGCGCTGGTGAACGCGGGAGCCAAGCAGTTTCACGGCCTGCTGAAAGCGCTCGCGTTCGTCGACCTCAATGCCGAGGGCGGGGTGATGCGCTTCGCCGAGGATGTCGCGGTCAATCGCGCAATCCCGGCGAGGGTATTCCGCACGGTCGCCGGCGCGCCCAAGCCCACTCCCTGAAGTGCACTCTCGTCCGGCGCCTCAGGCGCTACGCGCGAGCAGCAGCCAGGCGATGAGCGCGGCGCCCTTCTGGTCCGCGCCCCACGGCGAGCCGACGTCGCGCGCGAGCTGCGCCACCGCCGCCATGAGCGCCTCGGGCGGGCGCCGCAGCGCCCGCGCGGCCTCGCCAGGCAGATCGCGCTGCCGGATGCGCGTGCAGGGAAGCCGCTCGGCGCTGCAGGCGGACCCGAGCGCCTCGCGGAAGTGGTTGCCGTCGGCGCTATGAATCAGCGCGTGCGAGGCGAGGATTGCCTCGAGCGACCCGCCATCGCGCCCCGAGGAGTCGAGGATGCCGGCGCCGATCGGCTCGATGCCCGCGGTGCGCGCGGTCTCGAGCAGGGTGCGCACCCCCGACACGGCACGCAGCGCCGCCGAGGCGCGGAACGCTGTGAGCCGCGCGGCGGCCTGAGCGAGCGGCAACCCCTCGATTGCGTGGTAAGGCTGCTTCGCTCCCGGGAGGCTCGCATCGCTGAGCTCGAGCCGCTCGCGCGCCAGCACCAGAGGATTGGCCGGCGTGCCGCCGATGACGACCACCGCCGCCCACCCCGAGTGCGGCGCGAAGCCGAGTACGCACGACCCGCCGGGCGGCATCACGGGGAGCTTCGCAGCTTGCGCTCGTTTCGCAACTTGCGCGTCTAGGCGACTTCGGCCTTGAGAGGGCGGCTCATGAGCTCGCGCACCGCAGCGCGCGCCGGCAAAGCCTCGTAGAGCACCCGGTACACCACGTCGCAGAGCGGCATCTCGACGGCGGTGCGGGCGGCGACCGCGCGGATGGCGCGCGCCGCGGCGTAGCCCTCGACCGACTGGCCGATCCCGGCGAGCGCTTTCTCGGGTGTGGCGCCCGCTGCGATCGCCAGGCCGAAGCGGCGGTTGCGGGACTGGTCGTCGGTGCAGGTGAGCACCAGGTCGCCGAGCCCCGCGAGCCCCATGAAGGTATGCGCGTCGGCGCCGAGCGCCACGCCGAGGCGCGTCATCTCCTTCAGCCCGCGCGTGATGAGCGCGACGCGCGTGTTGGCGCCGAAGCCGAGCCCGTCGGAGAGCCCCGCTCCCACGGCGAGCGCGTTCTTCACCGCGCCGCCGATCTCGACGCCGATGATGTCAGTCGAGGTATAGGCGCGGAAATTCGCGGAGCTGAGCTCGGCGGCGAGCGCTTCGGCGTAAGCCGCATCGGGCGAGGCGACGGTCATCGCGGTCGGGAGTCCCGCCCCGACCTCACGCGCGAAGGTCGGACCCGAGAGCACCGCGATGCGCCGCTCGGGACCCAAGACCTCGCGTGCTACCTGGTGGGGCAGCAGGCCGCTCGCGAGCTCGAATCCCTTGGTGGCCCAGGCCACGTGCATCCCGGGCTCGAGGTGCGGCGCGAGGGCGCCGAGCACGCCGCGAAACGCGGGGCTCGGCACCACGACGAGGACATCGCGGGCCGCGGCGAGCGCCGCCGGCAGGCCGGCTTCGACCTCGAGGGAGTCCGGAAACGGCGCGCTCGGCAGGTAGCGCTCGTTGCGCCGCTCGCGCGCCATGGCGGCGAGACGCTCCCGGTCGCGTCCCCACAGGCGCACCGCGCGCCCGCCGCGCGCGAGCTGGATCGCGAGCGCCGTGCCCCACGAGCCCGCGCCGAGCACCGCGACCGGGTGCTCGAGTGCGCGTGCCGTCATGCGGGGAGCCCGGGCGAATCTTAAGGGCGGAGCGCGCCGCCCTCAGTTGGCCTGCGCCGCGGGCGGCTGCGGCTGTCCCTGGTTCGCCGCATACAGGGCATCGAAGTTCACCGGGGGCAGCAGGAACTGCGGGAAGCCACCCGAGCTCACGAGCTGCGACACGGCGCTGCGCGCATAGGGGAAGAGCACCGAGGGACACACGGTGCTCACCGCGCGCTTCAGGTCCGACTCGTTCAGGTTTCGGATCAGGAACAGGCCCGCCTGCTTCACCTCGACCAGGAACACCGTGACGTCGTTCTGCTTGGCGGACACGGTCACCGTCAGCACTACCTCGCGCAGCTCCGGCGACAGGAGCGACGAGCCGGTCTGCAGATCGAGGTTCACCTGCGGATTCCAGGCACCGTCGACCCGCGGGCCGTTGGGCGCCTCGTAGGAGCAGTCCTTGAGGTACACGCTCTGCAGCGCGAGCACCGGGGCGTCGGCGGGCGGTTCATTGGCCGGCGCCGCGCCGGCAGTCTCATTCACCATTTCTCAAGCTCCGTTTTTCAATAAGGGATCGAGGCGTCCGACGGCATCGAGCGCCTGCAGCTCATCGCATCCGCCCACCGCCGTGCCGCCGATGAAGATCTGCGGGACGGTGTCGCCGCCGCCGCGCGCCGCCATCTCGCTGCGCGCTCCGGGAACTGCCTCCACGTCGATCTCGGTGAACGCGACTCCCTTCGACTGAAGCAGCGCCCGTGCCCGCGCGCAGTACGGGCACCAGTCGGCTGCGTACATCTCGACCGGCGCGGTATTCATCGGGTGAGCGGCAGGTTGTCCGCGCGCCAGGCGGTAAGTCCGCCACGCAGCGTGAAGGCCCGGGTGAAGCCCTGGGCGAGGAGCTGGCGGACCGCGGGGGCGCTGAGCGAGCCGGTGTCGTCGTAGACCACGACGGTCTTTTCCTTGTGCTTCTTCAGCGTGTCGCCGGCGCTGAGCAGCGCCTCGCCGCTCATCTGCCGGGCGCCGGCCAGGTGCCCCTCCTGGTACCGATCCGCGGGCCTCAGGTCGAGGAGCAGCGCCCCCTGGTTCATGAGGCGGATGAGCTCCTGGGGCGAGACCGAAAATTGGCCTTCCGCGCGCGCGCGCATCTCGTATACAACTATCAGCGCCACCGCGACGGCGGTGCCGGTGCCTAACCAGGGGTGATGGCTGAGGAATTCGAGCAGACGATCCATGGGGCAAAGACGCGGAGTTACGGCCAAAAAGGCCGCGCATTATAGCCTCCGGGCCCGTATCCGGGGGTTTGCCGCGGTCTTGCTCCTCGCCGCGGCGGGAATGGCCGGGGGCGCCGCGAAACCCGAGGCCTCGAAGCCCCAGGCGGACGCCAGGAAGGCCGAAGCGGAGCTGCAGGCCGTCAAGTCCGAGATCGAGCGCGTCACCCGGGAGGTGAGCGAAGCCCAGGTCGAGCGCGACCGGCTGACCAGGGACCTGAGGACTGCCGAGCTCTCGGTGGGCCACGCGCGCGAGAGCCTGAGCGACCTCAAGCGCCAGCGGGCGGCGCACGCCGCACGCCGCACCGCGCTTGCCGCCGAGCAGCACGAGCGCGAGGCGCAGCTCGGGAAGAACCGCGGCGATCTCGCCGGCGAGATGCGCGCCGCCTACACCATCGGCCGCCAGGAGCCGCTCAAGCTGCTCCTCAACCAGGAGGACCCGGCGCTCGCCGGGCGCATGTTCGTCTACTACGGCTATTTCGGCCGCGCGCGCGCCGGCGAGATCCGGATCATCCAGGACGACGTGCAGCGCCTCGCCGACCTCACCGCCGAGCTCGACGCCGAGGACGCCGCGCTCGGGCGGCTCGAGCAGCAGCGGCGCGCCGAGCTGAGCGCGCTCGAGCGTGCCCGCGCGCAGCGCTCGCAGGTGCTCGCCGGGCTCGAGGCCGAGACGCGCACCCGCGCCCAGAACCTCGAGCGGCTGCGCACTCAGCAGGCCGGGCTCGAGCAGCTGCTGAAGGAGCTGCGTGCGGCGATGGAACGCTTCCCGCTCGAGACCAACGAGGCGTTCGCACGGCTGCGCGGCAAGCTCGCGTGGCCGGTGAGCGGCCACCTGGTAGCGCGCTTCGGCGATGCGCGCGCCGGCGGCGTGCGCTGGGACGGGGTGCTGGTCGCAACCGAGCGGGGCTCGCCGGTGAAGGCGGTGTGCGGGGGCCGCGTGATCTATGCGGACTGGCTCCCGGGCCTGGGGCTGCTGGCGATCGTCGACCACGGCGACGGGTACCTGAGCCTCTACGGACATAATGAGCGGCTCTACAAGGCGGCGGGCGAGCGCGTCGCCGCCGGGGAGACACTCGCCGCCGCCGGCGACAGCGGCGGTACCGGGCGCACCGAGCTCTATTTCGAGATCCGCAAGGGCGGCAAGCCCGTCGACCCCCGCCCCTGGTTCAGGGCCGCCGACCCCTGAAGCGCGGCTGCGCCCTACCCCGGGGGCTGCGCGCCGTTGCCTCGAGGGGTGTGACCACCGTCAATCTTTTGCGCTCTGCATCGCCCCTCGAGCGCTTGATTCGCCAACTCGCGCAAGGATCGCCGACGACATAAGAGCAATGGTGTCGCTCAGGTTCGACACAAGGCTTCGTGGAAATCCGACGGCGACCCGTGAGCACGCCTCCAATCAGCGATTCGCCGGCCGAGCAGTCCGCTGCCCGGTTCGAGCCCTTCTTCCGCCTCGTGCGCTCGCTGCTGCCGCGCGCCTCGAGTCTGGCGATCTTCGGCGCGGGGGGCGGCGAGCTCCTCTGGTCCTCGGACACCATGACGGGGCCCGATCTCATGAACGTGGTGGAGGATGCGCTGATAGCGGCGCGCTCGAGCGAGGGCGACGACGCCTGGCAGCTGCGCACCCTCGAGGGCGACCTGCCGGTCTACCTGTGCTCGCTGCGCGACGATGCCGGCGGCCTGCTGGCGATCGTCGCGGTCGTCTGCCGCCCGAGCGACCACGGCGAGCGTAAGCAGCAGGACTCCTCTTTTGCGCATTCGCTGCTCGCGCCGGCGCTCGAGTGCCTGCGGCGCGAGTTCATCGCCGGCGCCAACATCGACGAGCTGCACGGCGCGCTCGCCGAGCTCAACCGCGATCTCGAGCTGGTGCTCTCGCATGGCACGGCGGACACGCTGGCGCCGGACGGGGGCAACGATCTGCAGCAGCTGCTGCAGCACACCATCGAGCATCTGCGCGCCACCACCGGGGCGCTGCTCGTTCCCGAGAAGAACCTGACGCTGCTGCGCGCGAGCAACGGCGCCCAGCCGGATGCGCGCTTCATGACGCGGGCGCACCGCAAGCTGATGACGCGTGCCCAGGCGCGGGCCGAGCCGCTCATCGTCAACGACGTAGAGGTCGGACTCGCCGACACCTACCCGTACCGCGTGCTCGCCTGCGCGCTGCGCTCGCGCGCCGGCCGCTGCATCGGCATGCTGGCGCTGCTGCGCGACGAGACGGGCGAGCACTTCAGCCTGCGCGATGCGCACATCGCCCAGATCATCGCCCGCAAGGCGCTCGACGTCGTCGAGTCGAGCTACGACGCCCTGAGCGGTCTCTATACCCGCCCCGCCTTCGAGCGGCGTCTCGCCGCGGTCGTGACCGACACCCGGAGCAGCCAGCCGTGGAGCGCGCTCTACATCGACGTCGATCAGCTGCACGCCATCAACGAGAAGGCCGGCATGCACATCGGCGACTCGGTGCTCGGGCAGCTCGGGGAGCTGTTTCGCAAGAGCCTGCCACCGGGCGCCTTCGGGGCGCGCATCTCGGGCGACCGCTTCGCGGTGCTGCTGCCGGCGCAGGTCGAGGATGCGGCGAAGTTCGCCCAGGCGCTGCGCGCCGGCGCGGAGCACATCGGGCCGGGCCCGGGCGAATCATATCCGCCGGTCTCGATCTGCATCGGGGTGGCGCTCCTCGACCCCGAAGGCGGCGAGCTCGGGCACGTGCTGGCGGCCGCCGAGAGCGCCTGCAAGGCCGCCAAGGACCGCGGGCGCAACCGCGTCGAGGTCTACCAGGCGAGCGACACCAGCATCGTGCGCCGCTTCGCCGACATCAGCGTCGCCGCGCAGCTGCGCGATGCCATCGAGAACAATCGCCTGCGGCTCGACGCGCAGCTCATCCTGCCGTTCTCCGTCGCCGACAACGCCCGGCCGCACTACGAGCTGCTGCTGCGCATGTTGAGCGACGACGGTCTCACGATGGGCCCGGACAGCTTCCTGGCGGCGGCCGCGCGCTACCAGCTGATGCCGGCCATCGACCGCTGGGTGGTCAACCACGTGATCGAGGCGCTGAAGCCGCGCGCCGGCGTGCTCGAGGGCAAGGCGCTCGGCTTCACCATCAATTTCTCCGGCCAATCGCTCGATGACGACACCTTCGCCGACTTCCTCATCCAGGCGATCGCCGAGAGCGGTCTCGATCCCGACCTGTTCTGCTTCGAGCTCACCGAGAATGCCACCGTCGCGCACCTGCCGCGCGCCGAGGAGCTGATGCGCCGCCTGCGCAAGCTCGGCTGCGGCGTCGCGCTCGATGACTTCGGCACCGGCCTCTCCTCGCTCGCGTGCCTGCGGCAGCTGCCGATCACCATGCTGAAGATCGACGGCAGCTTCATCCGCGACGTCACCAGGGACAAGCGCGCCGCGTCCATGGTGCGCGCCATCGCCGAGCTCGCCCGCAGCATGTCGATCATCACGGTGGCCGAATACATCGAGACCGAGGCCATCAGCGAGCACGTGGCCGGGCTCGGCGTCTACTCTGGCAAGGGCTTTGCGATCGGCCGGCCGATCGCGCTCGCGGAGCTTCTCAACGAGCTGCCGCTGCCGAGCGCGGCGCCCGGTAACGAGCCGGGACAGAACGACATCATGTGGTACGCAGGAGCGACACCGTGAAGGGAGTTTCGAGCACATGTCCATCCGTTCAGTGATCCTGCTCATCGCCGGAGCCATCTTCGGCTTCTGCGGCGCGCTCACGAGCGGCGTCCTCGCCGAGCACTCGATCGAGCCCGGCGCCCCCGCCGCGCCCGCCGTCCTCCCCTGGCAGGAGGCGAGCCTGTTCGCCGAGGTCTACGAGCGCATCAAGCGCGACTACGTCGAGGAGGTCGACGACCACCTCCTCATGGAGCGCGCGGTGCGCGGCATGGTCGCCGCGCTCGATCCGCACTCCGCCTACCTCGACAGCCAGGAGTTCGAGGAGATACGCCTCAGCACCATGGGCTCCTATCCCGGGGTCGGCATCGAGGTGGTGCCGCAGGACGGGGTGGTCAAGGTGCGCCATCCGATCGACGGCTCGCCCGCACAACGCGCGGGCCTCAAGGCCGGTGATGAGATCGTGAAGATCGACGGCGTCGAGATCGGCGGCGATCTCGCCGCCGCCACCGCGCACATGCGCGGCGCCTCCGGCAGCACCGTGAGGCTCACCATCCGCCGGGCGGGGAGCGCTGCGCCGCTCGAGTTCACGCTGCGGCGGGCGCAGGTCGAAGTGTCGAGCGTCCGGGCGGAGATCCTCGAGCCCGGCTACGGGTACCTGCGCGTCACGAGCTTCACGGAGACCACCGCGGAGGACGTGAGCCATGCGCTGTTGCGTCTCAAGAGAGACAACAAGGGTGCCCTCAGGGGACTGGTACTGGACCTGAGAGACAATCCGGGCGGCGTGCTCGAAGCGGGCGTCGCCGTGGCCGATGACTTCCTCGAGCAGGGCGTGATCGTCAGCGCCGACGGACGCACTCCCGAGGCGCGCTTCAGGATGGACGCGACCCACCACGGCGATCTCCTGAACGGCGCCCCGCTCGTCGTGCTGGTGAACGGCGGCACGGCGTCCGCCTCCGAGATCGTCGCGGGCGCGCTCAAGGACCACGGCCGGGCGCTTCTCGTCGGGCGCACGACCTACGGCAAGGGCTCGGTGCAGACCGTCATGCCGCTCGCGCACGGCGGGGCCCTGAAGCTCACGACGTCGCGCTATTTCACGCCCTCCGGAGCCTCGATCCAGGGCAAGGGCATCATTCCGGACATCGTCGAGGCGGGACCCCAGAAGTCGGCCGCCGTGGATTCACCCGGCACTGCGCCGCTCGCCCTGCGCGACGACGAGGTGCACACCGGGCTCGCGACCCTGAAGACCCGGGGCGCGCTCGCCGCGCGCGCCGCGGGTGAGCCGCACGGCTCACGCGACCTGGTGCCGTAGTTTATTCGGCAAAAAGCGGGGCTGAATACGCGTCAGTCCCGCTCACCTCAGCAGCCAAGCACTCCGTAGCAAGGTCGGCGCAGGGGTTTTTGCCGGCTGCGCAATGCCGAACCTCGGCGGCAATTTCAGCGGAATTACCTCATCACTTCGCACAAACGGCGGGCGAAAAACGTCGTTTTCGCCCGCGAGGCAAGCCGGTGCGCCGCGCTTCCCGCTATCCTGTCGCACCATGCTCGCCTGGCTCGTCGATTTCGTCCTGCATCTCGACCGTCATCTGGTCGAGATCCTCGCCGCATACCACCTGTGGATCTACCCGCTCCTGTTCGCCGTGATATTCGCCGAGACCGGGCTCGTCGTGACTCCATTCCTTCCGGGGGACTCGCTGCTGTTCGCCGTCGGCGCCCTCGCCGCGGTGGACACCAGCGGCACGCTCACCGCGCCGCGCGCGAGCGCCGCGCTCGCGGTGGCGGCGGTGCTCGGCAACACCGTGAATTACGGCATCGGACGCGCGATCGGCCCGCCCGCCTTCTCGGGCCGCTACCGCCTGCTGAAGATCGAGTACCTGAGGCGCACCGAAGCGTTCTTTATCCGCCATGGCGGGCTCGCGATCTTCCTCTCGCGCTTCATGCCCATCATCCGAACCTGCGCGCCGTTCGTCGCCGGCGTGGGTCGCATGCCCTACGCGCGGTTCCTTGCCTGGAACCTCGCCGGGGGCTGCGCCTGGGTGCTGCTCTTCATCTGGGGCGGGTATCTCTTCGGCAACATACCCCTGGTGAAGCAGCACTTCGGCGTGGTCACGATCGCGATCATCGTCGCATCGCTCGCGCCGCTCGCCGTCGGCCTGTGGCGGCGCGAGCATGCCAGGCGAGCGCCGCCTTAGGGCGAAAATAGCCGCCACGCCGCGCCGGCGAGCCCGCCGCCGAGGAGCAGCAGGTTCGGAATGACGCTCAGCATGAAGCCGAGATGGCGGTCCTCGGGAGCACGCACGTAGCCGGTGAAATAGACCGCCCGGCCGATGATGAACGCGAGCCCGAGCGCGGCCGCGAGCCAGGCATTCACGTAGGCGCCGAACATGAGAATCGAAGGCACGAAGATCACGAGCTGCTCGAGCGTGTTCATCTGCGCGCGGAAGTAGCGCTCGAACACCTCGTGGCCGCTGGTGGCGGGCGCCGGCACGTTATAGGTGGCCCGCGCGCGGGCGACCGCGAGGCCGAACAGGAAGAACTCGACGAGCGCTAGCCCGAGCACGATATGGACGTATGGCATGGATCCCCCTGGATGGCACAATGTGATCATGACTGAAAGAGTCCGCGGCTACGCGCACCGGGTCGATATCGCCGCCGACGCCGACAAGGTGTGGCGCGCGATCACCGAGCCCGAGAGTCTGACGCGCTGGTGCTCGCCCGAGGCGGAGCTGCAGCCGCGCCAGGGCGGGCTGTTCCGCGCCCGGGTGGACCGCCTGACGGAGCTCGAGGCGCACATCGACATATTCGAGAAGGGCCGCCGCCTGCGGCTCATCTATCTCCCCAACCCCGCGCTGCCGCGCGCCGGGTCGGTGCTCACCGACGATCTCATCGTCGAGGCCGTGCCGGGGGGCACTGTGGTGCGTCTCCTCGGCTCGGGAGTTCCGGGAGATGCGGCATGGGATACGCAGTACTGGCGGCTGCGCACCTCGTGGCTGGCGGCGCTCAACCGGCTGAAGGTGCTGGTCGAGGCGCGGCGCGGGGCCGGAGCGGCGGGAGCAGCCGGATGACCGGGTTTCTGCTGCGGGCGCTGCTCGCCGCCTGCGGACTGTGGCTCGCGAGCCGCTGGGTTCACGGCGTGCGCATCGATGGTGGGGCGACGCTGCTGATCGCCGGCCTCCTGCTCGGGGTGGTGAACGCCGTCGTACGGCCGATCGCCTTCATCCTTACCCTGCCGCTCACCATCGTTACGCTCGGGCTGTTCCTCCTGGTGCTGAACGCCGCGATGGTCGCGCTCGTCGCCTGGATCCTGCCGGGCTTTCACCTCTACGGGGGCTTCCGCGCCGCGCTCCTCACCTGGATCATCGTGTGGCTGACGGGCTGGCTCGGCTCGGCCCTCATCGGCCATCGCGGTTTCGAGCGCTACGACCGCCGCCGCAGCCCGCTGTAGAGCCGGTCCTTCAGCGCGCCAGCAGCCGGCCCAGCCAGCGGTAGACCCACCAGATCAGCAGTACGAAGGCGCCGCCGCCGAGCCACTCCGAGGCGGTGGCGAAGCCATCTGCCACGACGCCGATGGGAAATGGGTTGTTGGTGAAGGCCACCAGGGCCGTGAAGACCACCGCCAGCACGCTCTCGCCGACGATGAGGCCGGAGGCGAGCAGTACCCCGAGCTGCTTGGTGGGTTCGGGCTTCGCGCTGCGGCCGGCGCGCCGGTCGAACCACCAGCCGACTACGGCGCCCACCGTCACCATCAGCGTCGATGCAGTGGGAAGGTAGATCCCGAGGCCGACGGCGAGCGGCGGCAGACGCATCGAGCGGGTGGTCTTCGAGAGCAGCCAGTCGACGACGATGATGCCGGCGCCGATGACGGCGCCGAAGCCCATCAGCTGCCATTTCTCCGGGTCGTTCTGGATCACCGCCTGGCCCAGCGCCGAGATGAGGCCCGCCTGGGGTGCGGGCAGCGCGTGGGCTCCCGCACCGGGAGCGCCCGCGAAGCCGTAGGCCTTGTTGACCAGGTCGAGCACCGGCGGGATGACGAGGGCGCTCGCGATCACGCCGATCACCAGCGCCCACTGCTGTTTAGAGGGCGTCGATTCCACCAGCTGGCCGGTCTTCAGATCCTGCAGGTTGTTGTTGGCAATGGCCGCCACGTTGAATACGACGGCGGTGACGAACAGCGAGTAGGCCACGAGCGCCTTGCCCATCTCGGGGGGGAGCGAGGACTTGACGGTGACCACGAGGAACAGCGCGGTCGTCGCCACCACCAGGATGCCGATACCCGAGAGCGGGCTGTTGGAGGCGCCGATGAGCCCCGCCATGTAGCCGCACACCGTCGAGACCAGGAAGCCGATCACCACCACGATGATGATGCCGCCGACGGTGAGCAGCAGCGCATGCTCGCCGAGGCCGGCGCTGGTCGCGAAGTTCCATAGCAGCCAGCAGATGGGCAGGATGCAGATCAGCGACACCAGGCCCACCTGATCCACCGGGATGTCGTGCTCGGTGCGCGCTAGCGTGTCGCCTCTGCCGGCCTTGCGTGCCCGGGAGGAAGCGATGGCGCCCTGCAAACCGCCGATCACCGGCTTGACCAGCTTGATGAGCGTCCAGATGGCGGATACGGCGATGGCGCCCGCGCCCACGTAGCGCACATAGTGGCTCCAGGTGGCGTGCGCGAACTCTCCCGCATCGCCCGCCGCCGCGTGCAGCGCGCTGAAGTGCGGCACCCCCCAGCCCCAGCCGATGACGGCGCCCACGAACATCGCGATGCCGCAGCTCATGCCCACCAGGTGGCCGATGCCGAACAGCGCGAGCGACAGCTGGAAATCGAAGCCGCTGACCGGCGCACGCGAGTCACCGCTCAGGCGGAAGCTGTGTGCCACGTCGCCGAGGAACAGCCGCGTCTGCACCATCACCAGGAACAGCGCCGAGAGCAGCGATCCGACCAGTACCGCCTTCAGGCCCTTGCCGCCCGATTCCACCGAATCCTTATCGGCGGCGTCGCCGGAACCGACCTTGATGACTTCGGCGCAGGCGGTGCCTTCGGGATACGGCAGATCCGAGTCCGTCACCAGCGCGCGGCGCAGCGGGATGGAATACATGACTCCGAGGATTCCGCCCGCGGCGCAGATGGCTACCGACTGCCAATAGGGAAAGCCGGTCCACCACCCGATCATGATGAAGCCCGGCAGCACGAAAATGATGGAGGAGAGCGTACCGGCGGTGGAGGCCACCGTCTGCACGATGTTGTTCTCCTGGGCGGTGGTGTTGCCGAGCCAGCGCAGCAGCGCCATGGAGAGCACCACCGCCGGGATCGAGGTCGAGAACGTGAGCCCGGCCTTGAGCCCGAAGTACACGTTGGCGGCGGTGAACACCACCGTGAGCAGCACGCCAAGGACAAGTCCGCGCAGCGTCAGCTCGCGGCGCGATTCGGTGATCATGGCGGGAACCCCCGGAGGTTTGTTGCTCTTTTGAAAGCGGCCATCTTAGCCTCGCCGTCCACGCGCGCGCTATGCTTGGGTGCGCGCCGCGTCAGGCGGGGGTTTCAGGCATGAAGATGCTCGTCGGATTGTTCGTGATCGCGGTGCTCGGCCTCGCGGGCTTCACCTGGGTGACGCTCCACTGGTCGTACTCCGAGGGCGAGCGCGCCGGCTACGTGCAGAAGCTCTCGAAGAAGGGCTTCATCTGCAAGACCTGGGAGGGCGAGATGGCCATGGTGACCATGCCGGGGACGGTGGCGGAGAAATTCCTGTTCACCGTGCCGAGCGATGCGCTCGCCGCCCGGCTCAACGCCAACGTCGGCAAGCGCATGGCGCTGCATTACCAGCAGCACAAGTGGATTCCGAACTCGTGCTTCGGCGAGACCGAGTACTTCGTGACCGAGGTGCGCGTCATGGAGTGAGCGCGGTGCGGCGGCACACGCGCCGCGGCTACTTCACCCCCGCCAGCAGGCGCTTCGCGAGCGGCGTGACGGCGAGCATCACCGCCCCGGCGATGACGCCGTACCAGAAGATCTTCAGGAACAGCGCCGGGAGCGATTCCAGGTGGCTCGCGTCGTACTGGCCCGTCAGCCGGCCGGCGAGGATGCCGCCGAGCGCGAGCGACAGGAACCACATGCCCATCGCCTGCCCGACGAAGCGCGGCGGCACGAGCTTGCTCATGTTGGAGAGCCCCACCGGGGAGATGCACATCTCCCCGCAGACGTGCAGGAAGTAGGCGCTGATGAGCCAGGTGGACAGCACCCGGTGGCCGCCCAGTACGCGCCCGGCGGCGAAGTACATGACGAGGAACCCGGCGCCGAGGAGCACGATCGCCACGCCGAACTTGGCAGCGGCGGGCGGATCGCGGTCGCGCCTGCCGAGCGCCAGCCACAGCGCGGCGAACACCCCGGCGAGGATGATGACGAACAGCGAGTCCGCCGCCTGCAGCATCCCCGGCGGCGCATTCCAGCCGAGGATGTGCATGTCCGTGTAGCGCGCGGCGAACAGGTTGAAGGAGCCGCCCTGCTGGAAGTACCCGGCCCAGAAGGTAACCGAGGCGGCGAACAGCGCCACCATCACCAGCACGCGCTTGCGCTCCGTGCCGGTGAGCCCGGCGAAGGCAAGCAGGTACACGAAGTACGCCACCGCGAGCAGCGACACCGCCCAGGACGCGCCCGAGGCGAGCAGCGCCCCGTCGATGTGCACGGCGCCGCGCAAGGCGAGCAGCGCGGCGGCAGCCAGCAGCGCGAAGATCACCACGACCGGCGTCCACGAGCCGCGCTGCGCCGCTGCGATCGCGAGCCCCGCGCCGCCGAGGAAGCGCCGCGTCCACAGGAACTGGCCGATCCCGAGCACCATGCCGAGGGCGGTCAGCGCGAAGCCGAAGCGCCAGCCGAAGGCCACGGCGATGAGCGGCACGACCACCGGGCCGAGAAAGCCGCCGGTATTGATGCCCATGTAGAAGATCGAGAAGCCGGCGTCGCGGCGCGCGCCGCCTTCCGGGTACAGGGTTGCCACCAGCGCGCTCACGTTGGGCTTCAGCAGCCCGACCCCCATCGCGATGACCAGCAGGCCGACGAAGAAGATGGCGGTCGTGCCGAGGGCGAGCAGGGTGTTGCCGGCCGCGATCAGGATGCCGCCGGCGATCACCGCGCGCTGCGCGCCAGCCAGCCGGTCGGCGATCCAGCCACCGAGGAGCCCGAGGAGATACGTACTGCCCACGTACAGGCCGTAGATCGAGCTCGAGGACTTGTCATCGAGGCCGAGGCCGCCGCTGCCTGCCGGCGCCACCATGAAGAGAATGAGGAGCGACTGAATCCCGTAATAGGTGAAGCGCTCCCACAGCTCGGTGAGGAACAGCGTCGCGAGGCCGATCGGCTGGCCGAGGATGGTGCGCCCGGGCGCCGCCGTGACCGGGGTGGCGTCGGCGGGATGGTTCATGTGCGGTGAGTCTGACGTACCGCCGTGCAGGCGCGCAAATGGAGTGCTGCTCGCGCACGGTGGCGGCGGCGGCCGGTGCACGCAGGTCTCCAGGGCAATAGTTAAGTACTTACCTAACTATCGGCGGGAGGACTATCTGAAGGTCCCTTGCCTCAGCCGTCATCGACCTTGTCGCCGGCTTTCCCGCCCGCTTCGGCGCTGCGGGCGCGCGCGAGCATGCGCGCCATGAGGATGCCGCCCTCGTACAGCAGGTACATCGGAATCGCGAGCGAGCACTGCGAGATCGCATCCGGCGGGGTGAGGAGCGCAGCCAGGATGAAGATGCCGATCAGCACGTAGCCGCGATTCTTCCTGAGGCTCTCGAGGCGCACGATTCCCATCACCACCAGCAGCACCACCGCGACCGGCACCTCGAAGGCGACCCCGAAGCAGAAGAACATCGTCAGCACGAAGTCGAGGTACTGGTTGATGTCGGTCATCATCGCGACGCCCTTCGGGGTAGTGGCCGCGAAGAACTGAAACATCACCGGAAAGACGAAGTAATACGCGAAGGCGATGCCGACGTAGAAGAGGCCGATCGCGGAGAGCAGCAGCGGCACGGCGAAGCGCCGCTCGTTGCGGTACAGGCCGGGAGCGACGAACGCCCACAGCTGGTAGATCACGTACGGCATGGCAGCCAGCAGGCCGACGAAGAACGACAGCTTGAAGGGAGTCGTGAACGGCGACATCACGCCGGTCGCGATCAGGTTGCTGCCGGGCGGGAGCTTGGCGAGCAGCGGCTGGGCGACGAAGCTGAAGATGTCGTTCGAGTAGTAGACGCAGGGCAGGAACGCGACCCCTACGGCCATCATCGAGCGCAGCAGCCGGTCCCGCAGCTCGAGCAGATGCGAGATCAGCGTGCCTTCGGCGAGCTTCTCAGTTTCCTCGCTCATCGGTGCGCGGAGTCTGGCTGGCTTCGCCGGCGGCGGGGGTGCGGGCGCCGGTGGCGTCGGTGGGGTGCGCGTGCGAGTAGGTCGCAGGCTGCTCGGGCTCAGGGGACGCGGCGGGCGCGCTCGCCGGCTCGGGCTGTGCCGCTGCCTCGCCCGCGGGCGGCGGCGTCGCCGGGCTCTCGGGCGGCGGCGTCGCCTGTGCGCGCGCCCCTTCCGCGCGACGCGCCTGCTCGAGCTGCACTTCCTCTTCCAGCTGCTCGCGGAACTGCCGTGCCATGGCGCGCGCCCGGCCCACCCAGCGGCCGAGCTCGGAGACGACGCGCGGCAGTTTTTCGGGTCCCAGCACGACGAGTGCCAGAACGAAGATGATCAGGACTTCCGAGAAGCGCCCCTCGAACAGGTCACACGCTCCGGTCGGTCTTGCTGGGGGCGGCGGCGTCGCTCTTGCGAGCCTCGTCGAACTCGGCGTCCGGCTTATCGGAGCGGATCTGCTTCTGTTGCGCGCTCTGCTCGTCCTCGCCCTCGTTCATCGCCTTCTTGAACCCGCGGACCGCCGCTCCGAGATCGGAGCCCACGGTGCGCAGCTTCTTGGCGCCGAACACCACGAGCACCACGAGCAGGATGATCAGCAGCTCGCGCATTCCAATGCCCATACGTCAACACTCCACTTGAGGTCCGCAAGCGCGGCCAAACACAGGAATCATAGGTCAAATGAGACCCCCGGGGCCCGGAAGTTCGCTCAGATCCGCCAAGCCCTTCACGCTCAGGCGGAGGCAGCCTCGAGCCAGAACGTCACCGGCCCGTCATTGATGAGCGACACCTGCATGTGTGCGCCAAATACGCCAGCGGAAACATGGGGATATGCTTCCTGCGCCTTGCCGAGCAGATACCCGAAGAGGCGCCGCGCCTCCTGCGGTTCCGCCGCAGCCGAGAAGCCCGCGCGCGTGCCCTTGCGCGTGTCGGCCGCGAGGGTGAACTGCGGCACCAGGAGGAGTCCCCCCTCGACCTCGCGGACGGAAAGATTCATGCGCCCCTCGGCGTCGGGGAAGATGCGATAGGAGAGCAGCCGCTCGAGGAGCCGCCGGGCTTCGGTCTCCGTGTCGCCGCGCCGCACCGCGATGAAGGCGAGCACGCCGCGGGAGACGGCGCCGACCACCTCTCCGCCGACGCGGACTTCGGCGCTCTCGACACGCTGGATGAGACCGATCATCGGAACGCCTATCATCCACCAGGAGCGGCGCGCGGCGCACCACGGGCGCGCTTGCGCGCCGCGGCCGCGAGTCCGTAAGATTCGGGGCCGTTTTTGGCCCGTTCTACCGGGCGGGGAGTGAGCGCAAATGGGGCGTGGGCGAGCAGTTGCAGTGCGTGCGGTTTCAATCGCGGCGATTGCCGCGGGCGCGCTCACCGCGGGCCTGACCCTCGAGGCGCAGCCCGCCGCGACGGCGCCGGCACCTGCGGCCCCCGACCCGCACCACGGCAAGGAGGTTTCCTACACCTGCCTCGGCTGCCACGGGATCGAGGGCTACAAGAACGCCTATCCCATGTACAGCGTGCCCGAGCTGCGCGGGCAGAACGCGGAATACCTGGTGATCGCGCTGCACGGCTATCGCGACGGCGACCGCGCGCACATCACCATGCACTCGCAGACCCAGTCGCTCTCCGAGCTGGACATGGCGGACGTCGCCGCCTACCTCGCCGGCAAGCCCCTGGTGGCGAGCGGCAAGGCGCCGGGTGCGGTGCCGGCGGCCGCGCAGCTGTGCGTCTCCTGCCACGGGCAGGACGGCATCGCGGTGGCGCCGATCTATCCCTCGCTCGCCGGGCAGCACGAGGACTACCTGGTGCGCGCGCTCAACGAGTACAAGCACGGCGGGCGCAAGAACCCGGTCATGAAGGGATTCGCGGCCAACCTCAAGGACGAGGACATCGCGCAGATCGCGGCCTACTTCGCCAGCCGCAGCCCCTCCCTCGGCACCGAGCCGCGGCCTTACACGCGCTTCGGCACCGACTGACCCAGGCCGCCTCCCCCGCGCGGGGCCCGCGCCGCCGGTACTCTGCGGGAACTTTCTGCGTTCCCCGCGCTTCAAAAGCCCGCGCTGCCCGCGAGCGGCACGAGCGCCGCAGGGCCTTAAGGCTCCGTTAAGGCGGCGCTTCTATCGTTCCTCGCAGCAGCAATTTTCCCTTTTTCCAGGAGCTATCCATGCGTCTCGTTTCCCTGGTCCGCAAACCGCTCGTCATCGCGATGCTCGGGGCGGCGACCGTCGCCGTGCCGATCGCAGCGCTCTATTTCTCGGGAGCCGCGCATGCCGCGCCGAGCAAGGTGGCGCAGGAGGCCGCCGCCGTGGCGCCCGCGCCCGCCCCGGGCGCCGCCGTCAATCCCGTCGCAGCGCTGCCGGACTTCAGCGGCATGGTGCAGAAGTACGGGCCCGCGGTGGTGAACATAACCGTCACGACCAAAGTGTCCGCGGCGTGGCAGGGGGATGAGAACGGGGACAACGGCGACAACGGCAACGGCAACCAGGATCCCTTCGGTCCCAACAGTCCGTTCGCGCCGTTTTTCCACGGCTTCGGCTTCCAGTCGCCGCGCCCGCAGCCGATGCACGGCGAGGGCTCGGGCTTCATCATCCGCTCCGACGGCCTGATCATGACGAACGCGCACGTCGTGAAGGGCGCGAGCGAGGTGACGGTGCGTCTCACCGACCGCCGCGAATACCCGGCCAAGGTGATCGGCATCGATACCCGCTCCGACATCGCGCTGATCAGGATCAAGGCCAGCAACCTTCCCACCGTGAAGCTCGGCGACTCGCGCACCCTCAGGGTCGGCGAATGGGTGCTCGCGATCGGCGCGCCGTTCGGCTTCGATAACAGCGCCACCGCCGGCATCGTGAGCGCCAAGAACCGGCCGCTGAACGGCGACTACGTGCCCTTCATCCAGACCGACGTGCCGATCAATCCCGGCAACTCCGGCGGGCCGCTCTTCAACATGCGCGGCGAGGTGGTGGGCGTCAACTCGCAGATCTACAGCCGCAGCGGCGGCTACATGGGCGTGTCGTTCTCGATCCCGATCGACGTGGCCATGAAGGTCGGCACGCAGCTCGAGACGTCGGGCCACGTCACCCGCGGCAAGCTCGGCGTCGTGATCCAGAACGTCACCCAGGACCTGTCCGACTCGTTCGGACTGCCGCAGCCCGAGGGCGCGCTGGTGTCGAGCGTCGAGAAGGGCGGCCCCGCCGCCCGCTCCGGCATCGAGCCGGGCGACGTGATCCTCAAGTTGAACGGCGAGCCGATCAACAACACGACCGAGCTCTCGGAGAAGATCGCCGAGCTCGGTCCGGGCGCGAGCGCCGATCTCGAGCTGTGGAGAGACCACGCCGCGCGAAACCTGAGCATCAAGCTCGGCACCCTCGAGGAGCACAGCAGCGCGCGCAGCAGCGAGCCGCAGCACGAGGGCGGCAAGCTCGGCCTCGCGGTGCGCCCGCTCACCAGCGAGGAGCAGCGGCAGGGGAACGTGCCGGGCGGCCTCCTGGTCGAGCAGTCGTCGGGCCCGGCGGCCGAGGCGGGCATTCAGCCCGGCGACATCGTCTTGTCGGCCAATGGCGCCCCGGTGTCGAGCGCCTCGGCGCTCAAGAGCGCGGTGGAGAGCTCCAGGGGACACATTGCGCTCCTGATCCAGCGCGGCGACACGCGCATCTTCGTGCCGGTGCGCGTGGGGTAGGCGGCGGGTTAGCGGCGCCCCTCAGGCGCCGTTGGTCACCATCGCCGCGACGAACTCGTTGACCGGCAGGGCATCGAGCCCGGCCGGTCTTGCGAACATCGCCTTGATGCGCTCGGCCTGCTTCGCCGGGAAGCGCGCGCTCACCGCGGCCTCGAACTTGCGCACCAGTACCGGCATGCCCTCGGCGCGGCGCTGGCGATGGCCGATCGGGACATCGACCTGCACGCGCTCGGTGTGGCTGCCGTCGCGGAAGAAGACCTGCAGGGCGTTGCCGATGTAGCGCTTGGCGGGAGCGTAGTACTCCTCGGTGAACAGCGGGTTCTCGCGCACCTGCATCCTGGCGCGCAGCGCGTCGATGCGCGGGTCGGATGCGACCGCATCCTCATAGTCCGCGGCGGTCAGCCGGCCGAAGATGAGCGGGACCGCCACCATGTACTGGATGCAATGATCGCGGTCGGCGGGGTTCGCGAGCGGACCGGTCTTGTCGATGATGCGTACGCCCGGCTCCTGGGTCTCGATGACGATACGCTCGACGTCGGCGATGCGCTCCCGCACCGCCGGGTGCAGCGCCATCGCCGCCTCGACCGCGGTCTGGGCGTGGAACTCCGCCGGGTAAGAGATCTTGAAGAGCACGTTCTCCATCACGTAGCTGCCGAAGGGCCGCGGCAAAGCGAGCGGCTTGCCCCTGAACAGCACGTCGCTGAAGCCCCAGGTCTTCGCCGACAGCGCCGACGGATAGCCCATCTCGCCGCTGAGCGCGATCAGGGCGAGACGCACCGCGCGGCTCGTGGCATCGCCCGCCGCCCAGCTCTTCCTCGAGCCGGTGTTGGGCGCGTGACGGTAGGTGCGCAGCGCGCCGCCGTCGATCCAGGCGTGCGAGACCGCGTTCACGACCTGCTCGAGGCTCCCGCCGAGCATCGCCGCCACCACGGCCGCCGAGGCCACCCGCACCAGCAGCACGTGGTCGAGGCCGACGCGATTGAAGCTGTTCTCGAGCGCCAGCACGCCCTGGATCTCGTGCGCCTTGATCATCGCGGTGAGCACCTCGCGCACCGTGGGCGGCGCCTCGCCCGACATGACCGCGAGCCGTGCGCGGTAGTCGGCCACGGCCAGGATGCCGCCGAGGTTGTCGGAGGGATGTCCCCATTCGGCGGCGAGCCAGGTGTCGTTGAAGTCGAGCCAGCGGATCATGGCGCCGATGTTGAAGGCGGCCTGCACCGGGTCGAGCTCGAAGGAAGTGCCGGGCACGCGCGCCCCGCCCGGCATCACCGCCCCGGGCACTACGGGACCGAGGAGCCTGCGGCAGGCCGGGTACTTCAGCGCCAGGAAGCCGCAGGCGAGCGTGTCCATCAGGCAGTAGCGCGCGGTCGTGTAGGCGGCCTCGCTCGCGACGGAGTAATTGCGTGCGTACTCGGCAATCGTCGTGAGCACGGCGTCGAAGGCCGGGCGCTCGGCGGACTTCACATCGTGGGCGGACATGGCCGCGGCTTACTTGCGTTGCCCGATCGGCACGAACTTCAGGTTCTCCGGACCGATGTAGTTGGCGGCCGGGCGGATGATCTTGCCGTCGGCGCGCTGCTCGATGACGTGCGCCGACCAGCCGGTGGTGCGGGCGATCACGAACAGCGGCGTGAACATCTCGGTGGGAATGCCCATCGCGTGATAGGAAACCGCCGAGAACCAGTCGAGGTTGGCGAACATGCTCTTGGTCTCGCGCATCACCGCCTCGATGCGGGCGGCGATCTCGAAGCGGCGCATGTCGCCCGCCTCCTTCGAGAGCCGCTGCGCGACTGCCTTGATCACCTCGTTGCGCGGGTCGGCGATGGTATACACCGGGTGCCCGAAGCCGATGATGACCTCCTTGCCGGCGACGCGCGCGCGGATGTCGGCCTCGGCCGCGTCCGCCGTCTCGTAACGCTGCTGGATCACGAGCGCGGTCTCGTTGGCGCCGCCGTGCTTCGGCCCCCTGAGCGCTCCGATCGCGCCGGCGATGCAGGAGTACAGGTCCGAGCCGGTGCCGGCGATGACGCGCGCCGCGAAGGTCGAGGCGTTGAACTCGTGCTCGGCGTACAGGATCAGCGAGGTGTGCATCGCCCGCACCCAGGCCGCCGGCGGCGGGCGCCGGTGCAGCAGGTGCAGGAAGTGCGCGCCGATCGAGTCGTCGGCGGTCTCGGTGTGGATGCGCTCGCCCGAATGGCTGTAGTGATACCAGTAGGTGAGCATCGCGCCGAGCGAGGCGATCAGGCGGTCGGCTATCTCGCGCGCGCCGGCGGCGCCGTGGTCGTCCTTCTCGGGAAGCACGCAACCCAGGGCCGACACGCCGCTGCGCAGCACGTCCATCGGATGCGCCGCCGCGGGCAGCGCCTCGAGCACCGTGCGCACGGCCGCCGGCAGCCCGCGCAGCGCCTGCAGGCGCACCTTGTAGCCGGCGAGCTCGGCACTCGTCGGCAGCTTGCCGTAGATCAGCAGGAAGGCGATTTCCTCGAACTCGCTCTGGTTGGCGATCTCGAGGATGTCGTAGCCGCGGTAGTGCAGGTCGTTGCCGGTGCGCCCGACGCTGCACAGCGCCGTGTTACCGGCCGTGACGCCGGAGAGCGCCACCGATTTCTTCGCCTTGGGGGTGTCGTTCATGGGCTTTTCCCGAACAGCTCGTCGAGCTTCCTCTCGTACTCGTGATAGCCGAGCACTTCGTATAGCTCGGCGCGCGTCTGCATGTAGGGCACGACGCTCTTTTGACTTCCCTCGCGGCGGATGGCCCCGAACACCACCTCGTGAGCCTTGGCGGCGGCACGGAACGCCGACAGCGGGTAGAGCGCCAGGCGCACCCCCGCGCCCGCAAGCTCGGTGAGCGTGAAGAGCGGCGTCTGGCCGAACTCGGTGATGTTGGCGAGCACCGGGCAGCCGGCGCGCGCGGCGAACCGCCGGTACTCCTCGAGGCTGCCCACGGCCTCGGCGAAGATCATGTCGGCGCCGGCGGCGACGTACGCCGCGGTGCGCTCGAGCGCGGCGTCGAGGCCCTCGACCGCGAGCGCATCGGTGCGCGCCATCACGACGAAGGCCGTGTCGGTGCGCGCATCGACCGCGGCCTTCAGGCGGTCCACCATCTCGCCGGCCGGCACCAGCGCCTTGCCGGGGCGATGGCCGCAGCGCTTGGCCGACACCTGGTCCTCGAGGTGCATGCCGGCGGCCCCGGCGCGGATCAGGTCGCGGCAGGTGCGGGCGATGTTGAAGGCGCTGCCGAAGCCGGTGTCGGCGTCCACCAGCAGCGGCAGCTCGCACTTGCCGGTGATGCGCCGCACATCCTCGCAGACGTCGTTGAGGGTCGTGACACCTAAGTCCGGCAGGCCGAAGGAGGCGTTGGCGACCCCGGCGCCCGAGAGGTAGATGGCGCGAAAGCCGGCACGCGCGGCGAGCAGCGCCGCGTAGGCGTTGATCGTGCCGACGACCTGCAGCGGACGCTCCGCCTCGACGGCGGCCCGCAGGCGCGCTCCGGCGGTGGGTGCTCGATCCGACATGGGCGACCTCGAAGGGAGACAGTCATTCTATACGCGCCGCGCGCAGCCGGGGCAAGCGCCCTGCGGGTGCAATCCTACTCGCGGGTAGGAATTTCAGCCGATGCGCACCAGGGTGCGCCCGGTGACGCGCCCGGCGAGATAGTCGGGAAAGGCCTGCGGCAGCTGCTCGAAGTCGATGGTGCGCGTCACGATGCGCGCGAGTTGCCGGGGCTTCAAGTCGGTCGCGATGCGCTGCCACACCGCGAGGCGCCAGTCCCGGCGGGTCGCCGAGGAGTTGATGCCGAGGAGCGCCACCCCCCGCAGGATGAACGGCATCACGGTGGTCTTGAGCTCGGGCGAGCTGGCGAGCCCGATGCTGGCGATGTTGCCCCATAAGTCCACGGTGCGCGTGAGCCAGGCGAGCACCTCGCCGCCGAGGTTGTCGATGGCGCCGGCGAAGCGCGCGGCCTCGAGCGGCCGGCTCCCCAGGTCGAGGCTCTTGCGGTCGAGCACCTCGGAGGCGCCGAGGGCCTTGAGGTACTCCGCGGCGTCCGCCTTGCCGCTCACCGCGATCACCCGGTAGCCGCGCGTCGCGAGCATGTCGATCGCGACGCTGCCCACGCCCCCGGTGGCGCCCGTGACCACGATCGGACCCCCGGTAGGGGTCTGCCCGTTCTGCTCCATGCGGTGAATGGCCAGCGCCGCGGTGAAGCCCGCGGTGCCGAGCGACATCGCGGTGCGGGCGTCGAGCCCGGCGGGAATGGGGATCACCCAGTCGCCTTGCACCCGCGCGAACTGCGCATAGCCCCCGTCGTGCGTCTCGGAGAGCCCGCAGCCCGTCACCAGCACCGGATCTCCCGGCTTGAAGCGCGCATCGCCCGAGCTCTCGACGGTGCCCGCGAGATCGATGCCGCCCACCAGCGGGTAGCGGCGCAGGATCTTGCCGGCGCCGGTCGCGGCGAGCGCGTCCTTGTAGTTGATGTCGGAGCAGGCGACGCGGATCACCACCTCGCCGGCGGCGAGGTCATCGAGCGTCAGCTCCTCGAAGCGCGCGGCGATCCGGCCGCCCTCGGAATGAATGCGGAACGCCTTGAAGGGTTTCATGAGTCATCTCTCCGTGCCGCGATCGAGCCAGGCGATGAGTCCCTGGGTATTCAACTCGAGGTCGCCCGCGAGCGCCCGCTCGAGAGCGGCGTCCGCGAGCGTGCTGCCTTCGCCGCGCGCCAGCGCGATCCACAGCGCGCGCATGTCGGCGCGGATGCGCTCGGCGCGATCCTGCGCGTGCGCGTGCCGGCGCGCGATCGTCGCGAGCTCGCCGATCTGGCTCTTGAGGAGCCCGGCGAGCCGCGGCACGCCGGTCACGCGGCTGAAGTGCATGAGATAGATCGACTCGGGGCGGTAGCTCAGCATGCGGTCGATGGAGGCGAGGTGCTGCTCCGGGTCGAACTGCGTCGGTACCGTCGAGGGGGTAATGAAGCTGCCGCGCGCGGTGGCGAGCGGAGGGTAGGAGATGCCGAAGGTGTCGCCGCTGAAGATGCTGCGGTGTGCGCTGTCGACCACCGCGTAGTGATGCATGGCGTGGCCCGGCGTGTGGATGAGCTCGAGCGTACGGCCGCCGAGCCTCAGGCGCTCGCCGTCGGCGGCCACGTGCACCCGCTCGCGCGCGATGGGAACGAGCTCGCCGTAGAGCCGCGCGAAGCGCGCCTCGCCGTACACGGCCTTCGAGCCCGCGATGAGCCGCGACGGATCGATCATGTGAGGTGCGCCGCGCGGGTGCAGCACGGCTCGCGCGCCGGGGAGCTCGCGCATCAGCCGTCCGGCGCCGCCGGCGTGGTCGAGGTGCACGTGGGTGAGCAGCACGTACTCGACCGCCGCGCGCGCGATGCCGAGCTCGTCCAGCGCCGCCAGCAGGTACGGCACCGAGTCGTTGGTGCCGACGTCGACGAAGGCGGCGCAACCCGAGTCCTCGATGAGATGCGCCGCGGCGTGGCCCGAATAGAGGTACTCGGCGTCGATCGCGCTGACGCCGTGCGGGTGGCGATAGATCGTCGGCTTGACGGAAGCGTCTGACATGCGTGTACACATCGTAACCCGTGCGCTAGCTTAGACACATGACCCGGGGGAATGGCACTTGCGGCCGCGCGCGGACGGCATACGCGGCGGCCTTGAGTCTGGCCTTGTGCGCGGCGGTGGCCGGACGGCAGAGTGCCCCGCCGGATTCCGCGCAGCCGCCGGCCACCCCGGCGCCGCTGCTGCCGCGGCACGAGCGCGGCGAGCTCCTGTTCGACAACATTCCCGCGCCCGATCCCGCGCTCGCGACGCGCCTCGCCCGCTACCTCGAGTCGCGCCAGGCGTCGCTCCTCGACTGGCTGCCCGACGGGTCCGTTCTCATCGCGACGCGCTTCGGCGACACCGAGCAGGTGCACAGGGTCGCCGCGCCCCTGGGCGCGCGCGAGCAGCTCACGTTCTACGCCGACCCGGTCAGCTTCGCGCGCGCCGCGCAGAGCGGCGGCGGCTTCGTGTTCCTCAAGGACCGTGAGGGTGACGAGAACGCTCAGCTCTACTACCGCGCCCCCGACGGCAGCGTGCGCGAGCTCACCCACGGCGCGTTTATCCACGGCGATCCGGTGTGGGCCCACGACGGCAAGCGCGTCGCCTTCTATGGTAACGACCGCGACGGCGCCAGCTACGACGTGTATGTAGCCGACGTGACGAGCGGCGCCGCGCCGCAGCTGCTCGTCGGCGGCCGGCAGGACAGCTGGTATCCGCTCGACTGGTCGACCGACGACGCGAAGCTCCTCGTGCGGCGCTGCGTCTCGCTCGGCGAGAGCTATCTCTACGTCGCGGACGCCGCGAGCGGCGCGCTGACTGCGCTCGATACCAGCGGCCGCAGGATCGGCATCCGCGAGGCGAAGTTCGCGCCCGACGGCCGCGGGGTCTACGTGCTGTCGGACGAGGACGGGGAATTCGCCGCGCTGCGGCTCGTCGATCCGGTGACGCACCAGTCGCGCCGCGTCACGCCCGAGCTCAACTGGGACGTCGAGGCGTTCGATGCCAGCCCCGACGGGCGCTACCTGGCCTACGTCGTGAATCAGGACGGGGGCAGCCACCTGGTGGTCGAGGAGACGCAGACGCACGGGCAAGTCTCGCCCGCCGGTTTTCCCGAGGGCGTCATCACGCGCGTCGCCTTCGACCGTGCCGGACACCGCCTCGGCCTGTCGGTGGAATCCCCCGAGGCGCCGCGCGACGTCTACTCCTACGATCTCGAGCGCGGGCGGCTCGAGCGCTGGACGAGGAGCGAGCCGGGTCCGCTCGAGACCGGCGCCCTGGTGGCACCCGAGCTGGTCCGCTTCCCCACCTGGGACCGGGTGGCAGGCCACCCGCGGCTGCTCACCGCCTATGTCTACCGGCCGCGCCAGGCGCTGCACTGTCCGGTCGTCGTCTACCTCCGCGGGGGACCGGAATCGCAGTTCCGCCCCGGGTGGGACCCGTTCATCCAGTTCCTCGTGAACGAGCTCGGCATGGCAGTGGTCGCGCCCAACGTGCGCGGCTCGCCCGGCTACGGCAAGAGCTTCCTCGCGCTCGCCAACGGCGAGCTGCGCGAGGACCCGGTGCGCGACATCGGCTCGCTCCTGGTGTGGATCGGCGACCAGCCGGCCTTCGACCGCGGGCGCGTCGCAGTCATGGGCGCCGCCGACGGCGGCTACCTGGCGCTCGCCTCGCTCGTGACCTATGGCGAGCGGCTGCGCGGCGGCATCGACTTCGCCGGCATCAGCAATTTCGTCACCTTCCTCACGCACACCCCCGCCTACCGGCGCGACCTGCGCCGCGCGGAGTACGGCGATGAGCGCGACCCGCACCTGCGCGCCTTCCTCGAGCGCATTTCCCCGCTCACCAACGCGAGCCGGATCAAGAGGCCGCTGCTCGTCGTCGCGGGGCAGAACGATCCGCGTGTCCCGGCCTCCGAGTCCGAGCAGCTGGTGTGGCGGGTGCGCGCCGCGGGCGGCGAGGTCTGGTACCTCACGGCGAAGGACGAGGGCCACGGCTTTCGCAGAAAGATCAACCGCGACGCCTACCTCGGGACCGCCGCGAACTTCCTTGTACGGATTGGCCGGTAGGGCCTGCGGCCCTCCCGGCAGGCCACGCGACTTACTGGACGTGGCACGCCGGCAAAAGGCGCGGCTTTTGCCGGCGAATAGAGGGCGATTCGGCTGGCGCCTCAGGGTGGCGGGAAGGACACGCTGACCTTGAGCCCCCGCCCGCCGGAACCGCTCGCGAGCGTGAGCGTGGCTCCATGCGCATCCGCGATCGCCTTCACGATCGCGAGCCCGAGGCCGCTCCCCGGGGGCGCGGTGCCGGCGCGCCGGTAGAAGCGGTCGATTACCCGCGCGCGCTCCTCGGGCGGGATCCCCGGCCCCGAGTCGGTTACGGCGAGCTCGGCGCGCGGGGCAGCGGCGCTGCCGCCATTCTCGACCGAGACGTCGACACGGCCGCCGTCGCCGCCGTAGCGCACCGCGTTGTCGATGAGGTTGCGCAGCAGCGTGCGCAGCGCATCCGGGTCGCCCGGCACGGTGAGCGGCTGCACGGCGCCCACACCCAAGTCGATGTGGTGCGCGTCGGCGAGCGGCAGCAGCTCGGCGAGGACCTCGCGCGCGAGCCCCGCGAGCTCGACCGGCACGCGCCGCGGCGGCGTGCGCGGCTCCTCGCGCGCGAGCGCGAGCATCTGCTCGACCAGGCGGATCGCGCGCTGCACGCCCGCGGACAGCCGCTCCATGGCGGCGCTGCGCTCGGCCTCCCCACTCGCCCGCGCCAGCATGTCCATCTGCAGATGCAGCGCCGTGAGGGGCGTACGCAGCTCGTGCGCGGCGTCGGCCATGAAGGCGCGCTCGCGCCCGAGCGCGGCCTGCAACCGCGCCAGCAGCTCGTTCAGCGCACCGACCAGTGGCCGCACCTCGTCGGGGAGGCGCGCGTCGGGCAGCGGCTCGAGGGCGTTCACGTGGCGCGCCTTGACGAGACCGGTGAGCCGCTCGAGCGGCCGCAACGCCTGCCCGACCGCGAGCCAGATCAGCAGCGCGAGCACCGGCAGCAGCAGCGCGAAGGGCGCGAGCGTGCGGAGCGCGAGCTCGGCGGCGCGCTTCTCGCGTACGCTCATCGGCTGGGCGACCTGGATCACGCGGGTGAGCGCCTGCGCGCCGTAGACGCGCCAGCGGCCCTCCGCGGTGCTCACGGTGGAGAAGCCGAGCGTGGTGATCTCGGGGAGCGTGGCGTGCGGGCGCGACAGGTACACGCGCACCCCGTCGAGCGACCACACCTGCACGACGAAGTCGTAGGCCGCGTCCGCCGGCGCGATCTGTTGCGGCAGCATGTACTCGACCGGCTGGTCGCGCAGGATCAGGGCCGTCTCGCGCAGGTGATAGTCGAAGAAGGCGTCCGCCTCGGCGAGCGCGTTGCGGTACACGATCCAGCCGCCGGCCGCGCCCACGAATACCACTCCCGCAAGCAGCCACGCGAGCAGCCGCGCGCGCAGCGAGCTCATGGCTCAGGTCCCAGGCGATAGCCGACTCCGCGCACCGTGAGAATGAAGCGCGCACCGAGCTTGCGCCGCAGGCCGTGGATGTGGACCTCGACCGCGTTGCTCTCCACTTCCTCGCCCCAGCCATAGAGCCGCTCCTCGAGCTGGCCGCGCGAGAGGATCGCGCCCGGGCGCTCGAGCAGCAGCTCCAGCAGCGCGAACTCGCGCGGCGAGAGCGCCACTTCGTCACCGTCCTGGGTCACGCGGTGCGTGGCGGGATCGAGCACCACGCCCAGGTGCCCGAGGTGCGGCTCGGTGCGTCCCGACTTGCGGCGCAGCAATGCGCGGATGCGCGCCGCCAGCTCATCGAGATCGAAGGGCTTGACCAGGTAGTCGTCGGCCCCCGCATCGAGTCCCGCCACCCGGTCCGCCACCGCATCGCGCGCGGTGATGAGGAGGACCGGCAGGCTCGAGCCCCGCCCCCGCAGCTCCTTGAGGAGCCCGAGGCCGTCGCCGCCCGGGAGCCCGAGGTCGAGCAGCAGCAGCTCGAAGGGCTCGGTGGCGAGCGCCTGGCCGGCAGCGCCGGTGTCGCGCACCCAGTCGACGGCCAGCCCCAGGCGCTTCAGGCCCGCGCGGATCGCCTCGCCGATCATGGAGTCGTCTTCTACCAGGAGCAGTCGCATACCGGTCCACGAGTATGATCAATCGCGCCCCGGATCGTTCAAGGAGCCTCGAGGTTGAGCCCCGCCGAGCGTCTCGTGCGCGATGCCGCGCTTCTCGGGGTCCCCCTGGCAGCCGCGCAGGCGGCACGCCTCCTCACGCTGCTCGATGAGCTCGAGCGCTGGAACCGCAGCTACAACCTCACCGCCATCGACAGCCGCGAGGAGATGATCACCCATCACCTGCTCGACAGCCTGTCGATCAGCCCGGACCTCGCCGGCGCGCGCATCGCGGATGTGGGCACGGGCGCGGGCTTCCCCGGGCTGCCGCTCGCGATCGCGAACCCCTCGCGGCAGTTCACGCTCATCGACTCGAACGGCAAGAAGGTGCGTTTCGTCGCGCACGCGGCGGCGGCGCTCGCGCTCGGCAACGTGACGGCGCTCAAGGCGCGCGCCGAGGCGCTGCGCCCGCAGCCGCCGTTCGATACCGTCACGGCGCGCGCGCTGGCGCCGCTGCCAAAGCTCCTCGCGCAGCTTGCGCCGCTGTGCGGGCCGGCAACCCGCGTGCTCGCCATGAAGGGGCGCTGGCCCGGCGATGAGCTCGAGAAGCTGCCGGCGCCCTGGCGTCTTACCGGCTCGCGCACCATCGAAGTCCCCGGCCTGGACGCCGAGCGCTGTGTACTGATCCTGTCTATGTCTACCGGCTGAAATCGCTGCGGCGATTTCAGCAGGCCCACCGCACAGCTGAACAGCGGGCGGGTTGCGGGTGGTTAACTGAGATGCAGCGGCAACGCGGTCGTCTCCTTGATGACCGCGAGCGCGATCGAGGAGTTGACCGACTGCACGCCGGGGAAGCGCGACAGGTGATCGAGGAACAACGCCTCGTACGCCTTGATGTCGCGGCACACGATGCGCAGCAGGAAGTCCGTCTCGCCCATCAGGGTGTAGCACTCCAGGATCTCGGGGTGCGCGCGCACCGCCTGCTCGAACTTGAGCAGCGCATCGCGCCCGTGACTGATGAGCTTCACGTGCGAGAACACCATGACCGAAAGCCCCACCTTCTCGCGCTCGAGCACGGCCACGCGGCGCTTGATGACGCCGAGCTCGGTGAGGCGGCAGATGCGCCGCCAGCAGGTGGAGGCGCTCATCCCGAGGCGCTCACCGATCTCGGCGGCCGAGAGATCCCCGTGCTCCTGGATGAGATCGAGGATGCGGAGGTCGCTGCGGGTCAGATCATGTGAAATGTTCATATCGGCTGTGCATCAATGGTGAAACATATATTTCACCATGAACGCCTCAGTAGCAACTCTTGTGGTACCTGGTGCAGCCATCCCGCGTAGGCTGCGTAAGCCATGGAAATCTTCGAAATGCCTGAGTTCGACGGCCACGAGCTGGTGATCTTCGGACATGACGCACCGACCGGCCTGCGCGCCATCATCGCCATCCACTCGACCGTCCTCGGGCCCGCCGCCGGGGGCTGCCGCATGTGGCCCTACCCGACAGCGACCGAGGCGGCTGCGGACGTGCTGCGCCTCTCGCGCGGCATGAGCTACAAGAACGCCATGGCGGGCCTGCCCTTCGGCGGCGGCAAGGCCGTCATCGTCGGCGATGCGCGCACCGCCAAGACCCCGGAGCTCTTCGCCGCCTTCGGGCGGATGGTCGATTCGCTCCGCGGGCGCTACGTCACGGCCGAGGATGTCGGCACCACCACCGCCGACATGGCCCACGTGGCCCGCGTCACCAGGTATGTAGCCGGGCTCGGCCGCGCACCCGGCGAGGTCGGCGGCGACCCGGCCCCGAAGACCGCGCTCGGCGTGTTCCTCGGCATCCGGGCGGCGGTGAAATTCCGGCTCGGGCGCACCGATCTCGCCGGACTCACGATCGCCGTGCAGGGCGCGGGCGGCGTCGGCTCTCACCTGTGCGGCCTGCTGGCCGCTGCCGGCGCACAGCTCAAGGTCGCCGACGTGCTGCCGGAAGCGCTCGCACGGGCGTGCGACGAGTTCAGGGCGACGCCGGTAGCGGCCGCCGACCTGCTCGGGAGCGAAGCCGACGTGCTCGCTCCCTGCGCGCTCGGCGCGGTACTCAACGCCCGCTCGATCCGTACGCTGCGGGTGCCGGTGGTGGCCGGCGCCGCCAACAACCAGCTGGCGAGCCTCGAGGACGGTGAGGCCCTGCGTGCCGCCGGCATCCTCTACGCACCGGATTACGTGATCACCGCCGGCGGAATCATCAACGTGGCGCGCGAGTACTACGGTGGCACCGAGGCGCAGGTCGTCGAGGACATCCACGGCATCCCCGCAAGGCTCACCGAGATCTTCGAGCGCGCGCGCCGCGAGAGCCGGGCTACCAACGAGGTTGCCGACCGGATGGCGCGCGAGCGCCTCGGCCCTCAGGGCGAGGCCCGCCGGCTCGTGGCCTGAAGGAGCGCTTGAGCCCCCGCTGACGGTCCGTGACGGCCGCTACGCCTGTCGCGACGCGCAAACACCCGCTGCCGGGGCCAGTGCGCGGGCGGCGTGAAGTACACTGTCGCCCCATGAATCGGGTCATCGCCATCGCGAACCAGAAGGGCGGCGTCGGCAAGACCACCACCGCGGTCAATCTCGCCGCCTCGCTCGCCGCCACCCGCCGGCGCGTGCTGCTCATCGACCTCGACCCGCAGGGCAACGCCACCATGGGCAGTGGCATCGACAAGGCCCAGCTCGAGCGCAGCGTCTGCGACGTGCTGCTCGGGGAGGCGGACTTGAGCTCGGCGCTGATCCCGGTCGCCGACGGCGGCTACATGCTGCTGCCCGCCAACCAGGAGCTCACGGCGGCGGAAGTGCGCCTGATGACCCTGCCGATCGGCCGCGAGACCAAGTTGCGGCACGCGCTGCGATCGCAACGCGAGCTCTTCGACGTCATCTTCGTCGACTGCCCGCCGGCGCTCAACATGCTCACCGTGAACGCCCTGGTGGCGGCCGACAGCGTCCTCATCCCGATGCAGTGCGAGTACTACGCGCTCGAGGGCTTGACGGCGCTGCTCGCGACGGTGGAACAGATCCGCGCGGCGGTGAACCCCGGCCTCAGCATCGAGGGAGTGCTGCGGACGCTCTTCGACCCGCGCAATAATCTAGCCAACGAGGTGAGCAGCCAGCTGATCGGCCACTTCGGCGACCGGGTGTTCCGCACCGTGATCCCGCGCAACATCCGGCTCGCGGAGGCGCCGTCCTTCGGCAAGCCGGTGCTGTTCCACGACAAAGAATCGCGCGGCGCACTGGCATATCTCGCGCTCGCGGGGGAGATGATCCGGCGTGAGGAAGAAACGAACTCGTCAGCGCACCCGGCCGGGCCAGCGGGCGCGGCGGGCAACGGCACCGGCGGCCCGGCGGAGGGCGCCGAACCCAAGCTCGAATCCGCCGCCGCGCCCGACGCCGCAGTCGGTGGGGGAAAAGGTGCATGAGATCGACGTCACCGGAGGGACCCGCATGAGGAAACCCACGCTCGGCAGAGGGCTCGCGGATCTGCTCGGCACGGCGGTCGCGCGTCCCACCGTCGCGCCCGGCTCCGGCGAGGAGCTCGCGAAGCTGCCGCTCGATGTGCTGCAGCGGGGCCGCTACCAGCCGCGTACCGACATGCGCACGGACACGCTCACCGAGCTCGCCGACTCCATCAAGGCCCAGGGCGTGGTGCAGCCCATCGTGGTGCGGGCGCTCGAGCCCGCAGCCGGGGGTGCGCCCGGCGGCCCGCAGCGCTACGAAATCATCGCCGGCGAGCGCCGCTGGCGGGCGGCGCAGATGGCGGGCCTCGCCGAGATCCCCGCCGTGATCCGCCGCATCCCGGACTCGACCGCGATCGCCGTGGCCCTCATCGAGAACATCCAGCGCGAGAACCTGAATCCCCTCGAGGAGGCGCGCGCGCTCACCCGCCTGATCACCGAGTTCGGGCTCACGCACCAGGAGGCGGCCGACTCCGTCGGGCGCTCGCGCGCCGGGGTCAGCAATCTGCTGCGCCTCCTCGAGCTGCCGGGGGAAGTCTGCGACCTGGTCGAGCACCGCTCGCTCGAGATGGGACACGCGCGGGCGCTGCTCTCCCTCGGCGGCCGCCGCCAGCAGACCGAGGTCGCCGTGCTCGTGGCCAAGAAGGGGCTCTCGGTGCGCGAGACCGAGGCGCTGGTGCGGCGCCTCACCGTCCCGACCGTGCACGGCACCGACGGCGACGGTGAGCCGCCCCGCGACCCGAACGTCGAGCGGCTCGAGCAGGAGCTCGCCGAGAAGCTCGGCGCCCAGGTTGCGATCCAGCACTCGGTCAAAGGCCGCGGCAAGCTCGTCGTGAGCTTCAACAGCCTGGACGAGCTCGACGGGATCCTCGCGCACATTCATTAGCGCGGCGCGGACACAATAGGTAGAAGCGCTGTGGACTGCCGTGCACGCGCTCTCTATAATCCCGCGGCTTTTTTCGCCGACGTCACCTAAGTGACTGAACGGCCGGGTTAAGTAAGCCGCTTGCGCCGTGCTCAAAGCGCAGGAACAGCGGCTCTTTTGAGCCCCTCGAGCGGGACTTATATAAGGTGTTGGCGATCGATCTGCCCCACGCGCGGCGGCTGGCCTTCGGCGTCGTGCTGGGTCAGGCGGGCGTGACCGTGATCGCAGCCCTCGCCGCGTGGGGGATCGCGGGGCGCGAAGCGGCGGGGTCGGCGCTCCTCGGCGGGGGGATCGCGACGGTGGGGAGCGTGGCGATGGTGGCTCTGGTGTTCACGGGCGCCGCCGCCAATGCGCGGCGCATCGTGGCGGCGTTCTACGCGGGCGAAGCCGTGAAGCTCGCCGTAGTGGTGGTGCTGTTCGTGGTGGTACTGAGACTGGTGCGGGTGGTGCCGCTGGCGATGCTCGCCGGCTTCGCCGCGACGTACCTCGTGTACTGGATCGCGCTGGTTGGAGCGCTGCCCGCGATGGGTGCACGTCGCGGAGCTTAGAAGACGCTGGTTGGAGAGCCTAAGCGTGGCTGGACTTGTGACAACGATGGCGGCGGAAAAAGCAGGCGGTGCCACCGAGTACATCCTCCATCACCAGACTTTTCTCTCGAACAAGCCGCCCCACGGCATCGTCGACTTCACCGTCATCAACTACGACACCGTGTTCTTCTCGGTGCTGCTCGCGGCGGTGTTCTTCGGCCTCTTCTGGCTGGTGGCGCGCAAGGCGACCACGGGCGTGCCGGGGCTGCTGCAGAACATCATCGAGTGGATCGTCGAGAAGGTCGACGAACAGGTGCGCGACACCTTCCACGGCACCAGCCGACTGATCGCCCCGCTCGCGCTCACCATCTTCTGCTGGGTGTTCCTCTTCAATTTCATGGACCTGGTGCCGGTCGACCTGCTGCCCTTGGTGGGGCGCGGCGCGGGCTTCGAGCACCTCAAGGTCGTGCCCAGCACCGACCTCAATGCCACGTTCGCACTCTCGCTCACGGTCTTTATTCTCATCATCTTCTACAGCCTGAAGATGAAGGGGCTCGTAGGCTTCGTCAGCGAGCTGACGCTGCAGCCCTTCAAGGCAAAGAACGTCCTGGTCCAGGCGGTGCTCGTACCGGTCAACTTCATCCTCGAATCGGTGACCTTTCTTGCCCGTCCGGTGTCGCTGGCGCTGCGCCTCTACGGCAACCTCTACGCCGGGGAAATGATCTTTCTACTCATCGCGGTGCTGACACTCTCGGTCGGCCTCCACAGCCTCACCACATTCGGCGGCGTGGTGGGGACCGTGTTCAAGATCATCGGCGAATTCGGTCTAGGGCTTGTCTGGACCGTGTTCCACATCCTGATCATCACGATCCAGGCGTTCATATTTGCCGTGCTGACGGTCGTCTACCTGTCGATGGCCCACGAGCATCACTGAAGGCGCATCGGCGGCGGCTGCAGAGGTTTTTTCTGGTTTTTTCGAGGAGAGTCTGAATGGAAAATGTTGCACACATCCAGGCCATGACCGTGCTGGCGGTCGGCATCATCTTCGGCATGGGCGCGCTCGGGACCGCCATCGGCTTCGGCATTCTCGGCGGGCGCTTCATCGAGGGCTCGGCGCGCCAGCCCGAACTGCTGCCGGTGCTGCGCGTGCAGATGTTCCTGGTCGCGGGGCTCCTGGATGCGGTCGCGATGATCGGCATCGGCTTCGCGCTGTTCTTCACGTTCGCGAATCCGTTCCTGGGTCCGCTGGCGGCGCACTGATCGACAGCGGCAGCCGAACCCTTCGGGACGGGAGTTACGCACCGTGAACATCAATCTCACGCTCATCGTGCAGATGCTCGTGTTCGCCCTGCTGATCTTCGGCACGATGAAATGGATCTGGCCCCACATCCTCTCAGCCATGGAGGAGCGCGCCAGGAAGATCGCGCAGGGTCTCGCGGCCGCCGAGCAGGGCGAGCAGGAGCTCGCGGCGGCGCGTGGCAAGGCCGAGACTATCGTGCGCGAAGCGCGCGAGCGCGCCAACCAGATCATCGATCACGCGCAGCACCGCGCCAACGACCTGGTAGAGCAGGCGAGGAGCACCGCCGGCACCGAAGGCGGGCGCCTCATCGCCGCCGCGCAGCAGCAGATCCAGCTGGACGCCACACGCGCGCGCGAGACTCTGCGCCGCGAGGTGGCGGGCATCGCGGTCGCCGCCGCCGCCAGGCTCCTCGGGCGCGAGATCGACGCGAAGAAGCACGCCGAGCTGCTCGACAAGCTCGCCGCCGAGGTCTGAAGCGACCCTCATGGCGGACAAGACCACCATCGCCCGGCCCTACGCCCGCGCGGCCTTCGAGGAGGCACGCGCGGCGCAGCGGCTCGAGCCCTGGTCGGAGGCGCTGCACGTCGCTGCCGCGGTGGTCGCCGATGCGCGCGTCGCGGCGCTGCTCGGCAATCCGCACGTGACGCCGGAGGAGCTCGCGCAGCTCGTGAGCGGCATTGCGGGACCGAAGCTCGGGGATGAGGGCGTAAACTTCGTGCGCACCCTCGCCGCCAACCGGCGCCTCAAGGTGCTGCCGGAGATCGCGGCGCTCTTCGACACGCTGAAGGACGCCGAGCAGGGAGTCGCGGACGTCACCGTCACGTCCGCGGCTCCGCTCGATGCCGGGCAGCGCAAGGCGCTGTCGGCCGCGCTCGAGCGGCGCCTGAAGCGCACGGTACGCCTGCACTGCGCGACCGATGCCGCCCTGATCGGCGGCGCGGTGGTGAGGAGCGGCGACCTGGTGATCGACGGATCGCTCCGTACGCGCCTCGAGCGCATCGCCTACGAACTGACTGCCTGAGGAACGCACATGGCCATCACGGCATCCGAGATCTCCGCTCTCATCAAGCAACGCATCGAGAACTTCAAGTCCGTCACCGAGGCGCGCAACGTCGGCACCATCATCTCGGTCACCGACGGCATCACGCGGCTGCACGGGCTGGCGGACGCGCGTTACGGCGAGATGCTGGAGTTTCCCGGCAACACCTTCGGGCTGGCGCTCAACCTCGAGCAGGACTCGGTCGGCGCGGTGGTGCTCGGCGAGTACAAGCACCTGAGGGAAGGCGATACCGTGAAGACCACCGGCCGCATCCTCGAGGTGCCGGTGGGACCGGGGCTGCTCGGGCGCGTGGTCGACGCGCTGGGGACTCCGCTCGATGGCAAGGGCCCGGTGAAGGCGACGCGCACCGCGCCGATCGAGCGCGTGGCCCCGGGCGTCATCTACCGCAAGTCCGTGAGCCAGCCGGTGCAGACCGGCTACAAGGCCATCGACTCGATGGTGCCGATCGGCCGAGGCCAGCGCGAGCTCATCATCGGCGACCGCCAGACGGGCAAGCCCGCGCTCGCGGTCGACACCATCATCAACCAGAAGGGCTCCGGGATTAAGTGCATCTACGTCGCGATCGGCCAGAAGCAGTCGACCATCGCCAACGTGGTGCGCAAGCTCGAGGAGCACGGCGCCCTCGCCCACACCGTGGTGGTGGCCGCCTCGGCCTCGACCCCGGCCGCCATGCAGTACCTCGCCGCCTACTCGGGCGTCACCATGGGCGAGTACTTCATGGACAACGGCGAGGACGCGCTCATCATCTATGACGACCTCTCCAAGCAGGCGGTCGCCTACCGGCAGATCTCGCTCCTGCTGCGCCGTCCCCCGGGGCGCGAGGCGTTCCCCGGCGACGTGTTCTATCTGCACTCGCGCCTGCTCGAGCGTTCGGCGCGCGTCAACGAGGAATACGTCACCCTGGTCACCAAGGGTGCGGTCAAGGGTAAGACGGGCTCCCTCACCGGGCTGCCGATCATCGAGACGCAGGCCGGGGACGTGACGGCGTTCGTGCCGACCAACGTCATCTCGATCACCGACGGCCAGATCTTCCTCGAGACCGACCTCTTCACCGCCGGCATCCGCCCGGCGATGAACGCCGGTATCTCGGTGTCGCGCGTCGGCGGTGCCGCCCAGACCGACATCATCAAGAAGCTCGGCGGCGGCATTCGCCTGGCGCTCGCCCAGTACCGCGAGCTCGCCGCCTTCTCGCAGTTCGCCTCCGACCTCGACGAGGCCACCCGCAAGCAGCTCGAGCGCGGCCAGCGCGTCACCGAGGTCATGAAGCAGAAGCAGTACACGCCGATGTCGGTGGCGGAGATGGCGCTGTCCATCTACGCGGTCAACAACGGCTACATGGACAAGGTGGAGCTGAAGAAGGTGGTCGACTTCGAGGCGGCGCTGCAGGCCTTCGCGCAGAGCAACTACAAGTCGACCCTCGATGCCATCAACGTCGCGCCTAAGCTCACCAAGGAGAACGAGGCGGCGATGAAGAAGGTCATCGAGGACTTCGTGTCCACCGGTACGTACTGACCGCAATGCCCGGCACCAAGGAAATCCGCGCCAAGATCGCGAGTGTCAAGAGCACTCAGAAGATCACCAAGGCGATGCAGATGGTGGCGACCAGCAAGATGCGCCGCGCGCAGGAGCGCATGAAGCTGGCCCGGCCGTATGCGCGGCGCATGCTGGAGGTGATCGGCCACCTCACCGAGGCCAATCCCGACTACCGCCATCCCTTCCTCGTGACCCGCGAGGCGAAGGCGGTCGGCATCATCGTCATCTCCTCCGATCGCGGGCTCGCCGGCGCGCTGAATGCCAACGTGTTCCGCGAGACCCTGAAGCTGATCCGCGAGTGGCAGGGGAAGGGCGCGACGGTGAGTCTGTGCCTGATCGGCACCAAGGCACTCAACTTCTTCAGGCGACTCTCCCTGCCGATCCTCGCCAACGTCACGCACCTCGGCGACAAGCCGCATGTCAAGGACCTCATCGGTACGGTCAAGGTGATGCTCGACGGCTACCGCAACGGCGAGCTCGACCGGCTGCTGCTGGTGAACGCGCAGTTCGTCAACACCATGACGCAGAAGCCGGTGGCGCAGCAGCTGCTGCCGATCGAGGCGCTCGATACCGAAGGGCTGCAGGAGCACTGGGACTATATCTATGAGCCGGATGCCGCCGGCATCCTCGACGGGCTCCTCATGCGCTACATCGAGTCGCAGGTCTATCGTGCCGCGGTCGAGAACGTCGCCTCCGAGATGGCGGCGCGCATGGTCGCCATGAAGGCGGCCTCCGACAACGCCGGCAAGCTCATCAGCGAATTGCAATTGATCTACAACAAGGCCCGTCAGGCTGCGATCACGAAAGAGCTTTCGGAGATCGTGGGCGGCGCTGCAGCGGTTTGAGGACAAGCACCATGGCCACTCCCGGCGAGGGAAAGATTACCCAGATCATCGGCGCCGTCATCGACGTCGAGTTTCCGCGCGAGTCGATTCCGCGCATCTATGAGGCGCTGAAGCTCAAGGACGCGGACCTGACTCTCGAGGTGCAGCAGCAGCTCGGCGACGGTGTGGTGCGCACCATCGCCATGGGCGCGTCCGAGGGCCTGAAGCGGGG
>DAHUXE010000030.1 GCA_027307325.1 Gammaproteobacteria bacterium | reverse complement strand
ACAGATCGATTCGACGACGGGACTACCGCCCACGGGGCACATCAATCCCGTCGTGACGCCGCCAATCACCTACTCCTCGTCATCGCAGCAGTACGTTTACTCGCAGCCGTTCCTTCTGGCCGGGACATACACACTCGCTGTAGCGTGTGGCGCGGATGATCCAAGTACGGCGGATACGTTAGCGTTTGTGCCGCCCACGGGTGTCACGGCAACCGTAACGGCGAATCAGACGACCACAGTCAATTTTTGATCGTGCGGTCGCGTTCGACCCGCGCGACATGCGAATCGTGGTCGGCCGCAAAGCGGACGCCAAAAGCCTGGCTCGCCACCCCGGCGGCGAATCGGACGCCTGTCGGGCTCAGTACTCCTTCGCGAGTGGGGCTTGTTCTATATGGTGGGCGGTACTGGGCTCGAACCAGTGACCTCTGCCGTGTGAAAGCAGCGCTCTACCAGCTGAGCTAACCGCCCACTTTTTGGGGAGCGGAAGTCTATAGGCGGCCCTGTGCCAAGGCAAACGGGGCAGAAGACCCGGCGCGGCCCCGGAAATCCCGGTACCGCTGGCGCTCCAAATCGCACGTTGCGCGCGGCCGCCCGGCGCTTGGTAACATGCGCGCCCCCCGATCTGATGCACCCGATCTCATGACCGTCGTCACGCGCTTTGCCCCGAGCCCCACCGGCCTGCTGCACGTAGGTGGCGCCCGCACGGCTCTGTTCTGCTGGCTGTATGCCCGGCGGATGGGCGGCAAGTTCATCCTGCGCGTCGAGGACACCGATCGCGAGCGCTCCACCGAGGAGGCGGTGCGCGTCATCCTCGAGGGGATGGCGTGGCTCGGGCTCGATGCGGACGAGGGACCCTACTACCAGACCGAGCGCTTCGATCGCTACGGTGCAGTGATCGCGGAGATGCTCAAGGCGGGCAGCGCCTACCATTGTTACTGCACCAGGGAGGAGCTCGATGCGCTGCGCGCGCAGCAGATCGCGCGCAAGGAGAAGCCGCGCTATACAGGCATCTGCCGCGAGCGGACTGCGCCGCGCCCGGGCGTCGCGCCGGTGGTGCGCTTCCGCAATCCGCAGGCGGGCACGACCGTGGTCGAGGATCTGGTGCATGGACCGGTCGCCTTTCAGAACGCCGAGCTGGATGATCTCATCATCGCGCGCTCCGACGGCACGCCCACCTATAACTTCTGCGTCGTGATCGACGACATGGACATGGGAGTCACTCACGTCATCCGCGGCGACGATCACCTGAACAACACTCCGCGGCAGATGAACATGCTGCGCGCGCTCGACGCGACGCCGCCCGCTTACGCGCACGTGCCCATGATCCTCGGGCCCGACGGCGCCAAGCTCTCCAAGCGTCACGGCGCGGTCAGCGTGCTGCAGTACGAGGAGGAGGGCTACCTGCCGGATGCGCTGCTCAACTATCTGGTGCGCCTCGGCTGGTCGCACGGCGACCAGGAAGTGTTCACGCGTGAGGAGATGATCGCCGCCTTCGACATTCACGACGTGAACAAGGCCGCCTCGGCCTTCAATCCCGAGAAGCTCCTGTGGCTCAACCAGCAGCACATGGTGCGCTCGCCCCCCAGGGCACTCATCCCGCACCTGCGGGCGCAGCTGCGTCGCCTCGGTACCGACAGCGATGACGAGCAGCTGCTCGAGGGCGTAATCGTCGCGCAGCGCGAACGCGCCAAGACGCTGAAGGAGATGGCGGACAACAGCCGCTTCTTCTTCAGCGACGACATCCGCATGGATCCCAAGGCGGTCGCGAAGCACATGACGGCGGATGGACTCGCGGCTCTGGCTGAGGTCCGGGCCCGGCTGGCTGCGCTCAAGGAGTGGAAAGCGAGCGCGATCAACGACGCGCTGAATGCTCTCGCGGCGGAACTTCAGCTCGGGCTCGGCAAGATCGCGCAACCGGTGCGCGTTGCGGTGACCGGAACCGCCGTGTCGCCGCCGATCGATGTGACACTCGCACTGCTCGGACGCGAGCGCGCGCTCGCGCGGCTCGACGCGGTGCTCGCGCGCGGCGCCGGCAGCCACACCTGAATCACACGAGCCCGGGGGGCGGGGCCCCGTAGTAGCTGCCGATGGCCTCGATTGCGCCGCGCACCAGATCGCGCTCGGCGGCGCTGAGGTATGGGTTCCAGACGTCGAAGATGAGGATCGCCCGCGGCGTGTCGGAGTCGTTCCAGGCTTCGTGCTCGATCGTGTCATCGAACACCCAGGCCCGCCCGGGAAGCCATTCGCGCGTCTCGGCACCTACGCGAAAGCCGCATCCGGGCGGCACGATGAGCGGCAGGTGTACGGTAAGGCGCGCATTCGTCACCCCGGTATGAGGCGGGATGCGCGTGCACGGCTCGAGAATGGAGAAGAACACATTGGGGCCATGCCGCGCGACGTCGCATTGGGGCGCTGCCTTTACGGCTTCCGCCGTGCGCGGACAGCGCGCCAGGTGCGCCGGCTGCGCGGCCCCCTGGTTCGACAGGAAGTAAGCGCTCCAGCGCCGCGATCGGTTGAGCTCGCGCCACTGATCGAGCGGCACGCCGTCGGGATAGGCGACGTACGGCTCGAGCCCGGCCTGGTCCGAGGCCAGCACCTGCGTGAGCTCCGCGCGGATCGCGTCCGTGGCCGCTTCGATCGCACCGATCCAGGGGAATTCGGCGTCGTCGAAGAACTCGAGCGCGGGAATTCCCGGGAAGTACATGAAGGTCGGCTGCGGCAGATAGCGGCCACGCTGGCCGGCCAGTATCTCGATGCACTGCTCGGCGCGCCGCGATACCCCGGAGCCATGCTGCGCGCGCACCGGAGCGAGCCGCTCCTCGATCGCGAGTGCGAGCGCGGCGTCATCCTGCCGCACGGTCTCGCGGGCGTGCGCGAGCGCCGCGTGGAGCGAGGGCGGTGGCGCGGTTTCGGGCCCGAGTGTGACGAGCGCGGCGCGATAGGTGCGGGCCGCCTCGCGCCGATCACCGCGTCGTTCCGTGAGGGCTGCTTTCTGGAGGAGCGCGGTGGGGTGTCGGGGCTCGATCGTCAGCGCACGCTCGATTGCCGCCAGCTCCTCATCGTAGAGCCCGAGAGCGTCGAGGCTGGCAGCCAGGTTTGACCATAGCGCCGGATGACGGGGGTCGGCGTGCGTCGCGCGGCGGAACAGGTCGCGCGCTCCCGCGGCCTCCCCGCGCTGCATGAGTTGCAATCCGTGCTCATTCAGGACGGCAGGGTGGTCCGGTGCGAGCTGCGCCGCCCGCGTCAGCAGCTCTTCGGCTTCGCGGTTGCGGCCGGCGGCGCCGGCCGCCCTGGCCGCCTGGATCATTTTAAGGACAGTGGACTGGTCGGCCGACATGGCGTTGCTGCTCGTAAAAACCGTTCCGTCCAAGCTTGGCGGGTTCCGAATTCTAGTGGCGCGACGCTTCCCGGGGGCGGCTCAGTCCGCGGCTTGCTTGCTTGACAACACGGGCGCCGCTGCGTAGGTTGCGCCGGCTTCGCGTGGGGCCATAGCTCAGCTGGGAGAGCGCTTGCATGGCATGCAAGAGGTCGGCGGTTCGATCCCGCCTGGCTCCACCAGACTGATTCTCTTGCCGGCATCCGTTCGGCTCACGCCTCTCACCGTTGATCGCAGCAGTCTCTCGCTGTTGCAGAGTTACCACATAGCTTCAGCGAAGTTTAGCGACACGCAACTTGCGTGACGCGTAATTGATACATCAATTGCCGCCGCCGTTCCCGCAGTGTTACCCTGCGCTGAAGCAACGTAAGCAAGGGTAAGGGGGCTGGGAGCTCCTTGCCGCCGTGAACCGGCCGTCGCCGTGTGCGCACAGCCGATTACTTTCACCAAACACAAGAGTACGGGGAGCGATCTCATGTCAACAGGTTCAGGGCGCCGTTCGATTCACATCATCCGGGCCGTTCAGGGGGCGCTGCTCGCCTGCGCGGCGGTGACCCCGGTGCTTGCGCAGCAGGCTCAGCCCGCTGCGGCGGAGCCCGCGACGCTGACGGAAGTCGTCGTCACGGGCTCGCGCATACAGCAGAACATCGCGCAGAGCACCCAGCCGCTCTCGGTGATCAGCGCGGCGGATATCGAGAAGACCGGACTCGCAAGCGTCGGCGACCTGCTGCAGCAGCTGACGACCGGCGGCTCGGCGCTCAATACCAAATTCAACTCCTCGGGCAACTTCGGCTATCCCCCGGAC
>DAHUXE010000022.1 GCA_027307325.1 Gammaproteobacteria bacterium | reverse complement strand
GCGAGCTGTTTCTGGTCGAGGGGGACTCGGCCGGCGGCTCGGCCAAGCAGGCCCGCGACAAGGACTTCCAGGCGATCCTGCCGCTCAGGGGCAAGATCCTGAACACCTGGGAGGTGGATCCGGGGCAGCTCGCCGGCAGCGAAGAGGTGCACAACATCTCGGTCGCGCTCGGTGTGGAACCCGGCTCGGCGGATCTCTCCGCGCTCCGCTATCACAAGGTCTGCATCCTCGCGGACGCCGACTCCGACGGGCAGCACATCGCCACTCTCTTGTGTGCGCTGTTCCTGCGGCACTTCCGGCCGCTGGTGACGCACGGGCACGTGCACGTCGCGATGCCGCCGCTCTACCGCATCGACGCCGGCCGCCAGGTGCTCTATGCGCTCGATGACGGCGAGCGCGACCAGCTCCTGAAGAAGATAGAAAAGGAGAGCCCGCGCACCAAGCCGACGGTTACGCGCTTCAAGGGCCTGGGCGAGATGAACCCGGCGCAGCTGCGCGAGACCACCATCGACCCGCGCACCCGCCGCCTGGTTCAGCTCACCATCGACGGCAAGGACAAGACCGATCAGCTGATGGACATGCTGCTCGCCAAGAAGCGGGCCGCCGACCGGCGCGAATGGCTCGAGGCGAAGGGTAATCTCGCGGAAGTGCAGGCATGAGCGGGCCCCCGGAAAATCAGGAGCTCAACTTCGAAGGTGTCGAGCGCCAGCCGCTCGGGACGTTCACCGAGAAGGCCTACCTCGACTACTCGATGTACGTGATCCTCGACCGGGCGCTGCCGGCGCTCGGCGACGGCCTGAAGCCGGTGCAGCGGCGCATCGTCTACTCCATGAGCGAGCTCGGCCTCTCGGCAGTCGCCAAGCACAAGAAGGCCGCTCTGACCGTCGGCGACGTGCTCGGCAAGTTCCACCCGCACGGCGACACCGCCTGCTACGAGGCGATGGTGCTCATGGCGCAGCCCTTCGCCTACCGCTATCCGCTCGTCGACGGCCAGGGTAACTGGGGCTCGCAGGACGATCCGAAGTCCTTTGCGGCGATGCGTTACACCGAGGCCAAGCTCACACGCTACGCTGAGGTGCTGCTCGGCGAGTTGTCCGAAGGCACGGTGGACTGGGTCGCTAACTACGACGGCTCGCGCGAGGAGCCGGCGATCCTACCGGCGCGGCTGCCGAACCTGCTGCTGAACGGCACCTCGGGAATCGCGGTCGGCATGGCGACCGACATTCCGCCGCACAACCTGAAGGAAGTCGCCGCGGCGGCGATCCACCTGCTCGAGGAGCCGGATGCCACCCTTGCTGCGCTCATGAAGCACGTCAGGGGGCCGGACCTGCCGACGGGCGCCGAGATCATCTCGCCGCGCGCGGACTTGAAGGAGTTCTACGACAAGGGTGTCGGCACCTTCAAGGCGCGCGCCACCTGGGAGATCGAGGACGGCAACGCGGTCATCACCGGCTTCCCCTACCAGGTGTCGCCGACCCGCGTGCAGGAGCAGATCGCCGAGCAGATGCGGGCCAAGAAGCTGCCGATGATCGAGGACCTGCGCGACGAGTCCGATCACGAGAATCCGACGCGCCTCGTGATCGTGCCGCGCTCCAATCGGGTTGATCTCACCGAGGTCATGAACCACCTGTTCGCGACCACGGATCTCGAGCGCAACTACCGCGTCAACCTCAACATCATCGCCCTCGACGGGCGGCCGCGGGTGATGGGGCTGAAGGAAATCCTCGCCGAGTGGCTCGAATTCCGCACCACGACCGTCACGCGCCGCCTCACGCACCGGCTGCAGAAGGTCGCCGCCCGCCTCCACATCCTCGATGGCCTGCTCATCGCCTTCCTCAATCTCGATGAGGTGATCCGCATCATCCGCCGCGAGGAGGAGCCGAAGCCGGTGCTGATGAAGCGCTTCAAGCTCACCGACGAGCAGACCGAGGAGATCCTCAACACGCGCCTGAGGCACCTCGCCAAGCTCGAGGAGATGAAGATCCGCGAGGAGCAGAAGACGCTCGCCGCCGAGCGCGAGGAGCTCGAAGGACTGCTGAAGAGCAAGGCGAAGCTGCGCAAGCTCATCGCCAGCGAGATCCGGGCGGACGCGGACAAGTACGGCGACGAGCGGCGCACCCGGATCATCGAGCGCGAGGCCGCGCAGGCGATCGATGAGGCGAGCCTGATCCCGAACGAGCCGGTGACGGTGGTGCTCTCGAGGGGCGGCTGGGTGCGCTCGGCCAAGGGTCACGACGTCGACGTCGCGACGCTCTCCTACAAGGGCGGCGATGCCTTCCAGGCCCTGGCGCGCGGACGGAGCCTGCAGCCGGCGCTGTTCATCGACAGCACCGGGCGCACCTACACGCTGCCGGCGCATTCGCTGCCCTCGGCGCGCGGCCACGGCGAGCCGCTCTCCGGCCGGCTCGATCCGCCCGACGGCGCCAAGTTCGCCGGCGTCATGATCGGCGAGCCCGAGGATCTGTGGCTGCTGGCGAGCGATGCCGGCTACGGCTTCACGGCGCGCCTCAAGGACCTCGTCAGCGACCGGCGCGCCGGCAAGACGGTGCTCTCGGTCCCCGAGAACGCGCAGGTGCTGCCTCCCGCGCCGGTGCTCTCACCCGAGTCGCTGGTCTGCGTGGTGAGCAGCGAGGGGAAGCTCCTCGCCTTCCCGGTGGGCGAGGTGCCCGAGATGCCGCGCGGCAAGGGCAACAAGCTCTACGACATCCCCGGCAAGAAGGCGCGCACGCGCGCCGAGCTCATGACGGCGCTCGCCGTGGTGCCGCCCGAGGCGAGCCTCGCCCTGTGGGCGGGAGAGCAAGTCAAGGTCATCGAGTGGCGCGATCTGAAGGATTATCTCGGGCAGCGCGCGCAGCGCGGCGCGGTGCTGAAGCGCGGCTGGCCGCGCAAGATCGAGCGCATGGAGGCGCGGCTAGCGCCCGGCGCCTAAGACCACTTCCTCGGGCTCGTTGACGAAGTAGCCCTGGATGTACTGCACGCCGAGCTGCCAGAGCACCGCCATGGTGTTGGCGTCCTCGACGCGCTCGCCGATGGTCTGCACCGAGCGTTTCTGCGCCACGTCGACCAGCGCGCGCACGCGCTGCTGCAGCTGGGAGTCGGCGGCGAGTCCCTGAATCACCGCGCCGTCGATCTTCACGAAGTCGAGAGCCACCGCCTCGAGCATGCCGAGACTGTCGCGTCCGCCGCCGAAGGACTCGAGCGCGAAGCGGAAATGCCGCTCGCGCAGCGCGCTGGCGAGCGCCTTTACCTGGGTGACGTAGGAAGCGGCGCTCTCCTCGGTGACCTGGAAGCACAGGCGCTGCGGCTCGGCGCGGCTCGAGCGCAGGTGGTTGTCGAGCCAGGTGAGGAACGAGTCGTCCTTCACGGTCTCGCGCGACAGGCGCACGAACAGGCACTGGGGCTTCTTCAGCGCCGCGAAGGACAGCGACGCCCCGACCACCCAGCGGTCGATGTTCTTCATCAGGTCGTTGCGCGCGGCGGCCGCCATGAACTCCGAGGGCAGCACCTCCTTGCCCTGGGTATCGATCATGCGCACCAGCACGTCGAACATGCCCGGGTCCTCGCCCCGCAGGCTTGCGATCGGCTGCTGCACCAGGCGGAAGCGGTTCTCCATCAGCGCCGCCTTGATGTGCTTGACCCACACCTTGTCGTAGGACATCACCCGGTGCTCGGTGTCGGCGTGGTCCGAGATGACGCTCTGGTTGCCGCCGCGGGCGCTGCCCTTGCGGCAGGCATCGAGCGCGTCCGCCACCACCGCATCGAGGCCGGCGCGCGCCGGCGACACGGTCGACAACCCGATCGAGCAGGTCACCGACACCGCCTTGTCACGGATGCGCATGACTTGCTTCTGCACGCGCGACAGCAGCTGCTCGGCCCAGGCGTTGATGTCGTTCTCGTTGCCGCGCTCGAGCAGCACCATGAACAGCATCCCGCCGAGGCGCCCGCTCAGCTCCTTCGGCCGCACGGTCTCGCGCAGCAACCGCACGAACTCGGCCACCACGTCCTCGCTCCCGGTGACGCCGATGACGCGCTCGAGCGAGGCGAACTTGTCGAGCTTGACGACCGCGAGGCAGCGCATTCCGCCCGTGGGGCGGGTCGCGAGACGCGCGCCGAGCCCGTCGAGCAGCTCGCGGCGCGGCAGCAGCCCGTAGGTTTCGGCGGGTGCGGCCGGGGCCGCGATGCGCGGCTCGGCCGGCGCCGCCGGGGCGCGCGGCGCGGACGGTACCACGAGGCGCACCGAGGGCTCGCCCTCGTGCTCGCCCATGGCGAGGGCGATCTCTACCGGCAGGATGCTGCCGTCGGCCGGCATCGCGTTGGCGCGTAGCGTGTGATCTCCGCTCCAGCGCCCCTGCAGGCTGGCGGCGAGCGCGCCGCGCAGCGCGGGGTGCGAGGACTCCTCGAACAGGTCCATCACCGGCTGTCCGACGATTCCGTCCTCGACGCCGAACAGCTCGAGCCACGCGGGGTTGGCGTCGGTGACGATGCCCTCCTGCACCTGAATGATCGCGTCGTTGGAGCGCTCGAGGACCGTGTCGAGCTGGCTGCGGGCATCCTGGGCCGCGCGCAGCGCCGCATCGAGGGTGCGCCGGGCGCGGAAGGTCTCGAGCTCGCGCATCATGACCGCCTGCAGGCGGTCCGGATGGCTGAGCGAGACCAGATCGCGGGCGCCGAGCATGAGTACGTGGGCGATCGTGCCCTCGTCGGCCTGCTGGGCGGCGACCGCCAGGATCGGCACGGTGGCGGCCAGCTGGTCGCGGATGGCGATGACGGCCTCGAGCTCCTGCTCGTCGGCCATCACGTGCACCAGCAGCTCCGGATTGATCTGGGTGAGCGCGTCGCCGAGATCGCGCAGCGCCGGGATCCAGGTGCAGTGGGCCGGCTCACCCGCGCGCCGCAGCATGCCGTTGATCGCCTCGACGGGGTCACGCGTGGCGCTGAGCACGATGAGCGGAACCGCGCTGTGCTCGATCAAGACGACGGCCTCCCTCGTGCGCCCGCAGGAGCTGCGAATTCTAGCATCAGGAGCGCGGGTCCCCGGCGTGAGCGACCTCGCGGAAAACGTGGCCGCGGGGTGCGCTGGCGGCGCTCAGGGGTTGCCGCTATCATACGCGGCCCTTTTTTTGACAGGGCGGCGCGTCCTGCCGCCCGCGGAAATCACGAGATCCGGCAATGGCCAGCTATACCACCAGCGAGATCCGCTCGGGTCTCAAGGTCCTGCTCGACGGCGATCCGTACGCCGTCATCGAGAACGAGTTCGTCAAGCCCGGCAAGGGCCAGGCATTCAACCGCATCAAGGTGCGCAATCTCAAGACCGGCCGCACCATCGAGCGCACCTTCAAGTCGGGCGAGTCGCTCGAGGCCGCCGACGTCGTCGACATGGACATGCAGTACCTCTACCAGGACGGGGACTTCTGGCACTTCATGGTCCCGGAGAGCTTCGAGCAGTACACGGCCGGCAAATCGGCGCTCGGCGACAACGCGCAATGGCTCAAGGACGGCGTGGTGTGCATCGTGACGCTGTGGAACAACGTGCCGCTGGTCGTGACTCCGCCGCCCCACATCGAGCTCAAAGTCGTCGAGACGGACCCGGGGCTGCGTGGCGACACCGCTACCGGCGGCCAGAAGCCCGCCAAGCTCGAGACCGGAGCCGTGGTGCGGGTGCCGCTCTTCATCAACGAAGGCGAAGTACTCCGCATCGACACGCGCACCGGCGAGTACATCTCGCGCGGCAAGCAGTAGATCCGTCTCGGCACGGGCGTGAATCAGACGCCCGCGCGGGCCAGCGCGCGGCCGCGCCATAGCCCGTCGGCGGCGTACAGGATCAGCGCCGCCCACAGCAGCGCGAAGCCTGCCGCGCGCCCCGGCGCGAAGCTCTCGTGATAGAGGAGCACGCCGCAGGCGAGCTGCAGGCTCGGGGCGATGTACTGGAGCAGTCCCAGCGTCGAGTAGGGCAGCCGCCGCGCGCCGTAGGCGAAGAGGAAGAGCGGCACCGCGGTCACGATGCCGCTGCCGGCGAGCAGCCAGGAGATCGCCGGCGCCGCGCGCGCAAACGCCGCGACGCCCGCCGCCTCGCACCAGGCGAGATACCCAAGAGCGGGCACGAGCAGCAGCAGCGTTTCCGTTGCGAGGCCCGGCAGGGCATCGACGCTGATCACCTTGCGCACGAAGCCGTAGAGCGAAAAGCTCATGGCGAGCGCGAATGCGATCCAGGGGGGACGTCCGGCCTCGATCGCGATGTAGAGCACCGCGAGCGCCGCGAGCGCGATCGCGCTCCACTGCACGGCGTTCGGGCGCTCGCGCAGCGCCAGCACTCCGAGCAGTACGTTCACCAGCGGATTGATGTAATAGCCGAGGCTCGACTCGACGATGTGCTGGTGGGTGACGCTCCAGACGTACACCAGCCAGTTGGCGCTGATGAGGAGCGCCGACGTGGCGAGCCCCGCGATCAGACGCGGCTTGCCGAGCGTCGTCGCCAGCGGGCCGAGCTCCCTGCGCACGAGCATCCAGCTGCACAGAAACAGGCACGACCAGGCCACGCGGTGCGCGATGATCTGGATCGAAGGTACCGCGCTCAGGGCGTGCAGGTAGACCGGGAAGAGACCCCAGAGCGTAAAGGCCGCGCCGGCCGCTGCGAGTCCCCGGGGCGAGAGGCGCTCGGAGCTCATGCGCAGCGTGCCGCGGTGAGGCTCACCCGCTCACGCGCGGGCGGTGGGAAAGCTGAGCACCTCGTCGATGTGCGCAAGCCCGAGCGCGAGCATCAGCGTGCGCTCGAGCCCGAGCGCCACCCCGGCGCAGTCGGGCAGCCCGGAGCTGAGCGCCGCGAGCAGCCGCTCATCGGCAGGCCGCACCGGCAGCCCCGCGCGGCGCCGCTCCTGGTTGTCGCGCTCGAAGCGCGCGCGCTGCTCGGCAGCCGATTGCAGCTCGTGGAAGCCGTTGGCGAGCTCGATACCCTCGCAGTAGAGCTCAAAGCGCAGCGCCGCGCGCGCATCCTCGGGATCGAGGCGCGCGAGCGCCGCCTGGCTCGCCGGATAGCCGTGGATGAAGGTCAGAGAGCCGGCACCTGACCGCGGGCCGACTCCGACACCCATCAGGAACTCGAGCAGCTCGTCGCGGCCCGCGTGGCCGGCGGCGAACCCGAGGCGCCGTGCGGCCTCGAGCAGGGTCGAGTCCGGGGCGACGAAGGGGTCGAGTGCCAGCTCGCGCGCGAACGCCTCGCGGTAGCTCAGGCGCCCGGCGCGGCGGCCAGCCGCGGCGGACCCGAGGAGCGAGCGCACCAGTGCCTCGACCTCGTCCATGAGCGCGGCGAGCGAGAAGCCGAGGCGGTACCACTCGATGAGCGTGAACTCCGGGTTGTGCAGCCGCCCGCGCTCGCCGCCGCGCACCACGTGGCAGATCTGGTAGATGTCGCCGCAACCCGAGGCGAGCAGCCGCTTCATCGCGTATTCGGGCGAGGTGTGCAGGTAGAGCGGCGGCCCCTCACCGAGCGCGACCGTGGCGCTCGCGATGTGCACGTCGCTCACCGCCGAGTTGACGAGCAGCGGGGTATCGACCTCGAGCACGCCCCGCGCGGCGAAGAACCCGCGCGCGCGAGCGAGCAGCGCCGCCCGCGCTTCGAGCGCCGCACGCGCCGCGCTCGGCCGCCAGTCCGCACCGGGAGTCATGTTCATATCAGCCGCGCCAGGGGCTGGCCGACGCGAATGGCGCTGCCGGCGCCGAGCTCGGCGAGCCACTCGGCCTTCCCGGGCGGCAGCAGCAGGATCACGGTCGATCCCATGTTGAAGCGGCCCATCTCCGCGCCCTTCTCGAGACTCAAAGCGGCGCGTACGAACTCGAGCGGCAGCTCGCCGCGCACGCGCGGGCTGCGGGGCGTGACCTCGCCGTGCCACACGGTCGACATGCTGCCGACGAACAACGCCCCCACCAGCACCAGCGCGAAGGACAGCGCCGCGTCCGCGAACACGCACACCACGCGCTCGTTGCGTGCGAAGAGCCCCGGCACCTGGCTGGCGGTGGTCGCGTTCACGCTGAAGAGCTGGCCCGGCACGTACCAGGCGGCCTTGAGCGCGCCGGCGAGCGGCATGTGGATGCGATGGTAGTTGTGCGGGGCGAGATAGAGCGTCGCGAATGCGCCGCCGCGGAGCGCCGCGGCCCACGCCGGCGCGGCCTCGTCGAGGAGCGATTCGAGCGTGTAGCTCAAGCCCTTCGCCTGCACGAGCGCGGCTCCATCGATCCGCCCGATCTGACTCACCGTTCCGTCGACGGGCGAGACGAGCACGGTGGGCGAGGGATCCACGGGGCGCGCGCCCGGGCGCAGTGCGCGCGTGAAGAAGGCGTTGAAGCTCGCATAGCGGCGCGGATCGGGCTCCTCGGCCTCGCTCATGTCGGGGCGATAGTTGACCAGAAAATTGTCGATGAACGCGTTCTTCACCCAGGAGAGCTCGAGCCGCGCGAGCCAGTGCACCACGCCCGACAGCAGGTGCTGCGGCAGCAGGTACTGCAGGCCGACGAAGAGCCGGGCGCCGGTGTCGTCGGCGCTCATGTGGGGCGCCGCTCCTGCGGCGGCGCGAGGTAGGGCACCGCGCGGCGCAGATCCGCCGCCAGGGCGGGCACTTCGAAGGGTGGAGTGAAGATGGCGACGATGCCGCGCGGGTCGACGAGGAAGATGACGGCCGAATGATCCATCGTGTAATCGCCGCCCGGAAGCTCGACGCGGTTGACGGCGACCGCAAAGCTCCGGGCCACGGCCCGGATCTCCTCAGGTCTGCCCGTGACACCCTCGAAGGACGGGTCGAAGGCATGCGCATAGCGCCCGACCGCCTCCGGCGTGTCGCGCCCGGGATCGATGCTGACGAAGAGCACCCGCAGCGTTGCGAGCGCCGCCAGGCGGTGAACCTGCGCGAGCTTCGCCAGGGTCGTCGGGCAGACGTCCGGGCAGTGCGTGAAGCCGAAATAGACGAGGGTCGGCGCGCGGGCGAGATCAGCGCGCGAGTAGGTGCGCCCGTTCGCCCCAATGAGCGCGAAGTCGGCGATGGCTCTCGGGCGCGGCAGCCAGGTGCCGCTTGCCAGGCTGGGCGCTACCCTGTCAAGTTGCCGCGCGACGCAGAAGCCGAGGAGCGCCGCGCCCGCGGCGGCCAGAACCAGGAGCCCCCGCCAGCGCGTTCGAACGGTGCCCGAGATGCTCATGAGCGAATTATTTCACACCGCTCTGCGAGGCGCGGATGTCGCGGGACCTTAAGCGCTCCGGGCGCTCCGGGCGCTCGGGGCGCACCGGACGCGCCGCGCGGGCCGCGCCACTCACCGTACGCGTCCTCATCGCGCGCGGCGCGCGGCGTCTGACGCGCGCGCGCGTCTGCTTCGGGCACGGCACCGACAATGCGTGGGATGAGTCCGCGGGCCTCACGCTGCACGCGCTTAGGTTGGCCCACCGGGGCGGCGCGGCGCTCTACCGGCGCCGGGTGAGCGCAGCCGCCGCGGCGCGTGCCGCGGAGCTCATCGGGCGGCGCAACGCCGAGCGTGTTACCGCGCCCTACCTCACCGGTGTTACCTGGTTCGCGGGCCTTGAGTTCGCGGTTGACCGGCGGGTGCTCGTGCCGCGCTCGCCGCTCGCCGAGCTCATCGAGCGGGGCTTCGCGCCGTGGGCGGACGCCGGGGGCGTGCGGCGCGTTCTCGATCTCGGCACCGGCTCGGGCTGCATCGCGATCGCCTGCGCCAGGGCGCTGCCGAAGGCGCGCGTCGACGCCGTGGACATCTCGGCTGCGGCGCTCGAGGTCGCGCGCCTCAACGTGCGCCGCCATCGCCTCGGGCGGCGCGTGCGCGTGAAGCGCTCCGACCACTTCAGCGCGCTCGGCAAGGCCGCCTACGATATCATCGTCGCCAATCCGCCTTACGTAGGGGCCCGTGAGCTCAAACGACTGCCGCCGGAGTACCGGCACGAGCCGCGCGTGGCGCTCGCGGCCGGCGCGCTCGGACTCGACTCGGTGGCCGTCATCCTGCGCGAGGCGGGCGCCCACCTGCGCCCCCGCGGGCTTCTCGTCGTCGAGGTCGGCAACACCGAAGGCGCGGTGCGGCGCGCGTACCCGCGGCTGCCGTTCCTCTGGCTTCACTTCGCGCGCGGCGGCGGCGGGGTGTTTCTCCTGACGCGCGAGCAACTGGTGGCACACTAGAGCCATGTCCGGCAACACCATCGGGAAACTCTTCACCGTCACCACCTTCGGCGAGAGCCACGGGCCGGCGCTCGGCTGCATAGTCGATGGATGCCCGCCGGGGCTCGAGCTCTCCGAGGCCGATCTGCAGCAGGACGTCGACCGGCGCCGCACCGGCACTTCGCACTTCGTCAGCCAGCGCCGCGAGGCCGACCAGGTGCGCATCCTCTCCGGGGTCTTCGAGGGCCGTACCACCGGCACTCCGATCGGCATCCTGATCGAGAACACCGACGCACGCTCGCGCGACTACGAGCGCATCAAGGACCGCTTCCGCCCGGGACACGCCGACTACACTTATCAGCAGAAGTACGGCGTGCGCGACTACCGCGGCGGCGGGCGCGCGAGCGCGCGCGAGACCGTGATGCGCACCGCGGCGGGCGCAATCGCGCGGCGCTATCTCGAGATGCGGCTCGGCGTGCGCATCTACGGTTACTTAAGCCAGGTCGGTGCGCTCACGCTGGAGGCGGTCGACCCCGCCTTCGCCTATCAGAATCCGTTCTTTTGTCCCGACCCGCAGCGCGTGCCGGAGCTCGAGGAGCTCATCTGGAAGATTCGCTCCGCCGGTGACTCGGTCGGTGCGCGCGTCACCGTGGTCGCGAGCGGCGTGCCACCGGGACTCGGCGAGCCGGTCTTCGACCGCCTCGATGCCGACATCGCCCACGCGCTCATGGGCATCAACGCGGTGAAGGCGGTCGAGCTCGGCGCCGGCGTGCGCTCGGCCGCGCAACGCGGCAGCGAGCATCGCGATGAGCTGACGCCCGATGGCTTCCTCAGCAACCACGCGGGCGGCGTGCTCGGCGGTATCTCCTCGGGCCAGGACATCGTCGCGCACCTCACGCTGAAGCCTACCTCGAGCATCCTGCTGCCCGGGCGCACCATCGACGTCGCCGGCAATCCGGTCGAGATCGTCACTACCGGGCGGCACGACCCGTGCGTGGGCCTGCGCGCGGTGCCGATCGCGGAGGCCATGCTTGCGATCGTGCTCATGGACCACTGCCTGCGCCAGCGCGCGCAGAACGCCGACGTGAAGTCCCCGACGCCGGTGATTCCGGGCGCTCCGCGCAGCTGAGGTGGCGGGGCCTCGCGGCGCGCGGCGGCGGCTGTGCGGGCGTCCCGGGAGCCCCTCGCACGCTCCCCCGCCGGAGAGATGTGGCGGAGATCACAGTTCCGGCGGCGCTTCGGGCCTCCGAGGCCGCCCCGAGGCGAACCGCGACACAGTTTATGTCTCAAGAATCCGTAAAGATTCCGCCCCTTGACCGGGGATTCAATTCGAGGACTGTGCCCGACAATGTGCACCGAAGAGCCGCGATCGACGGCAACGGAAGCCTTAAGGCTTTGGGTTGTAAGCCTATTTAAGTTATATTGCGGCCCAGTTCGTGGTGGACTCGCAACTTATCGTCCATCCGATTGTTTCTACAAGATATTTCAAATGGCTCCTGCCGGGGTGTCCTGATGTTCGCCACACGCTCAAGCCGGGCGCTGGCATTGCTGCTGGTTTTGCCGTCAGCGGCCTTTGCGCTGGGTCTCGGAGACATTCATCTCAACTCTTCGTTGAACTCCCCCCTCGATGCCGAGATCGAGATCACCGACGTCGCGCCCGATGAGGTCAACACGGTGCGGGCGCAGCTCGCCCCCCGCGAGGTCTTCTCCCAGAACGGCATCGACTACCCGACGTACCTGACGAGCGTACAGCTGCGCACCGTCGAGACATCCGACGGCCGCCACGTCATCAGGATCAAGTCCACCGACCCGGTCACCGACCCCTTCATCACGCTGCTGATCAACGTCACGTGGTCGCACGGGCAACTGGTGCGCGAATACACCATGCTGCTCGATCCGCCGGTGTACACGCCGAATCAGTCCGCAGCCCGCGCCCCGGTGAGCGCGCCGGTCACCGGCGCCGAAACGCGCGCCGGAGGAATCGCGCGCGCCACCGAGACACCGCCTGCCGCGGCGGTGGCTGCGCCCGCGACTGCCACGCCGGCCGCCGAGCCTGCGCAGGCGGCGCCTGCCGAGGC
>DAHUXE010000197.1 GCA_027307325.1 Gammaproteobacteria bacterium | reverse complement strand
CGAATGCATACGGGCGGCCCGGCAGCGCGCGGATGTAAGCGCCGCGGTCGGGGTAATAGCGATTGTGGGCGTAGCGCCCGTCCATGTGCTCGGGAGCACGACCGCCGGGGCGGAAGCCCCCGCGATCGCCGCGATCGCGATTGCCGCGATCGCGGTCGTGCTGCTGCGCCTGCGCGCTCGCCACCGCCAGTGCCAGCGTCACGACGATGAGCCCGCAGGCCCGTACCCACTTCGCTGCGTTCTTCATGTCCGCTCTCTTCTCACTTCACGCTATAGCCGCGCGCATCGAGACACGCGGAGATCGCGCGCCGATAGCTCGCCGCCTTCTGTTCCTCGGCGGCCGCGGCGCGCCGGTCGGCAACTACGACGGTGCGAGTCGCCTGCGCGTTGGCGGCATCGGCGCTGCTGCCGATCGCGCTGCCTACCACCGCGCCGGCCAGCGCAGCGGGTGCGGCCTGCCAGCGCGGCGCTATCGCGGCGCCGATGATCGCGCCAGCGACGGCGCCGATGGCTGTGTTGGTCCCCGGGGGCGGAGCCGCCGAGACCACCTCGACGCGATCGTGGGGCGGTATGCCGGGCGCGCTCGGATCGAAACCGCTCTGCTGCGTAGCCCAGGTACTGCACTCGTAATGATCGCGGTCCTGCTGCTCCGGCGTCTGGCCGTGCAGCGGGTACGCGTACACCTGACTCACCGGCGGCGGCGGCGGAGGCGGCGGGGGGTCGTATACCGGGCGCGGCGGCGGTGCCTCCACGCAGCCGCCGAGGGCGAGTGCAAGAGCACTCACGGCCAGGCCGGCAAGGGAAACGCGGCGGTAACTAGGTTTCAGCATCGGGGGTGTTTCCATGTCTGAAGCGGATCGCTCTTTACAAGAACGTCGGGTATGGGCTCAGGGTTGACACTCGAGCCCCCTGCCCTGGCACGGATTTCGACGGCCCGCCAAGGACTTAAGTTCCGGTCACCGGACTTAATTGTCAGACGTCCCCCTGCGCCGTCAATAGGTATTACGCGCATTTAATTTTGCTGCGTCTACCCCCGCGTGGTAGCGGCGCCGAGCAGCGCTGCGGCGCGCGCGAGATCTGCGGGCGTGTTGACGTCCGGTCCCGGCGCCTGGCGCGCGTCGGCCACCTGAATGTGAAAGCCGTTCTCGAGTGCGCGCAGCTGCTCGAGCTTCTCGCGCAGCTCGAGCGTCCCCGGCGCGAGCGCCGCGAGGCGCTTGAGCGCGGCGACCCGGTAGGCATAGATACCCAGATGCCGCCGCGCGCCGCCCGGATCGGTCTGACTCGCAACACCCGCGTCTGCCCCCGCACGGTTCCAGGGAATCGGCGCGCGGCTGAAATACAGCGCGCGCCCGCTCGCGTCCGTCACCACTTTCACCGCGTTGGTGTCGAGCAGCTCCGCCACCGTGGCGAGGGGGCTCGCGAGCGTCGCGATCTGCGCGCCCGGCACCGAATCCAGCAGCTCCGCCACCTGCGAGATGAGCGCGGGCGGCATGAGAGGCTCGTCACCCTGAAGATTCACGACGATGTCGCGCTCCGGCCAGTGCCGCGCACCCGCCACTTCGGCGATGCGGTCGGTGCCCGAGACGTGCTCGGCCGAGGTAAGCAGCGCCTCGGCGCCGAAGGCGCGCGCCGCCTCGAGAATGCGCGCATCGTCGGTCGCGATCAGCACCTCGCGGGCGCCCGCCGCGCGCGCGCGCTCGTACACCCACTGCACCATGGGCTTGCCGCCGATCTGCCGCAGCGCCTTGCCGGGAAGCCTGACCGAGTCATAGCGAGCGGGAATCACCACCCGGAACACGGCTCAGGATCCTCAGCGCTCGAGCAGCGGGTCGTCGGCCGCAAGCTGCCGGGCCTCCTCCTCCAGCATCACCGGCACGTCGTCGCGGATGGGATAGGCGAGCCGGTCCATGCGGCACACGAGCAGCTGCGCCTCGCGGTGGTACTTGAGCGTTCCCTTGCACACCGGGCACGCGAGTATCTCGAGCAGTCGGGAGTCCACGGCGCTCTAACCTCCACAGCCGGCGCGCAGCCTGGCGAGCACCCGCGCGCGCAGCGCCTGCGCGTCGCTGTCGCTGAAGGTGGCGCTGACGGGCACGTACCACAGCCGCGCGTTGGCGAACGGCGTGCATTTTACGGCATCTTTCTCGGTCATGAGGATCGGCAGCTCGTCGGCAAAGGCGAGCTCGCGCGCGGTGAGCGGATGATGATCCGGGAAGGGATGCGCGATCACCTCGAGCCCGAAGCCCGCGAGCTCACGAAAGAAGCGCTGCGGATTGCCGATCCCGGCCACGGCGTGCACCGGCCGGCCGCTGAAGGCCGCGAGCTCGCACGGCGGGCTGCGCCCGTCGAGCCGCACGGCCGGCTGCGCCGCGAGCCGCATGGTGAGCGTTGCGGCGGGCAGCACTCCCGCGAGCGAGGCGTGCTGCGGCTCGCCGTTCAGCACCACGATGTCGGCCTGCCTGAGCGCCGCCGCCGGCTCGCGCATCGGACCCTGCGGCAGCAGCCGCCCGTTGCCGAAGCCGCGGCTGCCGTCGATCACGACAATCGCGCAGTCGCGCCCGAGGGCGAGGTGCTGCAGCCCGTCGTCGGCGACAATCACGTCCGCGCCGCGGGCGATGAGCGTGCGGGCCGCCGCGACCCGGTCCGCCGCCACGAGCGTCGGACATCCGGTGCGGCGCGCGATGATCACCGGCTCGTCACCCACGTCACGCCAGTCCGAGTCGGGATGTACCTGGCGTGGCGCCCCGCCGCGCCGCCCGTAGCCGCGCGAGACGACCCCGACCCTGAGCTTCTCGGCGCTCAGCATGCGCACCAGATGGATGGTGAGCGGGGTCTTGCCCGTACCGCCGACCGTGAGGTTGCCGACCACGATCACCGGCCGCGCCAGCCGCCGTTGCCGCAGGACGCCGACGGCATATGCCCGGCGGCGCGCGCCGGTGAGCGCCGCGTAGACCCAGGCGAGCGGGGCGAGCAGCGCCACGCCCGCGCTGTCCCCGTACCACAGTCGCTCGAGCCGGCCCTGCAACGCGCCCTCCCTCAAGCGGAGAACTGCAGCTGGTGCAACTGCGCGTACAGGCCGCCGCGCCCGAGCAGCGCGGCGTGCGTGCCCTGCTCGGCGATCCTGCCGGCGTCGAGCACGATGATGCGATCGGCCTGCTCCACCGTCGACAGGCGGTGGGCGATCACCAGCGTGGTGCGGTGGAGCAGCAGCTGTGCGAGCGCCGCCTGAATGTGGCGCTCGGACTCGGTGTCGAGCGCGGAGGTGGCCTCGTCTAGAATCAGAATCGGCGCGTCCTTGATGAGCGCCCGCGCGATGGCGATGCGCTGGCGCTGGCCGCCGGACAGCAGCATGCCGCGGTCGCCCACCAGCGCGTCGAGCCCGGCCGGCTGGTTGCGCACGAACTCGAGGATGTGGGCCGCCTCCGCCGCACGCTCGAGAGCGGCATCCCCCACGTCGCGCCCGAAGGCGATGTTGTTACGAATGGTGTCGTCGAACAGCACCACGTCCTGGCTGACGACCGCGATCTGCTCGCGCAAGGACCGCAGCTCGTATTCCCGCACGTCGCGGGCGTCGATCGCGACGCTGCCGGCGCGCACGTCGTAGAAGCGCGGCAGCAGATTTACCAGCGTCGACTTGCCGCTGCCCGAGCGCCCGACGATGGCGAGAGTCTCGCCGGCGGCGATCTCGAGCGAAATGTCGGCGAGTGCCGCGGCGCGGCGCGGCTGGGCCGCACCTGCCGGCCCGCCGCCCGCCGGGGTGTCGTCGGCGCGGTAGGCGAACGACACGTGCTCGAACCGCACCGCTCCCCGCACCCGCGCGGGCCGCAAGCTCCCGCCCTGCGGCTCCACGGGTTCATCGAGCAGCTCGAACAGGCTCTGCCCGCCCGCGCTCCCCTGCTGCAGCGGACCTGCCACTCCGACCAGCTCGCGCAGCGGCTGCGCGATGCTGACGAGAGCGGTGAAGAACGCCAGCAGGTCGCCCATCGAGGTGCGGCCATGCACGGCATCCGCAATGGCGATCGACAGCACGACCGCGAGCCCGATGGCGGTGAGCAGCTGCACCACCGGGTTCGACAGCCCCTTGGTGAGAACCAGCCTCATGTTCGAGCGGCGGTTGCGCTCATTCACCGCGTCGAACTGCTGCGCGAGGTGTTCCTGGGCGTTGTAGACCTTGATGAGGCGCGGCGCCTCGAAGCTCTCCTTGGCGACGCGTGTGACGTCGCCCATCGAGTCCTGGATGCGGCGGCCGTAGCGGCGGAACTTCTGGTTGATGACCGAGACCAGCCAGCCGACCAGCGGGCCCATGGTGAGGGCGATCAGCGCCAGGCGCGCGTTCAGCCATAACAGCACGGCGATCGAGCCGACGATGGTGAGGGTCGTGCGCACCGTGACGACCACGGAGTCGGTCGTCGCCTGGCCGATCTGCTCGGTGTTGAAGGTGAGGCGCGACAGCAGGGCCGCCGGCGAGCTGCGGTCGAAGAAGCCGATCGGCAGATCGAGAATGCGGCGAAATGCGTCACTGCGCAGCCGCGCGACGATCTGCCGGCCGACGTAGCCCATGAAATAGATCTGGGTGAAATCGCCGAGGCCCCGCAGCAGGAACATCCCCACCACGGCCAGCGGCACCCACACGATGGTACGCGGGTCCTGGTGGGTGAAGGTGCCGTCGCCGAATTTCTTGGCGAGCAGCGCGAAGCTGGCCATTACGGCCGAATACAGCATGGCGCCGAGCACGCCCAGGATGAATTGCCCGCGGTGCGGCCGTATATAGCCGAGCAGCCGCCGGTAGGTCTGCCAGCCGCCGCCCCCCTGCGACTGCGCAGCGCGCGCACTCGAGCGGGAGGGCACGTCGTTCAAGGCTTGCCCGCCGGCTCTTCCTTGACGGTGGCGACGTTGATCTCGGCGAAGCCGAGCCGTCCGAGCACGTCCATGGCGGTGATGACCGACTGGTGAGTGGAGCGCGCGTCGGCGCGCAGCGTGACGGGCGTAGAGCGGCTGGTGCCGGCCTCCTTGAGCAGCGCCGCCCGCAGTGTCTCCGGGCTCGAGTTGATCAGCTCGCGCCCGTTGACGAGATAGCCGCCCGCCTCGGTGACACTGACGACCAGCGGCTCGCTGCCGACCCGCGGCGTGGGCACGGCATTCGCGTGCGGCAGGTGCACGTGCAGCCGCCCCTCATCGGTGAAGCGGCTCGAGAGGATGAAGAACACGACCAGCAGCAGCACCACGTCGATCAGCGAGACGACGTTGATCTCCGGCTCTTCGTGCGGGCGGCTGGGCCTCAGATTCACGGCTTCCGTTCCCGGACCCTGCGCCTCACGCGGCGGCGGCCGGCGAGCCGCGTTCGCGCTGCCGCGCCGCCTCGAGCGCGTCCGCCATGCGGATCGCCTGCTTCTCCATCTCCACCACGATGGTCTCCACCCGGCCGCGCAGGTAACGGTAGAAAATGAGCGCCGGGATGGCGACGCACAGGCCGGCCACGGTGCAGATCAGCGCTTCGGCGATGCCCCCGGAGAGAGCGCGCGGGTCGCCCATGCCGCCGGCCTCGATGGCGTTGAACGAGCGGATGATGCCGGTCACAGTGCCGAGCAGGCCGAGGAGCGGCGCAATGCCGGCGATCGTCCCGAGCGTATTGATGAAGCGCTCGAGCTCGTGCACCACGTGGCGGCCGGTGTCCTCGAGACGCTCCATGAGGAACTCACGCGGCCGGTGGCGGTTGGCGAGGCCGGTAGCGAGGAGCCTGCCGAGCGGGGAGTTCTGCTCGAGCCCCGCTATCACCTTGTCCGTGACCTGGCCGGCCTCGATCAGCTGCCAGACCCGCTGCGGCAGCTCGCGCGGCAGCACCCGCCGGTCCTGCAGCGTCCACAGGCGCTCGAGAATGATGGCCGCCGCGACGATCGAGCACAGAATGATCGGCCACATCAACGGGCCACCGGCCCGTACTATTTCCCACATCCTGAACGACCCCAGCGACCGCGACGGCGGGTCTTGCTTACCGGCCATCATACCGGAACCGCCGCACATCCCCGTGCCCGGCCCTTCTGGTACAGTCACAGGCCTCGATGCCGCGGGCGTTATTGAAAAAAATCGTTCCGGCGCCCGACACGCTGCGCACGCGCTGGCCGGTGCGGCTCTGCGGTGAGCGCATCGCAGACCCGCAGCTGTGGACGCTGCACCGGCGGGCGGTGACCGCCGCCTTCGGGGCCGGCTGCGCGATCTCGTTCGTGCCGCTGCCGATCCACCTGCTGCTGGCGGTGGTCGTGGCCCTCGTCTGGCGGATCAACCTGCCGGTGATCTATGGCACGACCTGGGTGGTCGCGAATCCCTTCACCCTGGTGCCGCTTTACTACTTCGCCTATCGGGTCGGCGTGGCCGTCCTGCACGTGCCGCGCCAACACTTCAGGTTCGTTCCCGACTGGCGCTGGTTCCAGCACGCGCTGGCGCCGGTGTGGCAGCCGTTCGCGATCGGGTGCCTGGTATGCGCGGCGGTCGGCGGGCTCCTCGGCTGGGCCGCCCTCGAGCTCGTATGGCGCTGGAACGTCGCGAGCCGCTACCGCACGCGCCACACTGGCGCCCGCGGTGTAGCTGATTGTTGATCGGGCAAGCGTGTGCGGCGCTTGCGCCGGGCATCACTCCGCAGACGCCGGCAAAGAGCGTCGTTGTTGCCGGCTACGCCTCAGGGGCGTCCTCTCAGACGCTCGCGGTGAGCGCCCCCCCTTCGAGCTCGTAGACCCGCTCCATGCGGCGCGCGAGCTTCAGGTCGTGCGTCACTATCACGAGGCTGGTACGGCGTTCGCGGTTGAGCTCCAGCATGAGGGCGAAGACGCTGTCGGCGTTGGCGCCGTCGAGGTTTCCGGTCGGCTCGTCGGCGAGCACGAGCTGTGGTTGCGTCACCAGCGCGCGCGCCACCGCCGCGCGCTGCCGCTCCCCGCCGGAGAGCTGGTGAGGGCGATGCGTGAGGCGCTCGCCGAGACCCACGCGCTCGAGCAACGCCCGCGCGCGGGTGCGCGCCTCGGCCACCGGTGTGCGCCGCACCAGCAGCGGCATCGCCACGTTCTCCAGCGCCGAGAACTCCGGCAGCAGGTGGTGGAACTGATAGACGAAGCCGAGCGCGCGGTTGCGCAGCGCGCCGCGCTCGCCCTCGCCGAGCGCGTGTATGTCCCGGCCGGCGATCAGCACCGCACCGCCGCTCGGCGCGTCGAGCCCGCCGAGGATCTGCAGCAGCGTCGTCTTGCCCGAGCCCGAAGCGCCGACGATCGCGACGCGCTCGCCCGCCGCCACGCTCAGCTGCACCCCCTTCAGCACCGGCAGCACTACCGGCCCCTGACGGAAGCTCTTCTCTACCTGGCGCGCCTCGAGAACCACTTCACTCATGTCGCAGCGCCTCCGCCGGCGCGGTGCGCGCCGCGCGCCATGCCGGATAGACGGTCGCGAGCGCGCACAACAGGAACGCCACCCCGCACACCTTGAGCACGTCGAGCCCCTCGACGTAGGCCGGCAGGTCGCTCAGGTAATAGACGCTGGCGTCGATGAACCGCACCCCGGTGAGGCGCTCGAGCGCCCCCACCAGCGTCTCGAGGTTGTCCGACAGCAGCGTGCCGAGTCCCGCGCCGAGCAGCGTGCCGGTGAGGCCGATCAGCACCCCCTGCACGGCGAAGGTGGCGAGCACGTTGCGCGGCGCAGCCCCGAGCGTGCGCAGGATGGCGATGTCTGCCTGCTTCTCCTTCACGATCATGACCAGCGTCGCAACGATGTTGAAGGCGGCGACGGCGACCAGCATCAGCAGGATCACGAACATCATCGACTTGGTGATCTCGATGGAGCGGAAGAAGTTGGCGTGGTTCTGCGTCCAGTCGCTCACGTAGAAGCCCCCGCCGAGCGCGCGCGCCACCCGCACCGCGACCTCGGGCGCCCGCAGCGGGTCGGTGAGCGCCAGGCGCAGCCCCGTGACGCCGTCACCGAGGCGAAACAACCGCGCGGCGTCCGCCATGTGCGTGAGCGCCAGCCCGCGGTCGAATTCGTACATCCCCGACGAGAAGATGCCCACCACGTAAAAACGCCGCATGCGCGGCGCCACGCCGCTCGGAGTGGCGGTGCCCTGCGGCGCGATCACCACCACCGTGCCGCCGACGCGCGCGCCGAGCTCGTGAGCGAGCGCCGCACCGAGAATGATGCCGTAGCCACCGGCCTTCAGATCGTCGAGGCTCCCCTGGGTCATCCGCTGGGCGAGGCCGGTGGCGGTGCGCTCCTCGTCCGGCAGCACGCCGCGCACCGTGGCCCCGGTGAGCGCGTAGCCGTTGGCGAGCATCGCCTCAGCTTCCACGTATGGCACCGCCGCCTGCACTCCGGACTGCCGCCGTGCGCGTGAGCTCAGCGTCTGCCAGTCGGCGAGCGTGCCGGACATGCCGGTGAGCGTGGCATGCGCGGTCACGGCGAGGATGCGGGTGCGCAGCTCGCGCTCGAAGCCGTTCATGACCGACAGCACCACGATGAGGGTGGCCACCCCGAGCGTCAGTCCGCTTACCGACATGAGGGCCACGAACGAGACGAAGCCGCGCCGGTGCGTCGAGCGCAGGTAGCGCGTGCCGATCAGCCATTCGTAGGGTGCGCCCGCCATGATCATTCGTAGCGCAGCGCTTCGGCCGGGGCGGTGCGCGCCGCGCGCAGCGCCGGATAGACCGTGGCGAGCGCGGTAAGCAGCAGCGCCGCCGCGGCGATCGCCACCACGTTGGCGGCGTGCACCTCGGAGGGGATGGCACTGCTGTAGTAGACCTCCGAGTCGAGGATCTGGAAATGGAACGTGCGCTCGAGGAAGGGCTCGATGGTCTCGACATTGAGCGCCAGCGTGAGGCCGAGCGCCACGCCGAGCGCCACCCCCAGCCAGCCGATCACCAGTCCCTGGGTGATGAAGATCCCCATCACACGGCGCGGCGCGGCGCCGAAGGTGCGCAGGATCGCGATGTCGGTACGCTTGTCGGTCACCACCATTACCAGCATGGCGACGATGTTGAAGGCGGCAACCGCGACGATCAGCAGCAGGATGAGCGACATCATGGTCTTCTCGATGCGGGTCGCGCGGAAGTAGCTGGCGTTGTCCTCGGTCCAGTCGCGCACTTCGTAGACCCGTGGCAGCGCCGCGCGCAGCCGCGCCGCAACGGCCGGAGCCGCCAGCGCGTCGGCGACGCGGATGCGCAGCCCCTGCCCGCTGGCATTCGCGGGGGCGAGCGCGCGCGCGTCCTCGAGCGGCGTGAACACCAGCGTGCCATCGTGCTCCTGTAGCCCCACCTCGAAGATGCCCGCCACCGTGAAGCTGCGCAGCTTGCCCTGCGGCGTACCGTCCGCGCTCACGGTGGGCACGAGCAGCGTGAGCGGATCGCCTACTGCCAGCCCTAAGCGCTCGGCGATCAGCTCCCCGACGATGACCCGCCCGGAGCCCGCTACGAGATCGCGCAAGCGCCCCTGGATGATCGAGGTACCGAGCTCGGTAACCGAGGCGCTCTGCTGCGGCTCGATCCCACGCAGCACGACCGGCAGCATCTCGGGCCCGCGCACCGCGAGCGCGGCGAGCTCCGCGTAGGGCGCGACGTCGACGACGCCGGCGACGGCGCGTGCGCGCCGCGCCGCGTCCTGCCAATCGAGAGGCGCGGAGCGCGCCGACGGCGCACCGTGCGCGGCGGCCGCTATCACGCGAATCTCGGCGCCGAGCGACAGCAGCCGGTCGCGCAGCTCGCTCTCGAAGCCGTTCATCACCGAGACGATGACGATGAGTGCCGCGACCCCGACGCCCACGCCTGCCAGCGACGCCCAGGTGATGAACGAGACGAAGAACTTCTGCGACCTCGCGCGCACGTAGCGCAGGCCGACGTACAGCGGCAGCGGATGAAACATCGTCGCGATTTAACCACAGTCAGGCCGCTTTTCAGACCTGTGTCACAGATTGGCACCCATAAGTCGCATCGCCCGCTTTGACAGATTACCCCCGGTGCTATAGTTCCGCCGGAGCGGAGGAACTCGCATGCAGACACGAATTCTCGCGGCGCTGCTGTGCGGATGCGCAGTCGCCGGCAGTGCGCTCGCCGACACCGTCGTGGTCAACGACCAGGTCCGGGTGCGTGAGTCTCAGGTCGACCGCCCGAAACGCGGCGTCACCATGAGCGAGGTGGAAAAGCGCTTCGGCGCGCCGGTCGCGCGCCACCCCGCAGTCGGGGGCGGCAGCCCGCAGCGCCCGCCGATCACCCGCTGGGACTACAACGGCTTCTCGGTGTTCTTCGAAGGCGACCGCGTCATCCACTCGGTCGTGACGAACGGCTAGGCGACGCCGGCGGCCTCGCCGGCCCCGTCACCGTCCGCCTGAGGGCCTGACCGCCCGCCGCGACGCGCGCTGCGCGGCGCGCGCATCCGACTGCGGCCACTTCGCTGGCACGCAGCCATCCGCCAATGGTAGGCTCGCGATCACTGGAAGATTTCCGGGGAACACGTGATCGATGAGCCTCTCAGGGCCCGCATAGAGGCCCTGCTGCACGCGAGCAGCGTGCGCAAAAAGAAGGCGGCAGCGCAGCTGGAAGAGGAGATCCGGCGCCGGGAAGAGAGTCTGCGGCAGACCTTCCGCCGCTATGTGTCGCCGCGCGTCGCCGACAAGATCCTCGCCGACGCCCAGCTGCGCGATACGCTGCTGTCGCCGGCCGGGCCGGCCGCGGAGGCTCGCGCACACGCCGTGGTGCTGTTTGCCGACCTGCGCGGATTCACCAGCATCGCCGAGCAGCTCGATCCGCAGCGCGTGGTGCCGCTGCTCAACGAGTTCTTCTCGCTCCTCACCGAGATCACCTTCCGCTACGACGGTACCGTGTTTCACATGGCGGGCGACTGCCTGATGCTCGGCTTCGGCGTGCCGCTCGCGCAGCCCGACAGCGCGCAGCGCGCCGTGAGCGCGGCGCGCGAGATGCTCGCCCGCTTTGCCGAGCTGTCGCGCTCCTGGCGGGAGCGCTTTCAGATCGAGGCGGGGCTCGGCATCGGCATCAACGAGGGCGACGTGGTCGCCGGCAACGTCGGCTCCTCCGCCTACATGAGCTACACGATCATCGGCGACACGGTGAACATCGCCGCGCGGCTCTGCCAGCGGGCGCGCGCCGGGGAGATGCTGTTCTCGAGCGCGCTCAAGCGCTCGCTCGATGCGCACGGCTTCGACGTCGGCGCGACGCCGCTGCCGCCGCTGCAGCTGCGCGGCCGCGCGCACCCGATCGACATCTTCTGCGTGCCGCTCAGCCACCGCATACAGCTCGCCGCAATTCCCGCCGGCACCTGAACGCGCCGCGCTCGGGTAAGCTGCCCGAGACTCATGACCTCGCTACTCAATCCGCCGCTGCCGGGCGCAGCCGCCCCTAAGCTCGAATGGCGCCAGCTGTATGGCAGCGCCGCCTCGCTGGCGCTCGCCGAAGGGCTGCGCGCCGACACGCGGCTCTACGTGGTGATCGCCGACGGGGCGCGAGCCCTCGAGCGGATGAGCGCCGAGCTGCGCTTCTTCGCCGGCGACACCCTGGCGCTGCTGCGGCTGCCCGACTGGGAGGTGCTGCCCTACGATCAGTTCTCGCCGCATCCGGACATCACTTCCGAGCGGCTCAAGACGCTCTACGAGCTGCCGTACGTGAAGCGCGGCTGCCTGATCGTCTCGGCCGACACGCTGATGCAGCGCCTGCCACCACGCGACTACGTGCAGGGCCGCGCCTTCGAGCTGCGCGCCGGACAATCGCTCGCCCTCGAGCCGTTCCGGCAGCGGCTCGCCGACGCCGGCTACGCGAGCGTCAGTCAGGTGGCGAGCCCGGGGGAGTTCGCGGTGCGCGGGTCGCTCCTCGACGTGTTCCCGATGGGCAGCACGGCGCCGCTGCGCATCGACCTGTTCGATGACGAGATCGTGGGCCTGCGCCGCTTCGATCCGGAGACGCAGCGCTCGCTGGATACGCTCGAGGAGGTGCGGCTGCTGCCGGCGCGCGAGGTGCCACTCGACGCGCAGGCGGTGCGCGAGTTCCGGCGGCGTTACCGGACCCGTTTCGAGGGGGACCCGTCCAGGAGTGCCGTGTACCGCGGGGTGAGCGAGGGGCTGGCGCCGGCCGGCATCGAGTTCTATCAGCCGCTGTTCTTCGACAGGCTTGCCAGGCTCACCGACTATCTCCCGGCCGATGCGGTGATCGTGCGCGACGCGGCGCTGCCGCAGGCGCTGTTGCGCGCCTGGGCCGAGGTCGAAGCCCGCTACGAGGATCGGCGCCACGATCTCGAGCGCCCGGTACTGCGGCCACAGGAGCTGTTCCTCGCGCCCGCGGAGCTCGACGAGGCGCTCGGGGGCTTCGCCGCGGTGACCTTCGATGCCTTCAAGGCGGACACCGAGCTCGCCGGCCCGCGCGCCAGCCTGCGCAACTTCCCGACCGCCGCGCCCCGCGAGCTGCGCCTCGACATGCGCGCCGAGCGGCCGCTCGCGCCGCTCGATGCGTTCGTGCGCGAGTTCCACGGGCGGGTGCTGATCGCGGCCGACTCGCCGGGCCGGCGCGAGATGCTCGGCGAAATGCTGCGCGCCCACGGGCACACGGTGGCCATGGTGAGCGGGTGGGAGGCTTTCGCGGAGGGCAGCACGCCGCTGGCCCTTGCCGTGGTACCGGACATCCAAGGCCTGACCCTCACCGAGCCGGCGATCGCCCTGATCGCGGAGGCGCAGCTGTTCGGCGCGCGCGCCCGCCAGGAGCGCCGGCGCAAGCGCGCCTCCGACCCCGAGGCGATCCTGCGCGATCTCCAGGACCTCAACCCCGGCGCGCCGGTGGTGCACGAGGAGTATGGGGTGGGACGCTACGCGGGGCTTCAGGCGATGGACGTTGCCGGGCAGGCGGGAGAGTTCCTGGTGCTCGAGTACCAGGACTGTGACCGCCTGTACGTCCCGGTACACGCGCTGCACCTCGTGAGCCGCTACACCGGGGCTGCGCCTGAGAGCGCCCCGCTCCACAAGCTCGGCACCGACCAGTGGGCCAGGGCGCGCCGCCGGGCGGCCGAGCAGATCCGCGACGTGGCGGCCGAGCTCCTCGACCTGTACGCGCGTCGCAAGGCGCAGCGCGGGCTCTCCCTGAGGGCGCCCGAGCCCGACTACCAGGCCTTCGTCAACGCTGTCCCGTTCGAGGAGACCGAGGACCAGGCCGAGGCCATCCGCCAGGTGCTCGCCGACCTCGCTGCCGAGCGTCCGATGGACCGCATCGTCTGCGGCGATGTCGGCTTCGGCAAGACCGAAGTGGCGATGCGCGCCGCGTTCGCGGCCACGGCCGCGGGCAAACAGGTCGCGGTGCTCGCCCCCACGACGCTGCTGGTGCAGCAGCACCTCACCAACTTCCGCGACCGCTTCGCGGACTGGCCGGTGCGCATCGAGGCGCTGTCGCGCTTCGGCACCTCGAAGGAGACCGAGGCCACGCTCGCCGCGCTCGAGCAGGGCAAGGTCGACATCGTCATCGCCACTCACCGGCTGCTGCACGCGCACGCCCGGTTCCACGATCTCGGGCTGCTGATCATCGACGAGGAGCAGCGCTTCGGGGTCCGTGACAAGCAGCGCCTGCAGGCGCTGCGCGCCAACGTGCACGTGCTGACGCTCACCGCGACGCCCATCCCGCGCACCCTCAACATGGCGCTCGGGGGCTTACGCGACCTGTCGCTCATCACCACCGCGCCCGCGGCGCGCCTCGCCATCAAGACCTTCCTCATCGAATGGAACGGTGCGACGCTGCGCGAGGCGGCGCTGCGCGAGCTGCGCCGCGGCGGCCAGATCTACTTCGTGCACAACGAGGTGCGCTCGATCGCCAAGATTGCCGCCGAGGTGCAGACGCTGGTGCCCGAGGCGAGCGTGCGCATCGCCCACGGGCAGATGCGCGAGCGCGAGCTCGAGCAGCTGATGGTGGATTTCTACCACCGGCGCTTCAGCCTGCTCGTGTGCACCACCATCATCGAGAGCGGCATCGACGTACCGAGCGCCAACACCATCATGATCAACCGCGCCGACCACATGGGACTCGCGCAGCTGCACCAGCTGCGCGGGCGCGTCGGCCGTTCCCACCACCGCGCC